>NZ_PYQM01000020.1:0-81568 GCF_003027595.1 Escherichia sp. 20412-1 | reverse complement strand
ATCGTAACGGGATACCAGATCAAGGGCCTGTCCAATGTGCATAAAAAAATCCGGAAACGAGTGAGCGTTTCCGGATTCTTACACAGCCACTGGATCGGTCAACTGATCCTTAACTGATCGGCATTACCTCTCGGGGCGGATTTTTTTGTCTCAAGATTTGGGATCGAATATATCGGTTCCGAGATGGTTGTAATCCACCTTCTGTAACTGGAAGTTTGTGATGTATATCGGCCCGGCTTTCTTTTCAGAAATAAACGGGTATTTGATGTTAATTTCCTTCGCTTTTATCCCCGTCCACTGTGAGAAAAAGCCTAAGAAGTCATTGGCTGAACGGCGTGCTTTAATTACCCGATGCGCTTTATCGTCGCTTGAAATGACCATAAAAGGCACCTGGAAATTTTGCTGATATTTATCGTCGTGAGCCAGATACTGGACTTCTTTACCGCGTTCCTTAAAGGCCAGACCGTGGTCAGAAAAGTAAACCATAGAGAAACTGTTACCGCTGTTGCGTAACTGGTCATAAAGTTTGCGCAGTAAGTCGTCCGTTTGCGTCATGGTGTAGAGATAGCATGACGTTTCTTTCGATTGTACGAAGGTTTCGTATTTGCCTTGTGTCCGGTCGCAGGCCTGCGGATGTGAGCCCATCAGATGTAAAACAATCAGTTGCGGTTGCGAGTGTTCTTCCGCCAACACCTGAGCGGTCATTTGCAGCAACGCTTCGTCTTTGGTGTTCTTATCGGCTTCAAAATTCCCTTCTTTCAGGAAGTACACTTCATCCGCACGTTTGGCGATGCTGGCGATGGCGGTATCGTATTCACCAATTTGTCCCTGATTGGAAAACCACCATGTCTGAAAACCCGCGCGGTTGGCAAGGGTGACAAAGTTATCCTGAAACTGTGGCTTGCCATCGACCACGCGGTTAAGCGTTAAGCCGAGCGATTTTTGCGTGGAACCACTGGCGGCAATGTAATCGGCAAAAATCAGGCCGTTAACGCTGCTGGCAAACGGGGTGTTGTTCCAGTGGCCGCCAAAGGCACCAAGCGCGTCGCGCCGCGCACTTTCACCGATCACCACCACATAAGTGTGGTATTTCGGCTTAACTGCCGTAATCGTCCAGGTGTCTTTCATCCCGGAAAGTTTCGCCATCCGTTCTTGCTCTTCAATTACCTCGTTATTGTTAACGATGACATCCTTAGCAAAACGAAATACCGGATAGCCAGTATCTTTCAGTTTAAATACGCCGCCCCAGGCCAGGTTTTGAACCGGAGCGACAAAAAATGTCGCCACGCTGAATACCAGGCACAGGCTGTCGAATTTATTCCAGCGCGCTTTTTCACTCTCTTTTTTTCGCCGGACAGCAATCACGCCGAGCGCAAAAATAAATAAGCCGACCAGATAGCTGTACCACGGAAAAATCGTCAGGATTTCAGTCGACTCTTCCATATTTGTGGAGTGCAATGCCAGCAATGTATTGAAGTTAGGCGCGCCGTAGGCCTGAGCAAAGGGGAAATAACAAGCTGCCACTAACGAACTGACGCCGATCAGGACTTTTTGCACGCGAGGCAATGTCCGCCATAGCAAAAGCAAAATAGCCGTAAACGCGGCGGTGTAGAGCAAACTGAAGGGATAGCCTAAGCCGAGATTAATTAATAGCGACTGTAAAAAGTAGAACGCAGTCCACGGGCTAAATACCCGGCTACGGGTAACAAGCGATTCTTTGAGGGTTAAATTCATATGCCACTATCGTAACAAACGCCATGTGCTCACCCTGGCGTCAAGGGTCAATACCTGCAAGAGTGCGAGAAGAGAGTGGAGTGGTCCGCATCCGCGAGCCGCAATATACGCAGGGCTGCAAGAAGATAGAGCGAGCCGCCGCTCAGGTCAACTACTGACGAAAAAATCTTTTGCGAAGAGGATAGCAAATCCGACAAAAAGTGGGGTTTTTCAAGCCAAACAATGTTTCTGCTAAAAGCTGGAGTGAAGCGGCGTACCGCGACGCCGCTATTTATTGGAGGGTTTATCTTGCTGCGGTTTGTTGTTGACCATATCGCACAACATCGAGAGCAGCATTAACCGCACTTTAAAGGGGGAGTAACTAAACACGCGTATACACCTCTTGAACTCATTCATAAGACCTCCTGACTTGCTAATCCCGTCGATCCATGAGGGATGATTGCATTACATACAGATATAGCACAGGCTATATTATATAGCTATTGCTAAAACGTTAAATTTTTGTGCCTTCACAACTCTGGTTTACAATGTGCGCACGAAATGAGAGCGCTATATATGTGTCACCATAATGAGGAAGCACAATGAGTCGTCGCGCAGGTACGCCAACAGTAAAAAAAGTGACGCAGTTAGTGAACGTGGAAGAGCACGTTGAAGGGTTTCGCCAGGTCAGAGAGGCACATCGTCGCGAGCTTATCGACGATTACGTTGAGCTGATTTCTGATTTGATTAGAGAAGTGGGAGAAGCACGTCAGGTTGATATGGCCGCCCGTCTGGGCGTCTCTCAACCGACGGTGGCTAAAATGCTCAAGCGGCTGGCAACAATGGGGCTAATTGAAATGATCCCCTGGCGAGGCGTGTTTTTGACTGCGGAAGGGGAAAAGCTGGCGCAGGAAAGCCGTGAGCGGCATCAGATTGTCGAAAATTTCTTGCTGGTGTTGGGCGTCAGCCCGGAAATCGCCCGTCGTGACGCGGAGGGTATGGAACACCATGTCAGTGAAGAGACGCTGGACGCCTTTCGTTTGTTTACCCAGAAACACGGTGCCAAATGAGCCTGCCTTTTTTACGCACGCTACAAGGCGATCGCTTTTTTCAGTTATTAATTCTTGTTGGCATCGGATTAAGTTTTTTCGTTCCTTTCGCACCAAAGTCCTGGCCTGGCGCTATCGACTGGCACACCATCATCACCTTAAGTGGCCTGATGCTGCTGACCAAAGGTGTGGAGTTAAGCGGTTATTTTGATGTGCTGGGGCGTAAAATGGTGCACCGTTTTGCCACTGAACGTCGACTGGCAATGTTTATGGTGCTGGCGGCGGCGCTACTTTCTACGTTTCTGACCAACGATGTTGCGCTGTTCATTGTTGTTCCGCTGACCATTACGCTAAAGAGACTGTGTGAGATCCCGGTTAATCGGTTGATTATATTCGAGGCGCTGGCGGTGAATGCCGGATCGCTGCTGACGCCGATAGGCAACCCGCAAAATATTCTTATCTGGGGACGCTCTGGCCTTTCGTTCGCCGGTTTTATTGCACAAATGGCACCGCTGGCTGGCGTGATGATGCTGACACTATTGCTGCTGTGCTGGTGTTGTTTCCCTGGAAGGGCGTTGCAGTATCATACTGGTACGCAAACGCCGGAGTGGAAGCCGCGACTGGTGTGGAGTTGTCTGGGACTGTATATCGTTTTTCTTACGGCGCTTGAGTTGAAACAAGAGCTATGGGGGCTGGTGATTGTAGCAGCGGGATTTGCGCTGCTGGCACGTCGCGTGGTGTTGAGTGTGGACTGGACGCTGCTGCTGGTGTTTATGGCGATGTTTATCGACGTCCATTTGCTGACCCAACTTCCAGCTTTACAGGGCGTGTTGAGTCACGTGAGTCATTTATCCGAACCCGGATTATGGCTAACGGCAATTGGTTTATCGCAGGTGATCAGTAATGTGCCGGGCACAATTTTGCTGCTGAACTATGTGCCGCCGTCGTTGTTACTGGCCTGGGCGGTAAATGTCGGGGGTTTTGGTTTGTTACCGGGATCGCTGGCAAATTTGATTGCACTGCGTATGGCGAACGATCGTCGTATCTGGTGGCGTTTCCATCTCTATTCGATACCAATGCTGTTGTGGGCGGCGCTGGTAGGATACGTTTTGTTAGTTATGCTCCCGGTTGGATAAGCGCTGGAAAATAAAAAAGGCGGATTATCAGTCCGCCTTTTGCTTAAGTTTTGAAGATTAATTCAGACGAACTGGCATCCCGGAACGGTTTTGAATAGCCTGGTCCAGAACCGCCTGATCAACATCTGGCTGACCGGTCACGGTCTGTACGCTCTTCGTCAGGGTAATTGGTACAATTTCCTGACCTTCAAACTGAGCTTCGGTCGTAGACAGCGGGTTATGGACTTCAATATAACGGCTGCCGTCTGGCTCGGTGGTCGCTTTCACTGGTTCATCAATAAACTGTACGCGCGTACCAACAGGCACTTTCTCGAACAGGAATTTGATATCTTCGTTACGCAGACGCACACAACCGTGGCTTACACGCAGGCCGATACCAAAGTTGGCGTTGGTGCCGTGGATAGCGTACAGGCGACCGATGTACAGAGCGTACAGCCCCATTGGGTTATCCGGACCAGCCGGAACAACAGCCGGAAGCGGTTCGCCTGCAGCACGGTATTCCGCATGCATTTTGGCGGTCGGTGTCCAGGTCGGGCCGGCTTTCTTACGTTCTACTTTGGTGGTCCAGTTGATAGGCGTGTCTTTACCTAACTGACCAATCCCGATCGGCAGCACGATAACGGTGTTAGTCCCTTTCGGATAGTAATACAGACGCATCTCTGCGCTGTTAATTACAATACCTTCATGAACCGTATCTGGCAGGATCAGTTGCTGCGGAATGTTCAAGACGGTGCCGCCTTTCGGCAGGAAGGTATCCACACCAGGGTTCGCTTCCATCATATTGGAAAGCCCCATCTGATACTCGGCCGCAAAATACTCCAGCGGCTGGGTATTGCCTTCTGGAATGGTGATCACCTGATTCTGACCAACCAGGCGACTCCCGTCGGTTGGCAGAGGATAAGTTACCGCTGACGCGGTACTGCAAAAGCCGACAACAGCGAAGGCCGCTGCGAATAACGTTTTCAATTTCATATTCATGTTAAGCGAGATTTCGTGCCTGGCAGGCCATTAGGTTGAGAATATTAGAGTATTGGAAGCGCATTATATGTTCATTCCTGCTAACAGTGAAATCAGATGTGTACGAAATCACATTTTTTGCCTTTGGGAAGAGTGTAGACCTTAAGCGGCGAGCGGGATCTTCTTTCAGACTTATGGCATAATACGCGGTTTGTCATATCTCTTTTCAGGATACGCCTGTGTTAGTTTCCAGTAACGTCACCATGCAGTTCGGCAGTAAGCCGTTGTTTGAAAACATTTCCGTCAAATTTGGCGGCGGCAACCGTTACGGCCTGATTGGCGCGAACGGTAGTGGTAAATCCACCTTTATGAAGATCCTCGGCGGCGACTTAGAGCCGACGCTGGGCAACGTTTCCCTCGATCCCAACGAGCGCATTGGTAAACTGCGCCAGGATCAATTTGCCTTTGAAGAGTTCACCGTGCTGGATACGGTGATCATGGGGCATAAAGAGTTGTGGGAAGTGAAACAGGAGCGCGACCGCATCTATGCTTTGCCGGAAATGAGCGAAGAAGATGGCTACAAAGTTGCCGATCTGGAAGTGAAATACGGCGAAATGGACGGTTACTCTGCGGAAGCACGCGCCGGTGAGCTGCTGCTTGGCGTGGGTATTCCAGTGGAGCAACACTACGGTCCAATGAGCGAAGTGGCTCCAGGCTGGAAACTGCGTGTGTTGCTGGCGCAGGCGCTGTTTGCCGATCCTGATATTCTCCTGCTCGACGAACCAACCAACAACCTGGACATTGATACCATTCGTTGGCTGGAGCAGGTGCTGAACGAGCGTGACAGCACCATGATCATCATTTCGCACGACCGTCACTTCCTCAATATGGTCTGTACGCACATGGCGGATTTGGATTACGGTGAGCTGCGCGTTTATCCGGGTAACTACGATGAGTACATGACGGCGGCGACCCAGGCACGCGAACGCCTGCTGGCTGATAACGCCAAGAAGAAAGCGCAGATTGCCGAGTTGCAGTCCTTTGTAAGCCGCTTTAGCGCCAACGCGTCGAAATCTCGTCAGGCGACTTCACGTGCGCGTCAGATTGATAAAATCAAACTGGAAGAGGTGAAAGCCTCCAGCCGTCAGAACCCGTTCATTCGTTTTGAGCAGGATAAGAAGCTGTTCCGTAATGCGCTGGAAGTAGAAGGCCTGACTAAAGGGTTTGATAACGGTCCGCTGTTTAAAAATATCAACCTGCTGCTGGAAGTGGGTGAAAAGCTGGCAGTACTCGGCACCAATGGCGTCGGTAAATCGACCCTGCTGAAAACGCTGGTAGGGGATCTGGAACCGGACAATGGTACTGTAAAATGGTCAGAAAATGCGCGTATTGGTTACTACGCACAGGATCATGAATATGAGTTCGATAATGATCTGACCGTGTTTGAATGGATGAGCCAGTGGAAGCAGGAAGGCGATGACGAGCAGGCGGTACGCAGCATTCTCGGTCGTTTGTTGTTCAGCCAGGACGACATCAAAAAGCCTGCTAAAGTACTTTCCGGTGGTGAAAAAGGCCGTATGTTGTTTGGTAAGTTAATGATGCAGAAACCGAATATTCTGATCATGGACGAACCGACCAACCACCTGGATATGGAATCCATCGAGTCGCTGAACATGGCACTGGAACTGTATCAGGGCACGCTGATCTTTGTTTCTCACGACCGTGAGTTCGTAAGCTCCCTGGCGACCCGTATTCTGGAAATCACTCCGGAACGCGTGATCGACTTTAGCGGCAACTACGAAGATTATCTGCGTAGCAGAGGGATCGAGTAAGTTATTGCCCGTCACCCCGATACAGTCGGGGTGACGGCGGCTGAGGACAAACGCAAGATTGCCTGATGCGCTACGCTTATAAGGCCTACGCAGTCCCTGCAATATATTGAATCTGCAAGATTTTGTAGGTCGCATCCGGCATTAACAAAGCGCACGTTGTCAGCTCTCTGAGTAACATCGAACCGACTTCCTTAACCTCACTTCCACTAATCTATCAACTTTCACACGTCCATGCCCAGCGCGCGTTTACCGTGAACGTTCAGATCCTCCAGCGTAAAGCGGCCTTCCCAGTTTGCTTCATAATCTTCACGTGGGAAGTCACCCGGCGAGACGCCTTTTTCCAGTGCCTTTCTGACCTTGTGCGCATAAGCCCGGTTTTTCTCGCACATCGGCGCGGCGGGAATATACATCACGTTCCCCCAGCCTTGTTGATTGTCTACCGGCGCGACGGAGTGAATCACATCGCAGTGCCACCAGACGGAATCCCCCGCTGTTATTGCCGGAATTGACGTGAGTGCTTTTATCAACAATGGGTGCCATTTCTCTGAAATTGGCAGAACCTTACCAGGCGCGACACCGCACAGCTCGTCGTCCGGTACGTCATCCAGTAACGGACGCAGTAAAACGTATGCCATCGCTTCCGGGATTGGCACCACATGTAATAATCCCTGGCCAGGCAACATATCGGAGAGCGCCGTCCAGCCCTGAAACGTGCGGAACACCGAACATTTGGTGGTGTTATCTACGGTGTATTCTTCTACATCGGTACGATGCGCAGCATCCCACGGATCATAATCATCAAAATTACCGTTGAAAACATTGGCAAAAACGCGCTGATAAGCGGGTAATAACCAGCGTTCCAGAGCACCAGAATCGGTGTGTGCGCCCAGACCTTTGGACGTCGTGCCTGGTGGGCGACGGCGAATTCTGTCCGGATAAATCACGCTGACATCGGGATCAAACCATTGTTTGCCGTTGCTTTCAGATTTCCACAGGCGGTTAAGGAAAGATTGAACCGCAGACATATTGTCGCTCTGTCGCGCTTGCATCTGCGCCTGTGACCAGTAAATGGGATAGATTTCGGGGCGAGAAGCCTCCAGCGAACCGAAAAAACTGTCGCCAGGACCTCTATACACATCATCAAAGTGATTGGCATCAAGGTAGTCGAGCATTGCGCGATCCCACGCCAGCGCCTGCTCACGAGGGAAATGGCCTTTTATTACCGCACAACCGCGGCGCTTAATTTCATTGCGAGTGACATTGTTTACTGTACCGGCTGCAATATCCCTATAAGAGATCTCCGGCCAAACCGGCAATCCTTGTGCTTTCAGGGCATCTATTTCTGCTACACGCGCTTCGATTTTTGCTGAGAGTTTATCGAAGACATGTTGCACATCACCGATCTGCTGTCGCAGCTCCGCTTTCATCTTACGGATAGCCGCTTTCGTATCTGTTGGCAGTGTCTCACAGGTAAAAGTCATATCAACCTCGCATCTTTCATTCGAAAGTAAAAATGATTACGATTGATACTTTAAGTTAAAAATAAGTTAACGCAAGATAAAAATCTTGAGTCACTGCACAAAGCGAGAAAAAAGAGAGAGGCCGGAGGGGGCGCTCCGGCCAGGGGAAGATTACTTATTGAAAGGATCTGTGTTATCCAGCACCGCCTGAATCACATTCAGCGCGCCGTCATGATTATTATCATCGGTAGTGTAACGGGCGATGTGTTTAATGTTTTCCGCTGCATTGCCCATCGCAAAAGAATAACGCGCCATTTTCAGCATCTCTGCGTCGTTACCGCTGTCGCCAATTGCCACCACATTTTGCGGCGACAGATCCCAGCGTTTCAGTAACCGTGAAATGCCGTTCGCTTTATGCAGGCCGGGAATAATCAGGTCGATAAACCCAAAGCCACTGGTAACGGGTTTCATTATGCCGTCGAGCGCAACGTGCAGTTTGTCAACTACCAGCGGGATCTGCTCATCCGGCAGGTTAAGTGAAAACTTGAACAGAACATCATCAATGTCCTGATAATCTTTTACCGGTTTCAGGCGATGGTAGTGTTTTGCCATCAATGCAACGAATGATTCAGGGGCATTTTCACTGATGTATGCACTTTGCAGACCGCAGGCAACAAAATTGAGCTGTTTATCTTTCAGTAGTTCACCAATGACAATTCGAGATTCATGCGGGGTCAGTTCGCCGTGGAACAACTGCTTGCCATGTTCGTAGACCAGCGCGCCATTTTCCGCGACAAAAGAGATCTCATTCTTTAGCTCAGGAAAGAAGGAAATGAGCTGGTAATACTGGTTACCGCTGGCGACAACGAACTCGATGCCGCGCTTTTTCAGCTCCTGATATTGCGCCATAAAACGTGCCCGATTGTACGTTTTGGCATCGTTAAGAAAAGTACCGTCCATGTCTGTGACGATAACTTTTACGCTCATATGTGTGCTCCTGGCTCAAAAATGAAACCGTAACAGTGTAATAACAATGTGACGTGGAGCACAAATTATATTTCGAATGAAAGTAAGGGAGAATTGATTATGTGAATGATTTAGCCCGGTAACGACGGCTACCGGGCGGAGAGGACTACAGCATATGTTCGGTACGGGCGATGATATCGTCCTGAGCGTCAGGAGAGAGCGCGGTGAAGAAGGCGGAATAGCCTGCTACACGTACCACCAGATCTCGATACTGATCAGGATGTTTTTTTGCTTCCAGCAGTGTTTCGCGGGAAACGATGTTGTACTGAATATGCCAGCCTTTATGCACTTCGAAGAAGGTACGCAGCAGAACCATCAGCTTCTGCTTGTCGGACTCGTTCTCCAGTGTCGCCGGATTCAGTTTCTGGTTGAGCAGTACACCACCGAGAATCGACGCCGTAGGCAGTTTACCTACCGAACCAATCACCGCCGTTGGGCCGAGGTGGTCGGTGCCGGAGGCCGGGCTTGCACCTTCCGCCAGAGGTGTATGTGCTTTACGCCCATCCGGTGTCGCCATCGTCTGTGCACCAAACGGTACGTTCGCGGAGATAGACGACGTACCTGCGTAATAGTTACCGCCAACCGGGCCACGACCGTAGCGCGGATTATGGTACTGCTTCAGTTCATCGATATAGGTCTGATAAGCGCGAGCCAGCAGTGTATCGACGGTATCATCGTCGTTGCCGTACTTCGGCGCGCCATTAATCAGACGCTGACGCAGTTGCTCGTGAGTCAGCCCTTCAAAGTCATCCGCCAGCGCGGCAGCAAGCTGTTGCTGACCAATCGCGCCTTGTTCAAACACCAGTTTTTTCACAGCGGCCAGGCTGTTACCCAGGTTGGCAATACCGACCTGTAAGCCAGAAACCCAGTCATATTTCGCGCCGCCTTGCTTAATACTTTTCGCTCGCTCAATGCAGTCATCCACCAGCGCCGAGCAGAGAATATCGTGTACGTTCTCTTCCAGCATGGTGTCGACGACATATTCGATTTCGATCGATTTGCGCGTGTAGTAACGGATTTGTGTATCCCACGCGTCCATGACTTCATCGAAGTTGTTGAAGTTACCCGCTGACAACGCTTTTTCTTGTGGCAGGAACACTTTGCCGCTGGTGGCATCACGACCACCTTCCAGCGCCGCCAGCATTACGCGGGCGAAGTTGATAAAGCTCATGCCGGTGCAGCGATAGCCCCATTTGCCGCCGACGGCAGTTTCGATACAGCCAATTGCCGCGTAATCGTAAGCGTCCTTCGGTTCAATACCGAGTTTAATAAATTCCGGGATCACGATTTCATCGTTGTTAAATGCCGGCATCCCGAAGCCACAGCGGATCACTTGCACGCAGGCATCGAGGAAATCGTTACTCATTCCCGCGTGGTAACGCACGCTGAGGTTAGGCTGAGTTGAACGCAGGCGACCACAGGATTCGAGGATTGCGTAGGAGAGCGGATTCACCGCATCCATCGGCTGACCATCAACCAGGTTTTGCCCACCGATGGTGACGTTCTGATACAGCGGGCTACCGGCAGAGGCTTTGGAGTGCGAACCGGAGCGGATTTTGTTCACTTCCAGCAACTTCAGCCAGCAGCTATGCAGCATCTCAATGGCGTGTTCACGATCCAGCGTCTGGTTGAGTTCAACGTCGCGACGATAGTACGGATAGAGATACTGATCCATACGACCAAACGATACCGAGTGACCGTTGGATTCGATCTGCAAAATCAACTGGATGAAATAGCATAATTGCAGCGCTTGCCAGAAAGTCTGCGGTGGCTGGTGGGCGATGAGATCGCAGTTTTCGGCCATTGCCAGCAGTTCATCGCGACGGCTTTCGCGGGTTTCGGTGGCTGCCATTTCACGCGCCAGGGCGGCGAAACGTTCAATGTGTTCACTGACTGCCACCAGCACGATATCAATGGCTTTCAGGAATTGCTCGCCGTGCAAATCTTCCAGTACCGTCAGGTTAATACGCGAGCGGCGCTCCGCCACTTTTTCGCGCAGACCATCAAGCCCTTTTTCCAGCAGCAGCGGGAAATTGACCGCCAGGTGCGCATCGCCGGAGGTCATATTGCCTTCCGCTTTAATGATGCCGGTTGCCAGCAGGCCTTTTTGCTCATCGGTAAACATGCCATAGCAGCGATCCTGTACGGTTTGACCGCGCCACCACGGGCAGACTTCATGTAGAACACGTTTGTTCTCTTCGCTCACCGCAAAACCAGCGCCGGGACGATCCGCCAGATCATCAATCTCTTTTTCGATCCACGACACGGTATATTCCGGGAAGATCGGCGCGGCGCGGACTTCGCTTGCCTGGTTGCCGATGATCAACTCATCGTGTTTGATCCAGATGGTGCGATTAGCCAGGTGATGCGCCAGCGCCAGCGCGCGACGAACCGGGATTGGCTTATCGAGATGTTGTTGATACATCTCGGTATAGTGCTGTGCGCGCTCGGTACAAACCGGTGGTTTCACAATATGTACCAGCGCATTTTTGTGCGCTTTAATGTGGTCGCTGAGCGTATCCAGTTTCAGTGTTGTCATGATTGTTATCCTCGTAAGGTCGCGGTTAACCCTTTCTGGCAGGCATACTGCTGGGCAAAGTCGAGCAGTTCTGGCGCATCAAGCGGTTTTTCCGGGGCGTCATAGGGCAGATTAAGTAAGTGATATTTGTTGATGCCCAGCGTGTGGTAGGGCAGGAAATGAATTTCACCAACCTGTAGTTCATCGGCGGCAAAATCGGTAATGGCTTTCACTGCGGTTTCATCGGCATTAAAGCCCTGAATCAGCGGTACGCGGATGATGATTTTTTTCCCTGCCGCCGCAAGTTTTTTCAGGTTATCCAACACTCTGGCGGCGTTACCGTCGGTCCATTGTTTAAACGGTGCGTCGGCAACGTGTTTTAAATCGGCAAGAAACAGATCGATATAAGGCAGGGAAGGCGCGATATATTTCCACGGCACATGCAGACAGGTTTCCACAGCGGTATGAATACCGGCTTCGTGGCTGGCTTGCAGTAACGCCGCCGCCATTTCCGGCTGCATAAACGGCTCCCCGCCAGAAAGCGTTAAACCGCCGCCGCTGCGATCGTAAAACGGTTTGTCGCGCAGGACGGTCGCCATGATCTCCTCAACGTTTTTTGTTTCACCGCATACGGTCAGTGCCTGAGTTGGGCAGCAGTCGGTCAGCGCGCTCAGATGCTCAGGCGTTAACTTTTCACGATGGATAAGTAAACCATTCAGCGCTCGCTCAATCACTTCCGGGGCCGCCTTAGCGCACAGCTCGCAGCCTTCCAGGCACAGACGTGCGTCATACAGCAGATCCTGCGTGCGGGCGCGGCTTTCCGGGTTCTGACACCAGCGGCAGCCCAATGAGCAGCCTTTAAGAAAAACTACGGTGCGGATACCGGGACCGTCGTGGGTCGAGTAGCGTTGAATATTGAAGATCATAGATGCCCCTCTGTTTCGTTCAAACATTAAATAGCTTTCGAATGAAAGTTAAATTGATGTGCATCAACTGTTCAGAGGGTTTTTTCGTGATAGTCTGATTTCATACAAAAGTACATTTGAGGATGGCTATGGAACTGTATCTGGATACTTCAGACGTTGCTGCAGTGAAGGCGCTGGCGCGTGTTTTCCCGCTGGCGGGTGTGACCACTAACCCAAGCATTATCGCTGCAGGCAAAAAGCCGCTGGAGGTTGTGCTTCCGGAACTTCACGAAGCGATGGGGGGGCAGGGGCGTTTGTTTGCCCAGGTAATGGCTACCACCGCTGAAGGCATGTTGAACGATGCACGCAAACTGCGTTCTATTATTGCGGATATCGTGGTTAAAGTACCGGTGACCGCCGAGGGGCTGGCAGCCATCAAGATGTTAAAGACGGAAGGGATCCCAACGTTGGGCACGGCGGTGTATGGTGCGGCGCAAGGTCTGCTGTCAGCGCTGGCGGGTGCGGAATATGTTGCGCCTTACGTGAACCGTATTGATGCCCAGGGCGGAAGTGGTATTCAGACCGTGACCGATTTGCATCAGTTGCTGAAAATGCATGCACCACAGGCGAAAGTGCTGGCGGCGAGTTTCAAAACCCCGCGTCAGGCGCTGGACTGCTTACTGGCAGGATGTGAGTCAATCACGCTGCCGCTGGATGTTGCGCAGCAGATGATTAGCTATCCGGCGGTCGATGCCGCCGTGGCGAAGTTTGAGCAGGACTGGCAGGGGGCGTTTGGCCGGACGTCGATTTAACAGGACGTTCACCATCCTCAAAAATTGATTATGACGTGGCGGAGTGCACCGACGCTTGCCGCGTCTTATCAGGCCTGGAAATCTGCGCCCGAACCGTAGGCCAGATAAGGCGTTCGCGCCGCATCTGGCGTCTGGAGCAAATGCCCATGCGATGCCTGCCGCGTCTTATCAGGACTACAGGCGACAATTACTGTCCGCACACCTCACATCCAGGATTGCGCATCAGCTTCATTTCGCGAAACTGACAGGTCATCGCATCGTACATCACGATTTTCCCATTGGCAGGTTTGCCATAACCTGCCAGCAGTTTGATCGCTTCCATTGCCTGCAACGAACCAATTACGCCGATCAACGGAGCCATTACGCCTGCTTCCACGCAGGTTAACGCGTTTTCGCCAAACAGACGACTCAGGCAACGGTAGCACGGTTCACCATCCTGCCAGGTAAAGACGGTGATTTGACCTTCCATACGAATCGCCGCGCCAGAAACCAGCGGCACCTTTGCGGCAAAACAGCCCGCGTTAAGTTGATTACGCACCGTGACATTATCTGTACAGTCGAGCACCAGATTGTGTTTGGCAATCAACGCAGCAAGTTCAGCGTCGTCAAGCAGCGCATTCACCGGTGTAATCGCGATGTGAGGATTGATTCGCGCCAGTGCGTCACGGGCGGATTCAACCTTCGGTTGCCCGACCGTGGCATCACTGTGTAGTGTCTGACGTTGCAGATTCGAGAGCGAAACGGTGTCAAAGTCGAGCAACGTCAGGTTGCCGATGCCCGCACTTGCCAGATATTGCGATGCTGCACACCCCAGCCCGCCCAGGCCAACGACCAACACGCGAGAATCTTTCAGCGCTTCCTGACCGTCAAAATCAAAACCACGCAGGATGATTTGCCGGTTATAGCGCAGCATCTCCTGATCGCTGAGTTCCGCCATTACAAGCCCCCGAACAACGCGTTAAATGGCTCGACTTCTACCCATTCGCCCGCTTCTACATTTCCGCGATCGCGTTCCAGCACGATAAAACAGTTACCGAGACTAAAAGAACTAAAAATATGCGAACCCTGATGTCCGGTGGTCGACACTTCCAGTTCGCCGTTGGCGTTGCGTTGTAGCACGCCACGCTGGAAATCAAGACGTCCGGGGGATTTCTTCAGTCGAGATACTGTGCGTACGCGCTGACGCGCTGGCAGGCCGCTGGCGGTGTTGCCGCTTAATTTTGCCAGTAACGGTTGTACCAGTTGATAGAAAGTCAGCGTCGCAGAAACCGGGTTGCCCGGCAGGCCACAGAACCAGCTATTAGAGAGTTTGCCGAACGCAAACGGTTTGCCTGGTTTAATCGCCAGTTTCCAGAATGCGATTTCGCCCAGCTCTTCGAGAATGTTTTTGGTGTAATCCGCTTCACCAACCGAAACGCCGCCGGAACTGATCACCACATCCGCCTGACTGTCAGCTTCAATAAATGCCGCACGTAATGCGTTCGGGTCGTCACGGATAATCCCTAAGTTAATTACCTCGCAACCTAACTGTTCCAGCATCAGGTGCACGGCAAGACGGTTGGTATCGTAGATTTGACCATCACCCAGCGGCTGACCGGGTAACTGTAACTCATCACCCGTGGAAAATAGCGCCACACGCACTTTGCGAATCACCGGAACTTCGGCAATCCCCAACGAAGCAATCACGGGCAGTTCGGCAGTAGTCAGGCGAGTACCTGTCGGGAAAACAACTGCTCCCGCAGAGATATCCTCACCGCGTCGACGAATATTTTGCCCGCGACTTACTTCAGCGGTAAAACGTACGCCATTGTCCGTTTGTTCAGTCTGTTCCTGCATTACCACAGCTTCACAGCCTTCCGGCACCGGCGCGCCGGTCATAATACGAATACAGGTGCCAGCAGGCCACTCGCCATGATACGGCTGACCCGCAAACGACTTACCGGCGACGGGCAGTGGTTGACCGGAAGCGACATCGGCTAAACGAACCGCGTAGCCGTCCATTGCGGAGTTATCAAACCCAGGGACATCCAGCGGCGAAGTGACATCGCTTGCCAGAATGCGACCAAAACACTGTACCAGTGGCAGCGTTTCCTGGGGAGTCAGAGGGGTAACGCGAGAAAGCATCTCATTAAGCGCGGTGTCGAGCGGCATCAAACCGGTGGTAAATTCCATGAAAACACTCCTGCGGAGGCAAAATCGAATTTGCTTATTATGTCAGAAAAACGCCCCGGACTGTATGCCACCTCGGGCGTAGCGTGGGTTCCTGCCTTTACATGCCATATACATCTTTCTATATTCAAAAATTGAATGAGTAATTCATAAAAATTCTGATATTTATAGCAAAAGTGGCGAGCCACCCTTTAATGGACGAAAACTATGGGCAAAGCAGTCATTGCAATTCACGGTGGCGCAGGCGCAATTAGCCGCGCGCAGATGAGTCTGCAACAGGAATTACGCTACATTGAGGCGCTGTCTGCCATTGTTGAAACCGGGCAGAAAATGCTTGAAGCGGGCGAAAGTGCGCTGGATGTGGTAACAGAAGCTGTGCGCTTGCTGGAAGGGTGCCCACTATTTAACGCCGGTATTGGTGCTGTCTTCACCCGTGATGAAACTCATGAGCTGGATGCCTGTGTGATGGATGGTAACACCCTGAAAGCCGGTGCGGTCGCGGGCGTCAGTCATCTGCGCAATCCGATTCTTGCTGCCCGTCTGGTGATGGAGCAAAGCCCGCATGTGATGATGATTGGCGAAGGAGCGGAAAATTTTGCTTTTGCTCATGACATGGAACGCGTCTCGCCGGAGATTTTTTCCACGCCTTTGCGTTATGAACAACTGATGGCGGCGCGTGAGGAAGGGGAAATGATCCTCGACCATAGCGACGCACCGCTGGATGAAAAACAGAAAATGGGCACTGTGGGCGCTGTGGCGTTGGATCAATACGGCAACCTGGCGGCAGCCACGTCCACGGGGGGAATGACTAACAAATTACCCGGTCGGGTCGGTGACAGCCCGCTTGTCGGTGCCGGGTGCTACGCCAATAACGCCAGCGTGGCGGTTTCTTGTACCGGTACGGGCGAAGTCTTCATTCGTACGCTGGCGGCATATGACATCGCTGCGTTAATGGATTACGGCGGTTTAAGTCTCGCGGAAGCCTGCGAGCGGGTAGTGATGGAAAAACTCCCTGCGCTTGATGGCAGTGGTGGTTTAATCGCTATCGATCATGAAGGTAACGTCGCGTTACCGTTTAACACCGAAGGAATGTATCGCGCCTGGGGCTATGCAGGCGATACGCCAACCACCGGTATCTACCGTGAAAAAGGGGACACCGTTGCCACACAGTGATGAGCTTGATGCCGGTGATGTGCTGGCGGTTGAGAACCTCAATATTGCCTTTATACAAGACCTGCAGAAAATGGCTGCGGTTCGCGGCCTCTCTTTTAGTCTGCAACGCGGCGAGACGCTGGCGATTGTTGGCGAATCCGGTTCCGGCAAGTCAGTTACAGCACTGGCGTTGATGCGTCTGCTGGAACAGGCGGGCGGTTTGGTAAAGTGCGATAAAATGCTGTTGCGGCGGCGCAGCCATGAGGTGATTGAGCTTAGTACGCAGAGCTCCGGGCAAATGCAGCATATACGCGGCGCAGATATAGCGATGATTTTCCAGGAGCCGATGACGTCGCTAAACCCGGTATTTACTGTGGGTGAGCAGATTGCTGAGTCTATCCGTTTGCATCAAAACGCCAGTCGTGAAGAAGCGATGGTGGAGGCGAAGCGGATGCTGGATCAGGTTCGCATTCCGGAAGCTCAAACCATTCTTTCACGTTATCCCCATCAACTCTCCGGAGGGATGCGCCAGCGGGTCATGATCGCAATGGCACTGTCATGTCGCCCGGCGGTGCTGATTGCCGATGAGCCGACCACTGCGCTGGATGTCACCATCCAGGCGCAGATCCTGCAATTAATCAAAGTATTGCAAAAAGAGATGTCGATGGGCGTCATCTTTATCACTCACGATATGGGCGTGGTGGCAGAGATTGCCGATCGGGTGCTGGTGATGTATCAGGGCGAGGCGGTTGAAACGGGTAGCGTCGAACAGATATTTCATGCGCCGCAGCACCCCTATACTCGTGCACTGCTGGCTGCTGTTCCGCAGCTCGGCGCGATGAAAGGGCAAGATTATCCCCGTCGTTTTCCGCTGATATCACTTGAACATCCGGCTAAACAGGAAAGTCCTGTCGAACAGAAAACGGTGGTGGATGGCGAACCTGTTTTACAGGTGCGTAATCTGGTTACCCGTTTCCCTTTGCGTAGCGGGTTGTTGAATCGCGTAACGCGAGAAGTGCACGCCGTTGAGAAAGTCAGTTTTGATCTCAGGCCTGGTGAAACGCTGTCGCTGGTGGGCGAGTCTGGCAGCGGTAAATCCACTACCGGACGGGCGCTGTTGCGTCTGGTCGAATCGCAGAGCGGCGAAATTATCTTTAACGGTCAGCGAATCGATACTCTCTCGCCCGGTAAACTTCAGTCGTTGCGCCGCAATATCCAGTTTATTTTTCAGGATCCTTACGCCTCGCTGGATCCTCGCCAGACCATCGGTGATTCGATTATCGAACCGCTGCGCGTACACGGTTTATTGCAGGGTAAAGAAGCTGCTGCACGCGTTGCGTGGTTGCTGGAGCGCGTTGGCCTGTTACCTGAACACGCATGGCGTTACCCGCATGAGTTTTCTGGTGGTCAGCGTCAGCGCATCTGCATTGCCCGTGCGTTGGCGCTGAATCCGAAAGTGATTATTGCCGATGAAGCCGTGTCGGCGCTGGATGTTTCTATTCGCGGGCAAATTATCAACCTGTTGCTTGATCTTCAGCGTGATTTCGGTATCGCGTATCTATTTATCTCCCACGATATGGCAGTCGTGGAGCGGATCAGTCATCGCGTGGCGGTGATGTATCTCGGGCAAATCGTTGAGATTGGCCCACGGCGCGCGATATTTGAAAATCCGCAGCACCCTTATACGCGTAAATTACTGGCGGCAGTTCCGGTGGCGGAACCGTCCCGACTGCGACCACGGCGCGTACTGTTGTCGGACGATCTTCCCAGCAATATTCATCTGCGTGGCGAAGAGGTTGCCACCGTCTCGTTACAATGCGTCGGGCCGGGGCATTACGTCGCACAACCACAATCAGAATACGCATTCATGCGTAGATAACATTCAGGCGGAGAATAAAATGGCAAGAGCTGTACACCGTAGTGGGTTAGTGGCGCTGGGCATTGCCACAGCGTTGATGGCATCTTGTGCATTCGCTGCCAAAGATGTGGTTGTGGCGGTGGGGTCGAACTTCACCACGCTCGATCCGTATGACGCGAATGACACGTTATCGCAGGCTGTGGCGAAATCGTTTTATCAGGGGCTGTTCGGTCTGGATAAAGAGATGAAGCTGAAAAATGTGCTGGCAGAGAGTTATACCGTCTCTGATGACGGCCTCACTTACACCGTGAAATTGCGCGAAGGGATTAAGTTCCAGGACGGCACTGACTTCAACGCTGCGGCGGTAAAAGCGAATCTGGATCGAGCCAGCGATCCGGCGAATCATCTTAAACGCTATAACTTGTACAAAAATATTGCCAAAACTGAAGCGGTCGATCCGACAACGGTGAAGATTACGCTCAAACAGCCGTTTTCCGCGTTTATTAATATTCTCGCTCATCCGGCGACAGCAATGATTTCACCTGCGGCACTGGAAAAATATGGTAAAGAGATCGGCTTTCATCCGGTCGGAACCGGGCCGTATGCGCTGGATACCTGGAATCAGACCGATTTTGTGAAAGTGAAGAAATTTGCGGGTTACTGGCAGCCCGGTCTGCCCAAACTGGACAGCATTACCTGGCGTCCGGTGGCGGACAACAATACCCGGGCGGCAATGTTGCAAACCGGTGAAGCGCAGTTTGCTTTCCCTATTCCTTATGAACAAGCCGCGTTACTGGAGAAGAACAAAAATATCGAGCTGATGGCCAGTCCGTCGATTATGCAGCGTTATATCAGCATGAACGTGACGCAAAAGCCGTTCGATAATCCGAAAGTGCGTGAGGCGCTGAATTACGCCATCAACCGTCAGGCGCTGGTTAAGGTGGCATTTGCAGGATATGCAACGCCAGCTACCGGTGTTGTACCTCCGAGTATTGCCTACGCGCAAAGTTATCAACCGTGGCCTTACAATCCGGCTAAAGCACGTGAGTTACTGAAAGAGGCGGGGTATCCCAACGGTTTCAGTACCACGCTGTGGTCATCACATAACCACAGCACCGCGCAGAAAGTGCTGCAATTTACCCAGCAGCAGTTAGCGCAGGTAGGGATTAAAGCCCAGGTGACGGCGATGGATGCCGGACAACGGGCGGCGGAAGTGGAAGGAAAAGGGCAGAAAGAGAGCAATGTGCGGATGTTCTACACGGGGTGGTCGGCATCGACCGGCGAAGCTGACTGGGCGCTTTCGCCGCTGTTTGCTTCGCAGAACTGGCCACCGACGCTGTTTAATACCGCGTTTTACAGCAATAAGCAGGTGGA
Source organism: Escherichia sp. 20412-1 (assembly GCF_003027595.1). Lineage (NCBI taxonomy): Bacteria > Pseudomonadati > Pseudomonadota > Gammaproteobacteria > Enterobacterales > Enterobacteriaceae > Escherichia > Escherichia sp. 20412-1. The sequence continues at coordinate 61,607 of NZ_PYQM01000020.1, read as the reverse complement.
TGAAGACCTTGCTCAGGCACTGAAAACCAACGATCCGGCGGAAAAGGCACGCTTGTATAAGGCGGCGCAGGATATCATCTGGCAAGAATCGCCGTGGATCCCGCTGGTGGTAGAAAAACTGGTGTCGGCACACAGTAAAAACCTGACCGGTTTTTGGATCATGCCAGATACAGGCTTTAGCTTTGAAGACGCGGATTTGCAATAAGCAACGCAGGGAGTGGAATGCTTAATTACGTTATCAAACGCTTACTGGGATTGATCCCAACGCTGTTTATCGTCTCGGTGCTGGTGTTTTTATTTGTCCATATGCTGCCCGGCGATCCGGCGCGATTGATTGCCGGCCCCGAAGCCGATGCTCAGGTTATCGAACTGGTGCGCCAGCAACTGGGGCTGGATCAGCCGCTGTATTACCAGTTCTGGCACTACATCAGCAACGCCGTACAGGGGGATTTTGGTCTGTCGATGGTGTCGCGTCGTCCGGTTGCCGATGAGATTGCCAGCCGCTTCATGCCTACATTGTGGCTGACTATTACCAGTATGGTTTGGGCGGTGATATTTGGTATGGCGGCGGGGATTGTGGCCGCCGTCTGGCGTAACCGTTGGCCGGATCGATTGAGCATGACCATCGCGGTATCGGGGATTTCCTTCCCGGCATTTGCTCTGGGGATGCTTTTGATTCAGGTGTTCTCCGTTGAGTTGGGGTGGCTGCCGACTGTTGGTGCAGACAGTTGGCAGCACTACATTTTACCCTCCCTGACACTTGGCGCAGCGGTGGCGGCGGTGATGGCGCGTTTTACCCGTGCTTCATTTGTCGATGTCTTAAGTGAAGATTATATGCGTACCGCGAGGGCGAAAGGGGTGAGCGAAACCTGGGTCATCCTCAAACATGGGTTACGTAATGCGATGATCCCGGTGGTTACCATGATGGGCTTACAGTTTGGCTTCTTGCTCGGCGGCTCCATTGTCGTGGAGAAAGTCTTTAACTGGCCCGGACTTGGACGTTTACTGGTCGATTCGGTAGAAATGCGTGATTACCCGGTGATTCAGGCAGAAATTCTGCTTTTCTCGCTGGAATTTATTCTTATCAACTTAGTGGTGGATGTGCTTTACGCTGCCATTAACCCGGCTATCAGGTACAAGTAAGGATGCGATTATTTAACTGGCGACGTCAGGCGGTGTTAAACGCTATGCCACTGGTAAAACCTGACCTGGTACGTACACCGTGGCATGAGTTCTGGCGGCGTTTTCGTCGTCAGCATATGGCGATGAGCGCCGCATTGTTCGTTATCTTATTGATTATAGTGGCTGTTTTGGCGCGCTGGATCGCTCCTTATGACGCCGAAAATTATTTTGACTATGACAACCTGAATAACGGCCCCTCTTTGCAGCACTGGTTTGGCGTCGATTCACTGGGGCGCGACATTTTCAGCCGTGTCCTGGTGGGGGCGCAAATCTCGCTGGCGGCTGGCGTATTTGCGGTGTTTATTGGTGCGGCGATTGGGACGTTGCTGGGCTTGCTGGCAGGATATTATGAAGGCTGGTGGGACCGACTGATCATGCGCATTTGCGATGTGCTGTTTGCGTTTCCCGGTATTTTGCTGGCTATCGCTGTTGTCGCGGTGTTGGGAAGTGGCATTGCTAACGTGATTATCGCCGTCGCTATTTTTTCCATTCCGGCGTTTGCCCGATTGGTGCGCGGCAACACACTAGTGTTGAAACAGCAAACCTTTATTGAATCAGCACGCAGTATTGGTGCCAGCGATGTGACTATTTTGTTGCGTCACATCTTACCGGGGACAGTCTCTTCCATCGTCGTGTTCTTCACCATGCGTATTGGCACCTCGATTATTTCCGCCGCCAGCCTGTCGTTTCTCGGCCTTGGCGCGCAGCCGCCGACGCCAGAGTGGGGGGCGATGCTCAATGAAGCGAGAGCGGATATGGTTATCGCGCCGCATGTGGCGGTTTTTCCGGCACTGGCCATTTTTCTGACCGTGCTGGCTTTCAACTTGCTGGGCGATGGTTTACGCGATGCGCTGGACCCCAAAATTAAAGGATAATCACGGTTGAATATTGCTTGAAAGGGTTATCACCTCGCAGGAAATTATTGCCTGAAGCAAGTGTTGTAACTTTTTGCTGATTTTGTAGAATCTGGTCATTTAGTTAAAAAGTCGCTGTGGGGAACAATTTATGCAGCGGCACAGCGTACTGGCAGTTATTTTGTTAAATGTATTAACATGCTGAGTTTATACGAAAAGATAAAGATAAGGCTGATAATTTTATTTTTATTGGCTGCGCTGTCATTTATTGGTCTTTTTTTCATCATTAACTATCAGTTGGTATCGGAACGTGCGGTAAAACGTGCCGATAGCCGCTTTGAACTTATTCAAAAAAACGTTGGCTATTTCTTTAAAGATATTGAACGTTCGGCCCTGACGTTAAAAGACTCACTCTATTTGTTGAAAAACAGTGAGGAGATTAAACGTGCTGTTATTCTGAAAATGGAAATGATGCCATTTTTAGATTCAGTGGGACTGGTGCTGGATAATAATAAATATTATCTTTTTTCGCGGCGGGCGAACGATAAAATCGTTGTTTATCATCAGGAAAAGGTTAATGGGCCGCTTATCGATGAGGCGGGGCGTGTTATTTTTTCCGATTTTAACCCGTCGCAACGTCCGTGGTCTGTATCCTCGGATGGCTCTGACAGTAGCTGGAATCCGGCATACAATTGCTTTGATCGCCCGGGTAAAAAATGTATTTCTTTTACGCTACGAATTAACGGCAAAGATCGTGATTTGCTGGCTGTTGATAAAATTCACGTCGATTTAAATTGGCGATATCTGAACGAATACCTTGATCAAATCAGCGCAACGGATGAAGTCCTGTTTCTGAAACAAGGTCATGAAATCATTGCCAAGAATCAACTCGCTCGCGAAAAATTGATTATTTATAATAGCGAAGATAGTTATAATATTATTGATTCTGTTGATATAGAATATATCGCAAGGAAATCGGCAGTTCCTAATAATCCATTGTTCGATATCTATTTTTATTATCCTACGGGGGATTTATTTAACGCATCAGACAAACTCTTTTATTTACCATTTGCTTTCATTATTATCGTATTGCTGGTGGTTTACTTAATGACCACCCGTGTGTTCCGTCGACAATTTTCCGAAATGACAACGCTGGTCAATACGCTGGAATTTTTACCCGACTCTGCGGATCAAATGCAGGCACTGAAAATTCGTGAAGGCGATGCAAAAGAGATTATCAGCATCAAAAATTCGATCGCGGAAATGAAAGATGCAGAAGTTGAGCGTTCAAATAAATTGCTCTCGCTGATCTCCTACGATCAGGAAAGCGGGTTTATCAAAAATATGGCGATTATTGAGTCAAACAATAATCAGTATCTGGCCGTTGGGATCATCAAACTGTGCGGACTGGAAGCCGTCGAAGCGGTGTTTGGCGTTGAGGAACGCAACAAAATCGTCAGGAAACTGTGTCAGCAAATTGCCGAGAAATACGCGCAATGTTGCGATATTGTGACATTCAATGCCGATCTCTATTTATTATTGTGTCGGGAAAATGTAGAGATTTTTACCCATAAGATCGCGATGATAAACGATTTCGACAGTAGCTTTGGCTACCGCAATCTGCGTATACATAAATCTGCCATTTGTGAACCTCTGAAAGGCGAAAATGCCTGGAGCTACGCAGAAAAACTAAAACTGGCGATTTCCAGTATCCGCGATCATATGTTCTCTGAATTTATTTTCTGTGATGATGAGAAACTCAGAGAAATTGAAGAAAATATCTGGATTGCGCGCAATATCCGTAATGCAATGGAAAAAGGCGAGCTATTTTTGGTCTATCAACCGATTGTTGATATTAATACCCGCGACATTCTGGGAGCTGAGGCGCTGTGCCGCTGGGTTTCAGCAGAGCGGGGGATAATCTCGCCGCTGAAGTTTATTGCTATCGCCGAAGATATCGGTTTTATCAATGAACTGGGTTATCAAATTATTAAAACGGCGATGGGGGAATTCAGACATTTTAGCCAGCGTGCGGAACTGCAGGAAGGTTTCTTACTGCATATTAATGTTTCGCCCTGGCAGTTAAACGAGCCACACTTTCATGCGCGTTTTACAGCTATTATGGAAGAACATGAGCTGAAAGCGAATAGCATCTGTATTGAGATCACTGAAACAGTGATTGAACGTATTAATGAACATTTTTATCTCAATATTGAACAACTGCGTCAACAAGGAGTACGGATATCGATTGATGACTTTGGTACAGGTTTGTCAAACCTGAAGCGTTTTTATGAAATTAATCCTGACAGCATAAAAGTAGACTCGCAATTTACCGGCGATATTTTCGGCACTGCGGGAAAAATTGTACGCATTATCTTCGACCTGGCCCGCTATAACCGGATCCCGGTAATTGCAGAAGGTGTTGAGAGCGAAGAGGTTGCGCGTGAATTAATCAAATTAGGGTGTATTCAGGCCCAGGGGTATCTATATCAGAAGCCGTTGCCATTCTCTGCCTGGGACAAAAGTGGAAAGTTAGTAAAAGAGTAGTTTAGGTATGTCCAGAATCAATAAATTCGTACTTACAGTCAGTCTGCTGATTTTTATCATGATTTCAGCAGTTGCCTGCGGGATCTATACCCAGATGGTAAAAGAACGGGTGTATGGCCTGAAACAGTCCGTTATTGATACTGCTTTTGCGGTGGCAAATATTGCCGAATATCGGCGCAGTGTGTCAATTGATCTCATTAACACGCTTAATCCGACTGAAGAACAACTGTTGGTTGGCTTGCGCACAGCTTACGCTGACTCGGTTTCACCTTCTTATTTGTATGATGTTGGTCCTTATCTGATTTCCAGCGACGAGTGTATTCAGGTTAAGGAGTATGAAAAAAATTATTGTGCAGATATTATGCAGGTTGTTAAGTATCGGCATGTCAAAAATACGGGGTTTATCTCTTTTGACGGTAAAACCTTCGTCTATTATCTCTATCCGGTTACTCACAACCGCAGTCTGATATTTTTGCTTGGGCTGGAACGATTTTCGTTACTCTCAAAGTCGCTGGCAATGGATAGCGAGAACCTGATGTTCTCTTTATTCAAAGGTGGCAAGCCAGTTGTTGGGGATGAATATAACGCGAAAAATGCCATCTTTACTGTTTCGGAAGCGATGGAACACTTCACTTATTTACCAACGGGGTTGTATGTCTTTGCTTATAAGAAGGATGTCTATTTTCAGGTTTGTACTTTAATTATTTTCTTTGCCGCATTAGTGGCAGCGATATCGGGGATAAGTTGCATGTATCTGGTACGCAGAGTCATTAATCGTGGCATCGTTGAGAAAGAAGCTATCATTAATAACCATTTTGACCGCGTGCTGGATGGTGGGCTTTTCTTCTCGGCGGCGGATGTCAAAAAACTCTACAGCATGTATAACTCAGCGTTTCTTGACGACCTGACGAAAGCAATGGGCAGAAAATCTTTTGATGAAGATTTAAAAGCCCTGCCGGAAAAAGGTGGCTATTTGTGCCTGTTTGACGTCGATAAATTCAAAAACATTAACGATACCTTCGGGCATTTGCTGGGCGATGAAGTGTTGATGAAGGTAGTGAAAATTCTCAAATCACAGATTCCGGTAGATAAAGGCAAAGTCTACCGCTTTGGCGGCGACGAATTTGCGGTGATTTATACCGGTGGTACTCTGGAAGAGTTGCTATCAATACTAAAAGAAATCGTCCATTTCCAGGTGGGGAGCATTAACTTAAGCACCAGTATCGGCGTGGCGCATTCAAATGAATGTACTACCGTTGAACGGCTGAAAATGCTGGCAGATGAGCGGCTGTATAAAAGTAAGAAAAACGGCAGGGCGCAGATTAGCTGGCAATAATGCTTATTAGCAGGCCGGGCGGGTAATTTGCCCGGCCTGACATTAATTAAACCCGACTACCCCACAAATCGTACTCATCGGCGTGTTCGACTTTCACACGCACAATATCACCCGGCTTAACGTTGGTTTCACCATTGAGATAAACCGCGCCGTCGATTTCCGGTGCATCTGCCATGCTGCGGCCAATCGCGCCTTCTTCGTCCACTTTGTCGATGATCACCAGAATTTCACGACCCACCTTCTCCTGCAGACGCTCGGCGGAAATCTGCTGTTGCAGTTGCATGAAGCGGTTCCAGCGTTCTTCTTTCACTTCTTCCGGAACCTGGTCAGGCAGGGCATTGGCATCAGCACCTTCAACCGGGCTGTATTTAAAGCAACCAACGCGATCCAGACGAGCTTCTTTCAGGAAATCGAGCAGCATCTGGAAATCTTCTTCCGTCTCGCCAGGGAAGCCGACAATAAAGGTTGAGCGCAGTGTCAGTTCCGGGCAAATTTCGCGCCACTGTTTAATGCGCGCCAGTTGGCGATCTACAGAACCCGGACGCTTCATCAGTTTGAGAATACGCGGGCTGGCGTGCTGTAACGGAATATCCAGATATGGCAGAATTTTGCCTTCTGCCATCAACGGGATGACGTCATCCACATGCGGGTAAGGGTAAACGTAGTGCAGGCGCGTCCAGATCCCCAGTTTTGATAGCTGTTCGCACAGGCTGACCATGCTGGTTTTTACCGGTTCACCGTTGTGGAAGCCAGTGCGGTGTTTTACATCAACACCATACGCGGAAGTATCCTGGGAGATCACCAGAATCTCTTTAACACCCGCATCAACCAGACGTTTCGCTTCACTTAACACTTCGCCAATCGGGCGGCTCACCAGATCGCCGCGCATAGACGGAATAATGCAGAAGGTGCAACGATGGTTACAGCCTTCGGAAATCTTCAGATAAGCATAATGACGCGGTGTCAGCTTAACACCTTGCTCCGGCACCAGGCTCAGGAATGGGTTGTGTTTCGGTTTTGGCACGTAGTGATGAACGTGTTCCAGAACCTGCTCGTAGCTATGAGGGCCGGTGATTTCCAGCACTTTTGGATGGACTTCGCGGATTTGATCTTCTTTCGCCCCCAGACAACCGGTCACAATTACCTTGCCGTTTTCATTCAACGCTTCGCCAATGGCTTCCAGTGATTCTTGCACCGCACTGTCAATAAAGCCGCAGGTGTTGACGATCACCATATCTGCGTCGTCATAGCTCGGTACTACATCATAACCTTCAGTGCGCAGTTCGGTCAGAATGCGCTCTGAATCGACGAGGTTTTTCGGACAGCCGAGGGAAACAAAGCCGATTTTCGGCTGGGGAGTTACTTTGCTCATAGCTTAAAAAATATTCAGTTACAGGAAAGGTCAGGGCAGGGATTCTACAGAGTTCTGGATAAAATTTGTATCGCAATCTGGTCAACCGGTGAGGAAAGCGCCCCAAATAAAGGGGCGCAAATGAGGATCATGCTACAGAATTTTCAGTTAGCGTCTCCGTAGGCTGGCTGCTGGATTTGTCCCGCAGCGTAAAGACCGAAATAAGCGTGAAGCAACCGGCAATAGCCCCCAGGATTAGATAGGTTTCAGCAAAGCCAATGGTGTCATACAGATAGCCTGCAATGGGTGAATAGATTGCTGTGGCGATGGATGCCACAAAAAGCACTAGCAGGTAGACCGTTGAAGAGAGTTTATGATCAAAGTTAGCCGCGATAAATTTAAACACAGACACCAGGATCAGTGGTTTTTCGATGGCGTGCATCATTTTAACGGCTGCAATCCACACCGGTCCCAGTTGGATTGCAGAACCGGCAATGCGTAACGACATAATGGTTCCGGCAATCACTAACGCCCATTTTGCACCAGTGCGGTTAACAAACCACGGCATCAGGCAGAGAAATAAGGTTTCTCCGCAGACCTGAACAGAAGCCAGAATTCCGTACCAGCGATTGCCTTCTTCTGGTGTCGGAAATTGCAGCGAAAAATACTGTGCGAACTGTTGATCGTAGGTGTCATAAATTTGTGTTACGAACAGAGTGAACATCAATAAAAACCAGAACTGACTATTTTTTGCCAGCTCAAGGGCATGGATGGCTTTCAGCGAATTGGTTTTTTCAATTTCGGCCTCGGTAAGTTCGATTTTGGTAAACATAAAGCAGATTGCGGCGATCACAATGGCGCAGCTTGCCAGCCAGAAAGAGAGATTAGGGTTGGTATCAATATATTTACCAACAATCCACGCGGCGGCGGCCCATCCCAGAGAGCCCCACATCCTTACGCGACCATATTCAAAATGATAACGACGCGAAACTTTATCTATCCAGGAATCCAGAACGCCACAGCCAGAATTAAAAATGATCCCCAGGTAAACGCCACCCAAAACAGCGCCCAGCCAGAAGTTATGAACCAGAAGCGGGGCATACACATAAATAAAGAATGGGCCTACGGGAAGTAATAATGCGACGAGGATCCAGATGAGTTGTTTCTTAAGACCAAATTTATCGGAGATGAAACCGAAGAACGGCTGCATTAATAACGCAATGAAAGCATTAACGGAATAAAGTAATCCTGTGCGTGTGGCGGTAATTTCCAGATGCTGTGTCGTCCATATGACAAAAAATGCCATCGTTGCCGACCAGGCGAAGAGGTACAGAAAATCGAAAATACTGAGCAAAATATAATTACGTTTACCGGGCAATAACATAGCCATATCCTCAATCACTGGCGTTGGGTCATTTACCGTTGGCACAGGCATTAGCTGTGCTTACTGGTTATTGTTTTGGTATGCATCTCCGGAAATGTCATACGTTAACAATTTCATTTTTACTCTGGCCCTGACATTGATGATTAGGCAATGTGTTAAACGAATGTTTGAGATTTACATCACATTTATTGCTGATAATAAAAAAGATTTAGCGAAATGGATCACTAAATCTTCTTTATGAGAACGTATTACTTTTATGCCTTGCGTGTTAGCTCATCTGCCAGCGTGCGAAGGTGTTCGGCAATATTCATCAGATCAGCCTGTGGTGAGTGCAGAGGGCCAGCAGAATTACGCACGACCAGACGGCTGGGAAGGATGGTTGAAGAGCGGAGCATAGCTTGTGCATCGTCCGGCTGTAAAATTTGTTGAACGGCAATTTTCCCTTGCAAATCAAAGTCGATTGCGACGGTCGTCAGTGAAGGTTCAAAAAACGCACTCTCATAGGTGTCGTCATAGCCAATGACAGAAATATCCTGCGGGATTTTACGTTTTTGTTGATGTAAGGCGCTTAACGCACCCAACGCCATCTGATCGTTCGCGATCAGAAGAGCGGTCGCCTGTGGCGTTTCACGTAGCATCTGTAATGTCGCCAGATAGCCGCTTTGAGCGTCCCAGCTACCGTAATGTATGGCCAGCGGTGTCAGTTGGAGTGAGGCGAGGGTATCGCGCCAGGTATTGAGTCGTAACCGCGCCGGTACTGAATTTTCAGGGCCAGAGATCAAGCAAAATTGACGATGCCCCAAGTCGTAAAGATATTTTACGCTGGCGCGTGCACCTTCTGCGGGATTAAAGGTGACGTTAAACACCGGGCTATAAGGGTCCACGTCGAGAAACAGACACAATACATCACTGTTTTCAGCAACCAGAGTTTCAGCCAATGCCGTTTCCAGGGGGGCGTTGATAATAATCTTTGTTACCCGTTGTGCTTTTAAGTCATTAACTGCAGCCTGAATACCTTTAATATCAACATCATCAATCATCGATATCAGCACCTGATATCCCTGCTCCCCGGCATATTTTTTTACCGCCGCCGCAATTTGTGAAGGGGCATGTAGGGCGAGTGAGGTGGTGACCAGCCCCACCGTTTTGCTCTCTTTCCCTACCAACTGTTGAGCTACGCGATTTGGAACGTACTTAAGTTCGGCAATGGCTTGTTCAATTTTTTGACGTGTTTTGGCAGACACGTTCGCTGAATTGTTAAGCACCCGCGACACTGTCTGATAAGAAACATTGGCATGACGAGCAACATCGGCAAGGGTTGCAGCTTTGGTTTTCATATTCGCCCCGGCTAAAAGATTTGTCACAGTATACCGCAGTGAATGTCATACGTATCACGCTCACGTATTTCAGCGCATGTCTGCCAAACCGTGGAGCCTGTTTGAATGGAAAAACGCGTAGTTGCTCACATTTCTACCGGACACTTCTTGCATAACGAAGCAATTAATTACTAGATGACAGCATTGTGAACGAATAACATTTTTTGTCTGTTTAAAACAATTCAGGAGTCAGCATGGACAAGCATCCACCGATCATCCCCACAGCCCCGTGGTTACTTCATGGTGCCGATTACAATCCGGAACAATGGTTACATGTCCCTGGGATCCTGGAGAAAGATATTGCCATGATGCAACAGGCTGGTTGTAACACCATGTCGGTGGGCATCTTTAGCTGGTCAATGCTGGAACCCACAGAGGGGGAATATCGCTTTGACTGGCTGGATGAGGTGTTGGATAAACTTCATGCTGGCGGGATCTCTGTCTTCCTGGCAACCCCGAGCGGAGCCAAACCCGCCTGGCTTGCAGCACGTTATCCAGAGGTTCTGAGAGTTAGCGCGTCACGCGAGAAAATGCTTCACGGCGGTCGCCATAATCACTGCCTTTCTTCGCCAGTGTATAAAGAAAAAGTGACGCAAATTAACCGTAAGCTGGCGCAGCGATACGCGAATCATCCGGCGGTTCTGGGATGGCATATCAGTAATGAGTATGGCGGTGAGTGTCATTGTAACGGATGCCAACAGGCGTTTCGCCATTGGTTGCAGACTCGTTACACCACTCTTGAGGCACTTAATCAGGCATGGTGGACAGGCTTCTGGAGCCATACATACAGTGACTGGTCACAAATTGAGTCACCTTCTCCATTAGGTGAGATGTCTAACCACGGCCTGAATCTTGACTGGCGACGCTTTGTCACATCGCAGGTAAAAGAATTCTATCAAATGGAAGTCGCGCCGCTAAAAGCAGAACGGCCTGAGTTACCCGCGACGACCAATTTTATGTGGTATTTCAATGATTACAACTACTGGTCATTAGCTGAGGTTGTCGATTTTGTAAGTTGGGATAGCTATCCCATGTGGCACAAACAGGAAGATGAACGCGCCGTAGCTTGTAAAACAGCGATGTATCACGATCTGATGCGTACCTTGAAAAATAAACCGTTCATTCTGATGGAATCCACCCCCAGCCAGACAAGTTGGCAGCCAACCAGCAAATTGAAAAAGCCGGGAATGAACATTCTTTCTTCTTTACAGGCCGTCGCTCATGGCGCAGATGGCGTGCACTATTTTCAGTGGCGTAAGAGTCGCGGAGCCGTGGAGAAGTTTCATGGTGCGGTGGTTGATCACGTCGGTCATCTGGAGACGCGTACCGGGCGCGAAGTTATACAGCTAGGGCAACGACTGGCACATCTTAAGCAATTGGTCGGGACGAAAACTCAGGCTAAAGTTGCCATTATTTTCGACTGGGAAAACCGCTGGGCGGTTAATGATGCTGCCGGGCCGCGCAATTGCGGTATCCATTACGAACAAACGGTAGTGGATCATTACCGACCTTTCTGGGAGCAGGGAGTGGCGGTCGATATTATCAACGCTGATTGTGATCTTACGTGTTATCAATTAGTTATCGCTCCAATGCTCTATATGGTTCGCGATGGATTTGCTGATCGTGCCCGTGCCTATGTCGAAGCTGGTGGCAATTTTGTCACCACTTACTGGTCCGGGATTGTCAATGAAACTGATTTATGTCACCTGGGCGGTTTTCCTGGCCCGTTGCGTGACCTGATGGGCGTGTGGGCTGAAGAGATCGATAGCCTTAATGATTATCAGCATAACGAAGTTATCTGCGAGCCGAATGCCTATGGATTGCAAGGTAAATGGCAGGCAAGGGAATTATGTGCGGTTATTCACGCCGAAGGCGCACAGGTTCTGGCGCGCTATGGTGAGGATTTTTATGCAGGTACACCTGCGTTAACGGTAAATCACGTCGGACAGGGACGTGCTTTCTATGTGGCTTCGCGTAATGATGCGTCATTTCATCAAGCGTTTGCTGCGATGTTGATCAACTCACTTAATCTTCCAAAAGCCCTTGCGACTGAACTTCCTGTTGGCGTTATTGCAACGCGTCGGACAGACGGCAATCAGGAATGGGTTTTTGTACAAAATTACACTGCTCATGTACAAAATGTGGTGCTTCCTGGTGCATGGCGAGTGGCGGAAACAGGCAAGGCTTGTTCACAAGAATTAGAACTGGCACCCTGGGGATGCGAGGTACTGGAAAGAGAAATAATGTAAATTATTATTAATAAGATGTGAAGTATTGATCCTTGACAGCACTTTGTTCAAAAAGTAGCCATACTATTTAATTGCACTAAGGCTGCAAAGAGGAGGATCGAAGTATGTTCGTTGACAGACAGCGAAGCGATCTGCTTAATCGGTTGAACGATGCTCGAGTTGACCTCGCCGCATATGTGCGACTGAGGAAGGCCAAAGGATACATGTCCGTCAGCGAAAGCAATCATCTACGAGATAACTTTTTTAAACTGAATCGCGAACTGCACGATAAATCGCTGCGGTTGAATCTTCACCTGGATCAGGAAGAGTGGAATGCTCTTCATCATGCTGAAGAAGCATTAGCGACAGCCGCAGTATGTTTGATGAGTGGGTATCATGATTGCCCAACTTTTATTACCGTCAACGCCGATAAGCTTGAAAATTGTCTGATGAGCTTAACGCTGAGTATCCAGAGCCTGGAGAAGCACGCCATGCTTGAGCAGGCCTGAAAGCTAAGGGGGAGAAGGCGTCTCCCCCTTCATATTTAAGTTTATGTAAAAATAAATTTGTCACGCCCCTGACTGACTACGCTTTAAGCCAGAGTCAATCCGGAGGTGTTATGTATCGACAATCCTTTTACTTTGTGCCCCTTCTCTGTATTCCTTCCGCTCTTTGGGCGGCACCCGAAACGGTAAATGTCGAAGTACTGCAGGATAAACTCGACCATCCGTGGGCGCTGGCCTTCTTACCGGATAATCACGGCATGTTAATCACCCTGCGCGGCGGCGAGTTACGCCACTGGCAAGCAGGAAAAGGATTATCTGCGCCGCTTGCCGGTGTGCCGGAAGTCTGGGCGCACGGGCAGGGCGGTTTGCTGGATGTGGCATTAGCGCCTGATTTTGCCCAGTCGCGCCGTATCTGGTTAAGTTTTTCTGAAGTCGGTGATGATGGTAAAGCCGGAACTGCCGTAGGTTATGGCCGCTTAACTGATGACCTCGCAAAAGTGACGGACTTCCGCACCGTTTTTCGCCAGACGCCAAAACTTTCTACCGGTAATCATTTTGGCGGGCGGCTGGTATTTGATGGTAAAGGCTATCTGTATATTGGTCTGGGTGAAAACAATCAGCGCCCGACGGCGCAGGATCTGGATAAATTGCAGGGTAAATTAGTGCGCCTGACCGACCAGGGCGAGATCCCGGATGATAATCCCTTTGTGGAGGAGTCTGGTGTGCGAGCCGGGATCTGCTCTTATGGCATTCGTAACCCGCAAGGGATGGCGATGAATCCGTGGAGTAATACGCTGTGGTTGAATGAACACGGTCCGCGCGGCGGCGATGAAATTAATATCCCGGAAAAAGGTAAAAACTACGGTTGGCCGCTGGCAACCTGGGGGATGAATTACTCAGGTTTTAAAATACCGGAAGCGAAAGGGGAAATTGTCGCCGGGACTGAACAACCCATTTTTTACTGGAAGGATTCACCGGCGGTGAGCGGCATGGCCTTCTATAACAGCGACAAATTCCCCCAGTGGCGGCAAAAATTATTTATTGGCGCGCTGAAAGATAAAAATGTCATCGTGATGAGCGTTAAAGGCAACAAGGTGACAGAAGATGGTCGCATATTAACGGACAGGAGGCAGCGAATTCGTGATGTTCGCAGCGAACCCGACGGTTATTTATACGTTCTGACCGACGAGTCCAATGGAGAATTACTCAAAGTTAGCCCACGCAATAATTAGCTAACAGGGATCATCACAACTTTACGCACCGCGGGGCGTTCGGTGAGTTGCTGATACCAGCGTTGCAGATTCGGACGTGGTGTCCAGGTCAGGCCAACGTTAAACAAATTGTAGATAAACGGCGCGATGGCAATGTCGCCCACACCAAATGCATCGCCGGAGAACCATTTCACTTTCGCCAGCTCTGCATCGAGAAGGGCAAACAGGGCGTCGCATTCCTTGCAACTGGCGTCAATGGCGGCCTGATCGCGCTCTTCCGGTGGCGTTCTGACCAATCCCATCAGGATCCCTCGATGGGCATTACTGAGCGTCTGGTTTGCCCAGTCCATCCACTTTTCGGCTTCTGCGCGGCGTGCCGGTGAGTCGATCCATAAACGGTTTTGCCCGTACTGTGCTGCAAGGTAGCGGACAATGGCGTTTGATTCCCAAAGAATTAAATTACTTTCGTCGTCACGCAACAGCGGCACCAGCCCGTTAGGATTCATCGCCAGAAAATCGGCGTCATGGTTTACCCCAAACTCACGACCCGCCAAAATTTGCTCATAAGGTAGTTCCAGTTCTTCGAGCGTCAGCAACACTTTTTTAACGTTGGTTGAATTATTCCGACCCCACAGCGTAATCATAGTCACCCCTTTTATACAGGCAGCCACAGGCTGAACAGGATTCCGATGGTGAAGTAAAGTTAACTTTTAAGCAACAGTGAGTAAAAAAATGACACCAGAAGCAGCGAAGCGGCAGGATATTGCATAAACTTTAAAAACTTTACCAATTTACGGTTTCTTTAAGCTTGTGTGTGCGTTATTAATCACCGAACTTATCATACGGCGATATAACGTATTTTTTTTGAATGGATACTCGGGTGGCATTTATGACGCAATACTCCTCTTTCCTTCGTGGTCTTGCAGCGGGTTCTGCATTTTTATTCCTTTTTGCCCCAACGGCATTTGCGGCGGAACAGACCGTTGAAGCGCCGAGCGTGGATGCGCGTGCATGGATTTTAATGGATTATGCCAGCGGCAAAGTGCTGGCAGAAGGCAATGCGGATGAGAAACTGGACCCCGCAAGCCTGACTAAAATCATGACCAGCTATGTGGTTGGGCAGGCGCTTAAGGCCGATAAGATCAAACTCACCGATATGGTGACGGTCGGCAAAGATGCCTGGGCAACGGGCAATCCAGCGCTGCGCGGTTCATCGGTCATGTTTCTTAAACCGGGCGATCAGGTTTCTGTGGCGGATTTGAATAAAGGTGTGATCATTCAGTCCGGTAATGATGCCTGTATTGCACTGGCAGATTATGTTGCGGGCAGCCAGGAGTCATTTATTGGTTTGATGAATGGTTATGCGAAGAAACTGGGCCTGACCAACACCACCTTCCAGACGGTACACGGCCTGGATGCACCGGGGCAGTTTAGTACCGCGCGCGATATGGCATTGCTGGGTAAAGCGTTAATTCACGATGTACCGGAAGAGTATGCCATTCATAAAGAGAAAGAGTTTACCTTTAACAAAATTCGCCAACCTAACCGTAATCGCCTGTTGTGGAGCAGTAACGTTAATGTTGATGGTATGAAGACCGGAACCACGGCAGGTGCGGGATACAATCTGGTCGCTTCGGCTACCCAGGGTGATATGCGTTTGATCTCTGTGGTGCTGGGGGCGAAAACTGACCGTATCCGTTTTAATGAGTCTGAGAAATTACTGACCTGGGGTTTCCGCTTCTTTGAAACCGTGACACCAATTAAACCTGATGCCACCTTTGTGACTCAGCGGGTTTGGTTTGGTGATAAGAGCGAAGTGAATCTCGGTGCCGGTGAAGGGGGATCGGTGACCATCCCTCGTGGGCAACTGAAAAACCTGAAAGCCAGTTACACGTTAACGGAACCGCAGCTTACCGCACCGCTGAAAAAAGGTCAGGTCGTCGGCACTATTGATTTCCAGCTTAACGGCAAGTCGATTGAACAGCGTCCGCTGATCGTGATGGAAAATGTGGAAGAGGGCGGATTCTTTGGTCGGATGTGGGACTTCGTAATGATGAAATTCCATCAGTGGTTCGGCGGCTGGTTCTCTTAATCTTCTGATGACCGGATGACGCGTTAACGTCATCCGGTTATGCATCATCAATACATCAACTTAATATGCTGCGTCTGTGCGTACTTCACATACTCATCTTCCGGGCAACGATCGCTTACCACAATATCAAATCGTTTCAGGTCACTCATGCGTGCCGGGCGTACCTTGCCAAACTTACTGTGGTCGACAACCAGCACATGCTTTTGCGCCATCGACATGGCCCAGTGTTTTACCGGCAACTCTTCAAGATTAAAACAGGTAGCACCTTTACTGATATGCACTCCGGCTGCGGAATAAAAAGCGATATCTGGACAGAAATTATTCAACGTCAACTGAAAATCGACGGGTTTAAAAATGGCGTTACTGGCATGAAATTCACCGCCGCAAAGAAACACCCGGCAATGGGGTTTCTCTTTCAGTGCCAGAAAGGTATTTAGTGAATAACAAACGGCGGTGAAAGGGATTTCATTATCTATCGCTTCAATAATCCACGGCGTGGTAGTGCCACAGTCAAAAAAGAGGGTCTGATCGGGTTCTACCAGCGTCGCAGCCAGTTTTGCCGCCCGGCGTTTTTCTTCCACCAGACGGGATTTTTGATCGCTTAACAGGTAATGGCTGGCACTGCGCGGTTCCAGAACGATATAACCGCCGAGTAATACGACGGGGGCGCTGTTGTTATTCAAATCGCGGCGAATCGTCATCTCTGAAACCCCGAGCAGGGTGGCGGCGTCCTTCAGATGTAACTTATCGCTGCGTTTTAATTCTTGCAGTAATTGCCCGATACGCTCTTCGCGACGTGTTTCCATAATCCCTCTGAATTGTTATTGAAGCGAGCCGCCTGATATTACACTTTTTATCCGAAATCAGCCACGCACCCAGCCTTTACGTATTGGTAAGGCGAAACAGATGCGATACCACAATTGCAGCCGCTGGTAGAGCCTGGATCCCACAGCTTGCCAGATAATCTGGGCGCTAAGGCAACCAATCATTCCCGCCAACAATCCACCAAGCATGTCCAGCGGCCAGTGAACACCGAGATAAACGCGCGACCAGGCAATAACTACCGCCAGTACCATGAGGATTGCTCCTGACCACAAACGATGCCAGCATAAAAATGCCAGCGCAAAGGTAAATATCACCGTGCCATGATCGCTCGGGAAAGAGTCATCTGCTGCATGATGCAGGAAGTTATAGCCGACATTCTCGACAAATGGACGGTCATGCGGAAACAGATGGCCCATCGTCCAGGAAACAAACAGACTGACCGCTAGCGCGATGGCGATTTTTATCACCAGTTGTCGTTGCGCCGTAAATCCCCATAGCCAAAGCACCGTAGCCAACAATGGCACCACGGTAATTAAATCTTTGGCAATAAAAATTGCTAACGAAATCATCCATGCGGATGAGTCTGGCGTCGCATTAATAAGAGAGAATAATGAATAATTCAGATTTTCCAGCATAACTTTCAGACTCAAAAGGTGATTAGTGGGCAGCCATCAGGCAAGTCGATGAGAATAAATCGCTTGTTAAACAGGGTAAAGCGGCATCGTCTTATTTACCTCAACCGGATTGGCTTACAGCAGAGAATGGTAACGCGAAGAAATTAAATAAAGCTTAAAGAAAGGGGGGCTATACTCGGAATAACGTAAGAATGTGCTTAACCGTGGTTTCAGCTACAAAATTTGCTTTCTCGTTTGCCACGCTTTTATTAAAATTTGCGCGATTATTATTGGCGAAGAAATTGCATGCAAAATAAATTAGCAACAGGTGCCAGACTTGGGCGTCAGGCATTACTTTTCCCCCTCTGTCTGGTGCTCTACGAATTCTCGACCTATATCGGCAACGATATGATTCAACCCGGTATGCTCGCCGTGGTGGAGCAGTATCAGGCGGGTATTGACTGGGTTCCTACTTCGATGACCGCTTACCTGGCGGGAGGGATGTTTTTACAGTGGCTGTTAGGACCACTGTCGGATCGTATTGGTCGCCGTCCGGTAATGTTAGCTGGCGTGGTGTGGTTCATAATCACCTGCCTGGCGATATTACTGGCGCAAAACATTGAACAATTCACGCTGTTGCGCTTTCTACAGGGGATAAGCCTCTGTTTCATTGGCGCTGTGGGTTACGCCGCGATTCAGGAATCTTTTGAAGAGGCGGTTTGTATCAAGATCACCGCGCTGATGGCGAATGTGGCGCTGATTGCTCCGTTACTCGGGCCATTGGTGGGTGCCGCGTGGATTCATGTGTTGCCCTGGGAAGGGATGTTTGTGTTGTTTGCTGCATTGGCGGCGATCTCCTTCTTCGGTCTGCAACGTGCGATGCCAGAAACGGCTACGCGCATTGGCGAGAAACTGTCGCTGAAAGAGCTTGGTCGAGACTATAAGCTGGTACTGAAGAACAGCCGCTTTGTTGCAGGAGCGCTGGCGCTGGGATTTGTCAGTCTGCCGTTACTGGCGTGGATTGCCCAGTCACCGATTATCATCATCACCGGTGAACAGTTGAGTAGCTATGAATATGGTTTGCTGCAAGTGCCCATTTTCGGCGCGTTAATTGCGGGTAATTTGCTGCTGGCACGTCTGACCTCGCGCCGTACCGTACGTTCGCTGATTATTATGGGGGGCTGGCCGATTATGATTGGTCTGCTGGTCGCCGCAGCGACCACGGTCATCTCATCGCACGCGTATTTATGGATGACCGCCGGGTTAAGTATTTATGCTTTTGGTATTGGTCTGGCGAATGCAGGGCTGGTGCGTTTAACGTTGTTCGCCAGTGATATGAGTAAAGGGACGGTATCGGCGGCGATGGGGATGTTGCAAATGCTGATCTTTACCGTAGGTATTGAGATCAGTAAACATGCCTGGCTGAATGGCGGTAATGGATTGTTTAATCTGTTTAATCTTGCCAACGGAGTTTTGTGGCTGCTGCTGATGTTTATCTTTTTAAAAGATAAACAAACAGGAAATTCTAACGACGGATAAGAAAATGCCTGGTTGTTTTATACAATCAGGCATTCAGGGATTAGTGGTGATGGTCGTCGATCTGATGTTCGATTACCATCCCTTCGCCTACGCTGGCAAGGTGACGGACATATGGATGTGCACGGTAAGCCGGAGCTGGCGTAGGGGCTACGTATACGGTTTGCGGCACGCTGGCAACGCTGACGGCTTGCGGAACGCTGACTGAATCAGGGACCACCACCACTTTGTATCCACTCGGCACATCAACGGTGACACTTTGCGCCATTGCCACACCAGTAAAACCCAACAGAAACGCGCCCAGCAGTACACATTTTTTCATCATCATTTCGCCTGAAATAATCCAGAAGGGTAATTTCCGCGGATTATGCATCCTTCATTCAGGCATTGTGTTGCCGGGCGTGCTGCCGTTTTATTGATTAAATGGCGCTTCGTGTTTAAGAACTTTATCGATAATGTCCAGTACGCCTTCATGGTTATTGGAGCCTGCACGGTATTTCGCCGCCGCTACGACTGCGTTGCCAGCATTTTCCATTGCAAAGCTAAAGCCCGCCTGACGCAGCATCTCAATATCATTACCGCCATCGCCAAAAACCACCACTTCGCTGTCGTCTATGCCCCATAATTTCTGGAGTTGACGCAGGCCATTGGCTTTATGTACGCCGGGGATAATCAAATCGATACTACCGTTGCCGGTATGGACTGGCACCATAATATCGCCAATAGAATCATGTAACTCTTTTTGCACTTGCGGAATCAGTTCGTCAGAGAGATTTAACCCAAACTTGAAGAAGATATCGTCGATATTGTCAAAGTTATCGACATATTCCAGGCGATGATAGTACATCTCCGCCACGGCCTTCATTTCGGCGTCATACTTTTTCAGGGTATAGGCGCTATTTTTTCCACAGGCAATAATTTCCACCTCCGGGCGCGTCAGTAAATGCTCCACAATAGTGGAAAATGCGTCCTTCGACAGTTCGCCATTAAAAACATCTTTGCCTTCGTTCACCACCCAGCCGCCGTTTTCCGCCACAAAGGCAATTTCATTGGCAATTTCGGGAAAGAACGAAATTAACTGATAATATTGATTTCCACTGGCGACCACAAAGCGAATACCTTGTGCTTTCATCTGCTGATACTGGGCCATAAACCGCTCACGGTTATAGGTTTTTTGATCGCTTAAGAAAGTACCGTCCATATCTACCGCAATTAATTTAATGCCCATCAACTATTCTCCATCGCAGTTTGCGTTTTTGTATCGGGTTTGGCGACGGCTTTAGCGACAATAGCCGCAAGAATAACCAGCGCCAGCACAACCAGCATTGCACTACGTAATCCATAATGTTCTCCGAGATAGCCCAGCAGTGGCGGCCCGACGAGGAATGCCAGATAACCCGTCGTTGCCACTACGCTGACACGGGTCGGCGCATCGGGGCCGGTATCGCTGGCGGCAGAAATGGTTAGTGGGAAGCCCAGAGAAGCGCCCAATCCCCAAAGCACAACAGATACCCCAGCGACCCATGCGCTATCGACAAAAATAATCAGTCCGATACCCAACGCACCCATCAAGGCACTGGCACGTACTACGGCAACGCGGCTGTAACGGTCGATGAACCAGCCACCGGTGAAGCGTCCAACGGTCATCCCCAATGTGAAACCGGCATAAATCAGTGAGCCTGACGTTGGACTAAAACCGTGGCCATCAACCATTAATAAGGGTAACCAATCGTTGGCAGAGCCTTCTGCAAAAGCCATTGCCAGTACTACGACACCAATCAACAGCAACTGGATGTCACGGTAAAAAGGCACACCTTTTTCGTCATGCTGCGAGCCATCGGCAGCGTTTTTGCCCGTACCGCCAGGGATTGCCTTAATAGCAATATAAATAGGTGCGATGCCCGCCAGTGCCGCCAACAAAATATGTACAGTTGCCGGAACACCAAAGGCTGTCAACGCCATCCCGACACCAGCGCCTGCCAGCGTGCCCAGGCTATAAAAGCCGTGCATCATAGGCAAAACCGTTTTATTCATTTCTCGCTCAACGGCTGCGCCTTCAACGTTTATCGCCACTTCAGCGGAACCAAAACTGGCTCCAAAGACACCAAGACCAACGGCAAAGAGGACGGGGGATGTCAGCCAGAGCGCCAGACTTAATATCATCATCCCGATCAAAGCGCAGGACATAGTGACCAGAATGACATTACGCGTCCCAAAGCGTTTCACTAACCACGCCGAGCAGAGGATACCGCTCATCGAACCTATCGACAGGCCAAAGAGTACACCGCCCATTTCAGCGATAGAGACAGAGAGAATATCCCGAATTGCTGGCGTGCGGGTGGCCCAGGAAGCCATTAGCAGTCCTGGCAAAAAGAAGAACATAAACAACGCCCAGGTACGGCGTTTCAAGGCATTACGTGAAGAATTTACTGTCATAGATCACGTCAAAAAAAGAAGAGGGAAGACAACCTTAGCAAGGTTGTGTACATTTGTACACAATTGCAGAGAGAGGGTAAAAATATGCGCCGCGCTAATGATCCCCAACGGCGAGAAAAAATCATTCAGGCCACGCTGGAGGCAGTGAAACTTTACGGGATACATGCCGTTACGCACCGTAAAATCGCCACCCTCGCCGGAGTGCCGTTAGGATCAATGACCTACTATTTTTCAGGAATTGATGAGTTGTTGCTGGAAGCGTTTAGCCGTTTTACGCAGACGATGTCGCGGCAATATCAGGCTTTTTTTGATGATGTCAATGACGCCCCCAGCGCCTGCCAGGCCATAACAGACATGATCTACAGCTCGCAGGTCGCAACGCCGGATAACATGGAACTGATGTACCAGCTCTACGCATTGGCCAGCCGAAAACCGCTATTAAAAACGGTGATGCAAAACTGGATGCAGCGTAGTCAGCAAACGCTTGAACAATGGTTTGAAGCGGAAACTGCCCGGGCGCTGGATGCTTTTATTGAAGGGATGAGTCTGCATTTTGTCACCGACCGTAAGCCGCTATCGCATGAGGAGATTTTGAGGATGGTGGAGCGAGTGGCAGGGCTGGAGATAAATTTCAGGCAACAAAAAACCCATCAACCTTGAACCTAAATGGCGGGGTTGATGGGCTCCACAAAATGGGGACATCAAAGAAAAGCAGTGGCACTAATTAAGACTGATACCCTGAAGAAAAGTTCTGCGGTTGTACAAAAAAATTTCATTTTTAGGGCAACTTCAGTTTTATCCGAGTCCGGGCCATACCATCACAATGATTGTCCCTGCCAGTGTCAGCAGTACGTTAGCTATTGCATAAGTGCCCGCATAGCCCAGCGCCGGGATGTTACTGCGGGCTGTATCACTGATGATCTCCATTGCCGGTGCGCAGGTTCGTGCGCCCATCATTGCGCCGAATAACAGTGCGCGGTTCATACGCAATACGTAAGCACCGAACAGGAAGCAGATAACAACGGGCACCAGACTGACAATCAATCCGGCAATCAACATCTGACCGCCAATCGCGCCCAGGCCGTTATTGATGCCGCTACCGGCGCTTAAACCAACACCCGCCATAAACACCATCAAACCAAACTCTTTCACCATACTTAACGCACCCTGCGGAATATAGCCGAAGGTCGGGTGGTTAGCGCGCATAAAGCCCAGCATAATGCCAGCGAATAACAATCCGGCAGCGTTACCCATGCCAAAACTGAAAGTGCTGAACTGGAAGGTAATCATCCCGATCATCAGGCCTATAACAAAGAATGCGCAGAATGCCAGCAAGTCGGTGACCTGGCTGTGAATCGAAATAAAGCCGATACGGTCAGCGATGGTCTTCACACGGCGGGCATCGCCGCTCACCTGCAAAACGTCACCTTTGTTAAGCACTACGTTATCGTCAATTGGCATCTCGATCTGACTGCGGATCACGCGGTTAAGGAAGCAACCGTGATCGGTCAACTTCAATTGCGCCAGACGTTTACCGACGGCGTTATGGTTTTTGACGACCACCTCTTCAGTGACAATACGCATGTCGAGAAGGTCACGATCAAAAACTTCTTTACCGTTACGGAAGCTGGGATCGAGTCGGGCGTGGGCATCGGGATATCCTACCAACGCTATTTCATCGCCCATTTGCAACACGGCGTCACCATCCGGATTTGCCAGAATCCCGTTACGACGGATACGTTCAATGTAGCAACCGGTCTGTCGATAAATACCCAATTCACGCAAGTTCTTGCCGTCGGCCCAGGCGACCAGTTCCGGTCCGACTCGGTAAGCGCGAATCACCGGCAGATAGACTTTGCGGCTGGCGTCGGTGTCCAGACCTCGCTCACGAGCGATTTGCTGGGCGCTGGTCTGTAAGTCCTGATGCTGTAACTTGGGCAGGTAACGCGCTCCGACAATCAGGCTCACCAGACCGATCAAATAGGTTAATGCATACCCAAGGCTTAAATTATCCAGTGCCGCGGAGAGCTGCCCGCTTTCTATACCAGAGTGGCGTAACGTATCGCCCGCACCGACCAGAACCGGCGTCGATGTCATGGAGCCAGCCAACATACCGGCCGTCAGGCCAATGTCCCAGCCAAACAGCTTACCCAAACCTAAGGCGATCAACAGCGCACTACCGACCATTACCAGCGCTAACATTAGGTAATTTTTCCCATCGCGGAAAAAAATGGAAAAAAAGTTGGGTCCGGCTTCGACCCCGACGCAGAAAATAAACAGCATAAAGCCAAGATTAAGCGCGTCGGTGTTAATACTGAAATGTTGTTGACCTAATAATAGCGATACGACTAAAACGCCAATGGAATTACCCAGTTGGATTGAACCAAGTCGTAATTTTCCGAGACATAGCCCAAGCGCGAGGACCACGAATAATAACAGAATGTAATTCCCATTTAACAATTCGGCGACGTTTATATTCACGGAGACTAACTTCTTGTTTACGAGTAAGCTGTTGAAAGAAATGGTAATTTAAGATAATGTTTTTACCTGAATTCAGGGCGCAGATTCATTCAGCGCACTTAATCAATAGTAAAGTAACAATATATTTTACTAGTGTAATCACATTAGATACCAACGGCTATAAGAATTGTGTTGGCCTATATTAGCATGGAATGCGAAGCGGCTTTATCTTACTGAGCGCCACACTGGCGAAAAATGTGTTCGATAGAGGCAGTGTCAGGAGGAAGATGTGAAACATAAACAACGTTGGGCGGGGGCAGTCTGCTGTTTTGTCCTCTTCATTGTGGTGTGCCTTTTCCTGGCGACGCATATGAAGGGCGCTTTTCGGGCTGCCGGGCATCCTG
Organism: Escherichia sp. 20412-1; assembly: GCF_003027595.1. Lineage (NCBI taxonomy): Bacteria > Pseudomonadati > Pseudomonadota > Gammaproteobacteria > Enterobacterales > Enterobacteriaceae > Escherichia > Escherichia sp. 20412-1. Next base: position 37,265 of record NZ_PYQM01000020.1, on the reverse strand, counting down.
AAATCGGCTTATTGTTTTTCATTCTTCCTGGAGCTGTCGCCAGTTTTTTTTCGCAGCGTAGAGAAGTCCTTAAACCCCTGTTTGGCGCAATGCTGGCAGCACCGTGTTCTATGTTAATTATGCGCCTGTTTTTTTCACCAACACGCTCATTCTGGCAAGAGCTGGCATGGTTATTGAGTGCTGTCTTCTGGTGTGCGCTGGGGGCGTTGTGTTTCTTGTTTATCAGTAGCTTGTTCAAGCCACAACACAGAAAAAATCAATAAAGCCCTCAAACAGAGAGGGCTTATCCGGCAAATCAGGCGTCAAGATTCTCTTTTACCCAGGCTGCAAAATCGGTATAGCCACCGATGTGTTGCTGATCGACAAAAATCTGCGGCACGGTTTCAACGGGCTTCCCGGCCTTCTGTTGTAAATCTTCTTTAGTGATCCCTTCAGCACGAATATCCACATACTGATAGTGAAAATCATCGCGCTCGTTGCTTAATTTTTCTGCCAGATCTTTTGCACGAACGCAGTAAGGGCAACCCGGACGGCCGAAAATAACGGTTTGCATTTTCTCTCTCCATTTATCTGTCATGCGTGCATGATCACGCCAAATCTTATTCGCTGAAAGTAGGTTTAACCTGTTGCATTGATTGCTTAAAGCTATAACTGTTAAGCACAATGTGATGAAAGGTTTTAAACTGGCCGCTCACTTTGCAGAGGGAAGCCTATGCGCACGATCGGTAAATTGCCTGACAGTGTGTTGATACTGGAATTTCTCGGAATGATGTTACTGGCTGTGTCGCTGCTGTCGGTAAGCGACTACCTTTCGCTTCCGATGCCGTTTTCTACACCAGAAGCGCAAATTCTGATGATTTTTCTCGGTGTTTTGCTCATGCTTCCCGCTGCGGTGGTGGTTATTCTTCAGGTTGCAAAACGGCTTGCCCCGCAACTGATGAATCGTCCACCAGAATCTTCATGTTCAGAAAGAGAAAAAGATAATGACGCCAACCATTGAACTCATTTGTGGTCATCGCTCCATTCGCCATTTCACTGATGAACCTATCTCCGCTGAACAGCGCGAGGCGATTATCAACAGCGCCCGGGCGACTTCCAGTTCCAGTTTTTTGCAGTGCAGCAGCATTATTCGCATTACTGATAAAGCTCTGCGTAATGAACTGGTAACGCTGACCGGTGGGCAAAAACACGTTGCGCAAGCGGCGGAGTTCTGGGTGTTCTGTGCCGACTTTAACCGCCATTTACAGATTTGCCCGGATGCTCAACTCGGCCTGGCGGAACAGTTGTTACTCGGTGTCGTTGATACGGCGATGATGGCGCAAAACGCCTTAACCGCAGCGGAATCGCTGGGATTGGGCGGTGTATATATCGGTGGCCTGCGCAATAACATTGAAGCAGTGACGGAACTGCTGAAATTGCCGAAGCATGTATTGCCGCTGTTTGGCTTGTGCCTGGGCTGGCCTGCGGATAACCCGGATCTCAAGCCGCGTTTACCGTCCTCTATTTTGGTGCATGAAAACAGCTACCAACCGCTGGATAAAGACATTCTGGCACAGTATGACGAGCAACTGGCGGAATATTATCTCACCCGTGGTAGCAATAATCGCCGTGATACCTGGAGCGATCATATTCGCCGGACGATTATCAAAGAAAGTCGTCCTTTTATTCTCGATTATTTACATAAACAAGGTTGGGCGACGCGCTAAAACCGTAACGCCGATGTATTATACGCGGGCTTTTGACCAGGTCTGACAGAGAGGTGCAGGGTGAAAATTGCCATATTGTCCCGGGATGGAACGCTCTATTCGTGTAAGCGACTGCGTGAAGCGGCGTTGCAGCGCGGTCACCTGGTTGAAATTCTCGATCCGCTTTCTTGTTACATGAACATTAATCCTGCGGCGTCGTCCATTCATTATAAAGGTCGCAAGCTTCCCCATTTTGATGCGGTGATCCCGCGCATTGGCACCGCCATTACCTTTTATGGAACGGCGGCGCTGCGCCAGTTTGAAATGCTGGGCAGTTATCCGCTAAATGAATCGGTTGCTATTGCCCGTGCGCGTGACAAATTGCGTTCAATGCAATTGCTGGCACGTCAGGGTATTGACCTGCCTGTCACGGGGATAGCGCATTCGCCGGACGATACCAGCGACTTAATCGAGATGGTCGGTGGTGCGCCGCTGGTGGTCAAGCTGGTTGAAGGTACGCAGGGAATTGGTGTGGTGCTGGCGGAGACGCGTCAGGCGGCAGAAAGCGTGATTGATGCATTTCGCGGCCTGAATGCCCATATTCTGGTGCAGGAATATATCAAAGAGGCGCAAGGGCGCGATATTCGCTGTCTGGTCGTCGGTGATGAAGTGGTTGCGGCGATTGAACGGCGGGCGAAAGAAGGCGATTTTCGTTCCAATTTGCATCGTGGTGGCGCGGCAAGCGTCGCAAGTATCACGCCGCAGGAGCGCGAAATCGCCATTAAAGCCGCGCGAACGATGGCGCTGGATGTTGCCGGTGTGGATATTCTGCGTGCAAATCGCGGACCGTTGGTGATGGAGGTAAATGCATCGCCAGGTCTGGAAGGGATAGAAAAAACCACCGGTATAGACATCGCGGGTAAAATGATCCGCTGGATTGAACGCCATGCTACGGCGGAATATTGCTTAAAAACCGGTGGTTAGTCGCAATAACGTGACTGATCATGGTTTTGCCTGCGCTTTTTGCGTAAGCTGTGCCGGTCTTTTTATCGGAAGAGGTTGTACAAAATTATGACATCGCTGGTCGTTCCTGGTCTGGATACGTTGCGTCAATGGCTCGATGACCTGGGGATGAGTTTTTTTGAATGTGATAACTGTCAGGCTCTGCATCTGCCACATATGCAGAATTTCGACGGTGTCTTTGATGCCAAAATCGATCTGATAGATAACACAATCCTGTTTTCTGCTATGGCGGAAGTCAGACCTTCAGCCGTGTTACCGCTGGCGGCGGATTTATCAGCCATCAATGCCAGTTCGCTGACCGTGAAAGCATTTCTTGATATGCAGGATGATAATCTGCCAAAGCTGGTGGTTTGCCAGTCTTTATCCGTTATGCAGGGCGTAACCTATGAACAGTTTGCATGGTTTGTACGTCAGAGCGAAGAGCAGATTTCGATGGTTATCCTTGAAGCCAATGCCCATCAACTGCTGTTACCGACTGATGATGAAGGGCAAAACAACGTTAGCGAAAACTATTTCCTTCACTGATAATTCCTTTTGAGCACGCAGTCGCTGCCGCAGTGGCTGCGCGTTGTAATATTTTCTGCTGATTTTAACCTTTCATTAAAGATTATTTCACTTCTGTTGTGCCGGATTTGCTTTATCACATAGAGCAAATACGCATAAAAATTTGTTAAATGCCGTTTTTTTATTACAGCTATAGTTTCAAACCCTGGCTAAAGTTATTCTTGCAGTGCTTTTATATAGCGAGCAATGCTGGCCGGGAGAGAGTCCTCTTTTCTTACACCGCGCTGATAAAAAATATGCACATTTATTGCATATCTTTCAGTGTGACAACTTTTGTTCGTTTGTTAACGAACTTTCAGAAGGAAAGAGATATGACCGGCTTAAATAAAAAATGGCTATCGGGTCTGGTTGCGGGTGCTCTGATGGCTGTCTCTGTCGGCACGCTCGCGGCTGAACAAAAAACACTCCACATTTATAACTGGTCTGATTATATCGCCCCGGATACGGTGGCAAATTTTGAAAAAGAGACCGGTATCAAAGTCGTCTACGATGTTTTTGATTCCAACGAAGTGCTGGAAGGCAAATTAATGGCGGGGAGCACCGGCTTTGATCTTGTCGTTCCATCAGCCAGCTTTCTTGAACGCCAGTTGACTGCCGGTGTGTTCCAGCCGCTGGATAAAAGCAAATTGCCAGAATGGAAGAATCTCGATCCAGAATTGTTGAAACTGGTGGCAAAACACGATCCCGGCAATAAATTTGCCATGCCATATATGTGGGCGACGACTGGCATTGGCTATAACGTCGATAAAGTTAAAGCGGTACTGGGTGAAAATGCGCCTGTCGATAGCTGGGACTTGATCCTCAAACCTGAAAATCTGGAAAAACTGAAAAGCTGCGGCGTCTCTTTCCTCGATGCGCCGGAAGAAGTTTTTGCTACCGTGCTGAATTATCTCGGCAAAGATCCGAACAGTACCAAAGCAGATGATTACACCGGACCGGCTACCGACTTACTGTTGAAACTGCGCCCGAATATTCGCTATTTCCACTCCTCTCAGTACATAAACGATCTGGCAAACGGTGATATCTGCGTCGCTATCGGCTGGGCGGGTGATGTCTGGCAGGCGTCAAACCGTGCGAAGGAAGCGAAGAATGGCGTAAATGTCTCTTTCTCGATTCCGAAAGAAGGGGCGATGGCATTCTTTGATGTATTCGCCATGCCTGCCGACGCCAAAAATAAAGACGAAGCGTATCAGTTCCTGAATTACCTGCTACGCCCGGATGTAGTAGCGCATATCTCCGACCATGTGTTCTATGCCAACGCCAACAAAGAAGCGACGCCGCTGGTAAGCGCGGAAGTGCGTGATAACCCGGGGATTTATCCTCCGGCAGACGTTCGCGGCAAAATGTTCACACTGCAAGTGCAGGACCCGAAAATTGACCGAGTGCGCACCCGCGTCTGGACTAAAGTGAAGAGCGGAAAATAATCCGCAGCCGTAGATGCCGGACGGGCGCGCCAGTCCCTCCGGCAATTTGCACCATCATGGTGCGCTTGCACACCTTAAATGCCGGAGAGCAGCCGTGAATGACGCTATCCCTCGCCCACAGGCGAAAAGTCGGAAGTCGCTGACACCACTATTAGAAATCCGCAATTTGACCAAATCTTACGATGGTCAACATGCGGTCGATGATGTCAGTCTGACCATTTATAAAGGCGAAATCTTTGCACTGCTGGGCGCATCTGGCTGTGGCAAGTCCACACTGCTGCGTATGCTGGCAGGTTTCGAACAGCCTTCTGCCGGGCAGATTATGCTTGATGGCGTTGATTTGTCACAGGTGCCGCCTTATCTGCGCCCCATCAATATGATGTTCCAGTCCTATGCGCTGTTTCCGCATATGTCCGTGGAACAGAACATCGCCTTTGGCCTGAAACAGGACAAGTTACCAAAAGCGGAAATTGCCAGCCGGGTCAACGAGATGCTCGGGTTGGTGCATATGCAGGAGTTCGCCAAACGCAAACCGCATCAACTTTCCGGCGGTCAACGCCAGCGTGTGGCGCTGGCCCGAAGCCTTGCCAAGCGCCCAAAACTTCTGCTGCTTGATGAACCGATGGGCGCGCTGGATAAAAAACTACGTGACCGGATGCAGCTTGAAGTGGTGGATATTCTCGAGCGTGTCGGCGTGACCTGTGTGATGGTTACCCACGATCAGGAAGAGGCGATGACCATGGCGGGGCGTATTGCCATTATGAATCGCGGTAAATTTGTCCAGATTGGCGAGCCGGAAGAAATTTATGAGCACCCGACCACCCGCTACAGCGCCGAGTTTATTGGTTCAGTTAACGTCTTTGAAGGGCTGCTAAAAGAGCGCCAGGAAGACGGACTATTGCTCTATTCGCCGGGGCTGGTGCATCCGTTGAAAGTCGATCCGCAGGCGTCAGTGGTCGATAACGTGCCGGTGCATGTGGCGCTGCGTCCGGAAAAAATCATGCTCTGTGACGAACCGCCTACTGATGGCTGCAATTTTGCGGTGGGAGAGGTGACACATATTGCCTATCTCGGTGATTTGTCTGTTTATCATGTTCGCCTGAAAAGTGGGCAGATGATCAGCGCTCAGTTACAAAACGCCCATCGTCATCGTAAAGGGCTGCCGACCTGGGGCGATGAAGTCCGTTTATGTTGGGAAGTGGACAGTTGTGTGGTGCTGACGGTTTAAGGAGCAAAGATGAGTACACTTGAACCTCCTGTCCAGCCGGGCGGGTTGAAACTGTGGCTTACGCAGTGGCAGATGAAGCACGGGCGTAAACTGGTGATTGCGCTGCCGTATATCTGGTTGATTTTGCTGTTTCTGCTGCCATTTCTTATCGTCTTTAAAATAAGTCTGGCAGAGATGGCGCGCGCCATTCCCCCTTACACCGAACTGATGGAATGGGCGGATGGGCAACTGTCGATCACCCTCAACCTTGGTAATTTCCTGCAGCTAACCGACGATCCGCTCTATTTCGATGCTTATCTCCAGTCGTTACAGGTAGCGGCGATTTCGACCGTTTGTTGCTTATTGCTCGGCTACCCGCTGGCGTGGGCGGTGGCGCACAGTAAGCCTTCAACCCGTAATATCTTATTGCTGCTGGTGATCCTGCCGTCGTGGACTTCGTTTTTGATCCGCGTTTACGCCTGGATGGGGATCCTGAAAAACAACGGTGTATTGAATAATTTCCTGCTGTGGCTGGGCGTTATCGATCAACCGCTGACCATTCTGCATACCAATCTGGCAGTTTATATCGGCATTGTTTACGCCTATGTGCCGTTTATGGTGTTGCCGATCTACACCGCGTTAACCCGCATCGATTATTCGCTGGTAGAGGCGGCACTGGATCTCGGCGCGCGACCGCTGAAAACGTTCTTCACCGTCATTGTGCCACTGACCAAAGGCGGGATTATCGCCGGATCGATGTTGGTTTTCATTCCGGCGGTTGGTGAGTTTGTGATCCCGGAACTGCTCGGCGGCCCGGACAGTATTATGATCGGACGCGTCCTGTGGCAGGAGTTCTTCAATAACCGCGACTGGCCGGTGGCCTCAGCGGTGGCGATCATCATGTTATTGCTGCTGATTGTGCCAATTATGTGGTTCCACAAATATCAGCAAAAAAGCGTGGGGGAGCACGGATGAATAATTTACCGGTCGTTCGTTCTCCCTGGCGGATTGTGATTTTGCTGCTGGGTTTCACCTTTCTCTATGCGCCGATGCTGATGCTGGTTATCTATTCGTTTAACAGTTCGAAACTGGTGACGGTGTGGGCCGGTTGGTCAACGCGCTGGTACGGCGAATTATTGCGTGACGATGCGATGATGAGTGCGGTCGGGTTAAGTCTGACTATTGCCGCCTGTGCGGCGACCGCGGCGGCGATCCTCGGGACTATTGCGGCGGTCGTGCTGGTACGGTTTGGACGGTTTCGTGGCTCAAATGGCTTTGCCTTTATGATCACCGCGCCGCTTGTCATGCCGGATGTGATAACTGGTCTGTCGTTGTTGTTATTGTTCGTTGCCCTTGCTCATGCCATTGACTGGCCAGCCGATCGCGGCATGTTGACTATCTGGCTGGCGCACGTAACTTTCTGTACGGCGTATGTGGCGGTCGTTATTTCTTCACGTTTGCGGGAACTGGATCGCTCGATAGAAGAAGCGGCGATGGATCTCGGTGCGATGCCGCTGAAAGTATTTTTCGTGATTACGCTGCCGATGATCATGCCGGCAATCATTTCTGGTTGGTTGCTTGCTTTTACTCTGTCGCTCGATGACCTGGTGATTGCCAGTTTTGTTTCCGGACCCGGTGCCACCACATTGCCTATGTTGGTTTTTTCCAGCGTGCGGATGGGGGTGAATCCGGAGATTAACGCCCTGGCGACGTTGATCCTCGGGGCGGTAGGAATTATCGGATTTATCGCCTGGTATTTAATGGCGCGTGCAGAAAAGCAGCGGATACGCGATATCCAGCGTGCAAGACGTGGCTGAAGACACTAAAATTTGCCAACCTGGCTACATAATGCCGCGCATGTCGCGGCATTGTTTTCATGGAAGACGAAACGTTGGGATTTTTTAAGAAAACATCTTCATCACATGCTCGCCTGAATGTGCCTGCGCTGGTGCAGGTGGCGGCGCTCGCCATTATTATGATCCGTGGTCTCGACGTGCTGATGATTTTCAATACGCTGGGCGTTCACGGTATTGGCGAATTCATTCATCGTAGCGTACAAACCTGGAGTTTAACGCTGGTCTTTTTAAGCAGCCTGGCGCTGGTTTTTATTGAAATCTGGTGTGCGTTTTCGCTGGTGAAAGGCTGTAGCTGGGCGCGCTGGCTGTATCTGCTGACACAAATTACGGCTGCCAGTTATCTGTGGGCGGCTTCACTCGGTTATGGTTATCCTGAGCTGTTCAGCATTCCCGGTGAATCAAAACGCGAAATCCTCCATAGCCTGATGCTGCAGAAGCTGCCGGATATGCTCATCCTGTTGTTGCTATTCGTTCCCGCTACCAGTCGGCGGTTCTTCCAGTTGCAATAATGTGTATAATCGTCGCCCCTGATGATGTGAAGGTCAATGTATGCAGTGCGCACTTTACGACGCGGGTCGCTGTCGTTCCTGTCAGTGGATAACGCAGCCGATTCCAGAGCAACTCTCCGCTAAAACCGCCGATCTTAAAAATCTGCTGACCGATTTTCCGGTTGCGGAGTGGTGCGCGCCGGTGTCTGGCCCCGAACAAGGGTTTCGTAATAAAGCCAAAATGGTGGTGAGTGGCAGCGTTGAAAAGCCACTGCTCGGAATGCTACACCGCGACGGCACGCCGGAAGATCTTTGCGACTGTCCGCTTTATCCTGCCTCATTTGCGCCCGTTTTTGCGGCGCTAAAACCGTTTATTGCCCGCGCCGGGCTGACGCCGTACAACGTGGCGCGTAAGCGTGGTGAACTGAAATACATTCTGCTGACTGAAAGCCAGACTGATGGCGGCATGATGCTGCGTTTTGTGCTGCGCTCGGAAACCAAGCTGGCGCAACTGCGTAAGGCGCTACCGTGGCTACAGGCACAACTGCCGCAGCTCAACGTCATTACCGTCAATATTCAGCCAGTACATATGGCGATTATGGAAGGGGAGACGGAGATCTACCTGACCGAACAACAGGCGCTGGCAGAGCGTTTTAATAACGTACCGTTGTGGATCCGTCCGCAAAGTTTCTTCCAGACCAATCCGGCAGTTGCCAGCCAGCTTTATGCGACCGCGCGTGACTGGGTACAGCAACTACCGGTAAACCATATGTGGGATCTGTTTTGCGGTGTTGGCGGTTTTGGTTTGCATTGTGCGACGCCAGAAATGCAGTTAACGGGGATTGAAATTGCACCAGAAGCGATTGCTTGTGCGAAACAGTCTGCTGCTGAGCTGGGCTTAACGCGTTTGCAATTTCAGGCGCTGGACTCCACTCAGTTTGCCACCGCGCAAGGCGAAGTGCCGGAACTGGTGCTGGTTAATCCACCGCGCCGCGGCATTGGAAAGCCACTGTGTGACTATCTCTCAACGATGGCACCGCGTTTTATTATTTACTCCAGTTGTAACGCTCAAACGATGGCGAAAGATATTCGCGAACTGCCTGGTTATCGCATTGAGCGGGTACAGCTTTTCGATATGTTCCCGCACACCGCGCATTATGAAGTGCTGACGCTGTTGGTGAAGCAATAAAAAAGCCGCGGCTGCGGCTTCAGATTGTTGACCAGATGCGCTTTGTTCATGCCGGATGCGGGGTGAACACCTTATGCAACCTACAAAATCTTGCGAAATCAATATATTGTAGAGTCAATGTAGGCCAGATAAACGTAGCGCATCAGGCCATCTTACTTTTGTCATCAGTCTCAATTACTGCGGGAACCATTGATCACTGATTTTCTGATACGTACCGTCGGCTTTAACGGCTGCCAGTGCGTTATTCAGTTTCTCCAGCAGAGCTTTGTTATCCGGACGAACAGCGATGCCAAGGCCGGTGCCGAAGTACTGCGGATCGGTCACTTTCTCAGTCGCAACGCCCAGTTGTGGATTGGTTTTCAGCCATTCATTAACTACCGCTGTGTCACCAAATACACCATCGATACGGCCATTTTTCAGGTCGATAAATGCATTCTGATAGCTGTCATAAGAGACGGTTTTCACTTCCGGATGCTGATCCTGAATATATTTCTGGTGGGTGGTGCCGTTTTCCATACCAATACGTTTACCTTTCAAATCGGCAAAAGTCTTATAGGTATCTTTTTTGGCAATCACGACGGCAGAGTTTTCGTAGTATGGCGTGGTAAAGGCCACCTGTTTGCTGCGCTCTGGTGTGATGTCCATCCCGGAAATCACGGCGTCATATTTCCTGAATTTTAGTGACGGGATCAGACTGTCGAAAGCGTGATTAGTAAAAGTACATTCTGCCTGCATTTGTTTGCATAACGCTTTTGCCAGATCGATATCAAAGCCGACGATCTCATTATTAGCACCTATAGATTCAAAGGGGGGATAGGTAGCTGATACGCCAAAATTGATTTTCTCTGCGGCAGAAGCGCCGAAAGTAAAGGAAGCAAGTAATGCGGCAAGAACTAACTTTTTCATGATGGAACTCCCGTCTGTCAATCTTATGTTTATTGGCCGTGTCTGCGGCATGGGTTAACAATGCCATTAAGTGAATTTATATGCAATAAATATGATTAAATAATTCAGAATGGATAAAAAAAGACGGACAACTTAGTAGGTTGCCCGTCTTCATTATAAGGGTTTATGCAATATGTGGGTTCTGTGCTGGTGTCTGATGCGATGCTTGCGGGTCTTATCAGACCTACAAATTATCCTGCGAATGTAGGCCGGATAAGGCGTTCACGCCGCATCCGGCATTAGCACGTTATCAATGCAGCCACATTAATTCCGGCGCTCGAACGCCAGCGCTTTACGCTCGATCAGGCGCATCATCAACGTCAGCAGGCCGTTAACGATCAGGTAAATAATCCCCGCCGCGCCAAACACCATCACATCGTAGGTGCGTCCGTACAGCAACTGGCTGTATCCCATCACTTCCATCAGCGTAATGGTGTAAGCCAGCGAGGTACTTTTAAACACCAGCACCACTTCGTTGGAATAAGAAGAGAGCGAGCGTTTAAATGCATACGGCAGCAGGATCGCCAGCGTATCTTTTTTACTCATCCCCAGGGCGCTACAGGATTGCCACTGACCTTCCGGGATCGCACGAATTGCTCCGTAAAACAGTTGCGTGGTATACGCGGCACTATTCAGCGATAACGCAATCAGTGCACACAACCACGGTTCCGACAGCAAATGCCACAGCGCCGGATACTCCTGCAACGTCGGGAACTGGCCCGGTCCGTAGTAAATCAGGAAGATCTGCACCAGCAGCGGCGTACCGGTAAACAGCGTGATGTAACCCCGCACCAGCCACACCAGCACCGGTGTTTTCAGCGTCAGGACGATGGTAAAAATTAACGCCAGAATCAGCGCCACAATCAGCGAGGCGACCGTCAGCGTCAGGCTGGTATGCAGCCCTTTCATCAGTTCAGGTAAATACTCAAGCATCAGCCAGGTCTCCGCTCAAAACGTGTCGCGCGCAGATCAATGCGTTTGAGAATGTACTGGCTCAACAGGGTAATCACCAGGTAAATCGCCGCCGCCACAATGTACCAGGTAAATGGTTCCTGGGTACGGGTGGCGATGCTTTTGGTTTGCAGCATTAAATCATTCACACTAATCAAACTGACCAGCGCGGTATCTTTCAGCAGTACCAACCACTGGTTGCCGAGACCAGGCAGCGCATGACGCCACATCTGCGGCATCACCAGACGGAAAAATATAGCCGATTTCGACAGCCCCAGCGCCTGACCAGACTCCCACTGACCCACCGGCACCGCTTTCAGTGCACCGCGCAGGGTTTGCGAGGCATAGGCAGCATACAGCAGGGACAGGGCGATCACCCCGCAGAGGAACGGGCTAACGTCGAAGTTCTCTATGTCCATCTGCACCGGGATCTGTACGAACCCAAGGTTGATGGTGAAGCCATCCGAAAGTGTCAGTAGTAGCTGCGAAGAACCAAAATAGATAAACAGCACTACCAGAATTTCTGGCAGGCCGCGCAGAATCGTTACCAGCGCCGAACCTGCCCACGCGACAGGACGCCATTTTGCTGACTCCCACACCGCGAAGAACATCGCCAGCGCCAGACCGACAATCAATGCACAAACGGCAAGGCCGACGGTCATCCCGGCGGCGCTTGCTAAAGGAAAAAATTCATTCATCAGGAATTACTTCTGGAACCATTTGTTGTAGATGGTTTCGTAAGTGCCATCTTTCTTCACTTTTTCCAGCGCAGCGTTGAATTTCTGCTGCAGTTCAGTGTTGCCCTGACGTACCGCAATACCGAGGCCAGTACCGAAGTAATCTTTATCGGTCACTTTGTCGCCAACTGGTGCCAGTTTGGGATTATTGTTCAGCCATTCGGTTACCACTGCGGTGTCACCGAATACGCCGTCAATACGGCCATTTTGTAGATCCAGTTTCGCGTTCTGGTAGCTGTCATATGGAACAGTGGTGATTTCCGGATGTTTATCCATAATGAATTTCTGGTGCGTCGTCCCGTTCTGCACGCCGACTTTTTTGCCTTTCAGTTGATCAACGCTGGTGTATTTGCCTTGCTGACCAACAAACAGTGCAGAGTTGTCATAGTACGGGGTGGTGAACAGTACCTGTTTTTCACGCTCAGGAGTGATATCCATACCCGCCATAACGGCGTCCACACGACGGAATTTCAGACTCGGGATCAGGCTGTCAAACGCCTGGTTAGAGAAAGTACAGGTCGCATCGATCTCTTTGCACAACGCCTGCGCCAGGTCAACGTCAAACCCGACGATCTGGTTATTCGCATCCATCGATTCAAACGGAGGATAGGATGCTTCGGTAGCAAAACGAATGGTTTCAGCGGCTGTAGCGGAAAGACTAAAACCTGCAATTAACGCGGCAATCAGAACTTTTTTCATTGTCGTTATCCCGAATCTTAGTGAGAGAGATAGTTTTTAAATGCTTCGGTTTGCGGCTCGGTAAAACAGCTCGCGTCGCCTTGCTCTACGATGTGACCGTTTTCCATATACACCACACGGCTGGCGGTTTTACGCGCGACTTCAACTTCGTGGGTGACGATCACCTGGGTAATGTTGGTTTCCGCCAGTTCACGAATGATACTGACGATTTGCGCTGTAATTTCCGGGTCCAGTGCGGCGGTCGGCTCATCAAACAGCAACACCTGCGGTTCCATCATCAGCGCTCGGGCGATAGCAACACGTTGTTGCTGGCCACCAGAAAGGTGCAGTGGATAACGATCGCTATAAGGTTTGAGACGCAGACGTTCCAGCAGTTTTTCTGCACGAGCCAGCGCCTGATCTTTACTCAAGCCGAGTACGCGGCAGGGTGCTTCGATCAAGTTTTGCTGCACGGTGAGATGCGGCCACAGATTGTATTGCTGAAACACCATGCCAACGTTACGACGCAGGTCGCGAATCGCTTTGTCAGACGGTGTTTTGGTGAAATCGAAATGATTGCCTGCAATGTTGAGCGTACCGGAGCGCGGCATCTCAAGCAGATTGAGTACACGCAGCAGCGAGCTTTTCCCCGCGCCGCTGGGGCCAAGTAACACCAGCGTTTCGCCCTGCGGGCAATCCAGCGTGATATCGAACAGCGCCTGATGTGCGCCGTAGAAGCAATTAATGCCGTTTAATTGAATACTCATTGACACTCGTATACTGGCAGTCTGATAGCTATTGAGGTCGAAGATAGTACCTTTGACAGAATAATTATGCAATATTTCTGCTTTAAAAGTTAAAAGCAAAGCACATTATTCACTAAACATAGCACAAAATAACGAGGGTGATGGGCGGCGAGCATAAATGTCGGCATTCCTCGCAGAATGCCGGACAATTTATGGGGGTTATAATCTGATCAAGGGATTAACGGTTCTCAACGGACTGACGTAATGTTCCCGCTTTGGCGTGAACGCTGCCACCTAAATAGCGCACATCATCGATAACCCAACATTGCCCCTCCTGAATCATCAATACTTCATCCTGCCAGCTCTGATCGCCTTGTTTCAGATCTACGCGCAGCGGAATATTGCGCGCATCGCGATTCGGGATGGTCGATGCGCTGGCGACTCGGGCGCTATCAGGCAAGGTAGTACGGCTGGAGAACGGATCGCTGCTTAACAATTCGCGATGGTTGTTATCGCGGTTAGCATCGCTGAGCAGTGCCGCCAGTTTATCGCTCAAATACGGGCGCAGAGCGGTAATGTCGTTACTGCGATGCTGAATACGGTAGTCATAGAATTGCTGAGCCACGCTGTCAGGGCCGCCCTGGACGCAAGAACCTGTGCGAGTGCCATTGTCTTTATAGGCTGGCGTAACGGTGGTACAAGCACTGAGTAACAGTGTGCAAGGGATAAGCATGGTCAATTTGCTGTAGCGCATAATGATTTCCTTATAAGCGAACACCTTGAAAGCGTTCTACGATAATAATGATATCCTTTCAATAATAGCGTATCAGTCCGATAATGCTTTTGAGATCGAAGGCTTAGCAAACAAGGAGATCGGTCATGCAATTTTCCACAACCCCAACACTTGAAGGTCAGACCATCGTTGAATATTGCGGTGTGGTGACGGGCGAAGCGATTTTAGGTGCCAATATTTTTCGCGATTTCTTTGCGGGCATCCGCGATATCGTCGGCGGACGCTCCGGGGCTTACGAAAAAGAACTGCGTAAAGCACGGGAGATTGCGTTTGAAGAGTTAGGCGATCAGGCACGGGCGCTGGGCGCTGACGCAGTGGTCGGCATTGATATCGACTATGAAACGGTCGGGCAAAACGGCAGTATGCTGATGGTCAGCGTCAGCGGAACAGCGGTGAAAACGCGTCGATGAGAAGAATCTTCTGGCTGGTTGCTGCGGTTCTGTTACTGGCAGGGTGCGCAGGAGAAAAAGGAATTGTTGAGAAGGAGGGATACCAGCTCGATACCCGACGTCAGGCACAGGCAGCGTATCCTCGTATCAAAGTGTTGGTGATCCATTACACTGCAGATGACTTCGATTCTTCGCTGGCGACACTGACCGATAAGCAGGTCAGCTCGCATTATCTGGTGCCTGCCGTGCCGCCGCGTTACAACGGCAAACCACGTATCTGGCAACTGGTGCCGGAACAGGAACTGGCCTGGCATGCGGGGATCAGCGCCTGGCGCGGAGCAACACGAATTAACGACACCTCTATTGGTATTGAGTTGGAAAATCGTGGCTGGCAAAAATCGGCGGGGGTGAAATATTTTGCGCCGTTTGAACCGGCGCAGATTCAGGCGCTCATTCCACTGGCGAAAGAGATTATCGCCCGCTATCACATCAAACCAGAGAATGTGGTGGCACATGCGGATATAGCCCCACAGCGCAAGGACGATCCTGGCCCGTTATTTCCGTGGCAGCAACTGGCGCAGCAGGGGATTGGTGCCTGGCCGGATGCATCGCGCGTTAGCTTTTATCTGGCCGGACGCGCACCACACACGCCGGTAGAAACAGCATCGTTACTGGAGCTTTTGGCGCGCTACGGCTATGACGTAAAACCTGAAATGACGCCGCGCGAGCAGCAGCGAGTCATTATAGCGTTTCAGATGCACTTCCGCCCGACGTTATATAACGGCGAAGCGGATGCAGAAACTCAGGCGATTGCCGAAGCCCTACTGGAGAAATACGGCCAGGACTAGCGCGGCAGTTTTCCGTGGTCGCGCAGCCAGGCAGCAGTTTGCTCGATACCTTCATCCAGCGAGATGACCGGCTGATACCCCAGCTCCTCCTGTGCTCGCGTAATATCCAGCGTAAAGTCAAAATTCAACTTGGAGACGCCGTAATGGGTTAGCGGCGGCTCTTTTGCTGACTTGCGTCCTAAACGCTCCATACTGCGGGCAATCATATCCAGCATCGGGTAAGGCACCGAACGGATACGGCAATCAATATTCAGCTCGTCGATCAATTTCTGCACGATACTGCGCAGAGTGCGATGTTCGCCGTTGGTAATGTTATACGCACGACCAGAAGGCAGTTTATCGCACGCTTCCTGGCTCGCCAGCCACATAGCGTGCACCGCATTTTCATAGTAAGTCATATCGACCAGTGCGCTGCCGCCGTGGGGTAACAGGATGCTGCCGTAGTGGTGCATCATATGCGCCAGACGGGGAATAAAGACTTTATCGTGCGGCCCAAACAGGCTTTGTGGGCGCAGAATGGTAAAGCGCGTTTGTGGATTTGTCTGCGAAAGCATATTGATGACCTCTTCACTGGCGGCTTTGCTGCGGGCAAATTCGTTGGCGAAGCGGTGCGGACGAAAATCTTCTTTGATGTCGCGGTGGTGGTGGTAATCGAAGTACAGTGACGGTGAAGAGATATGAATAAAATTACGTACGCCCCAGGCGACAGCCCATTCGCCCAGGCGGCGAGTGGCGCGAACGTTTGCCAGATCGAAAGCCTGCTGCGTTCCCCACGGCGAGGTAAAGCTGGAACAGTGCCACAGCGTATCAATGCCTGCGAGCATTACTTTTGCCTGCGATGAGACCAGTTCAGTCAGATCTGCCTGGACAAACTCTGCGCCTATTTTCTCCAGCAATTTACCCATCGCTTCATTGCGACCGGTCGCTCTTACGCTGATGCCTTTTCGGCATAAAAATTCAACCGCGTTTCGACCTAAGCCGCTGGTGGCGCCGGTAACCAGTACCTTCATATCATTCCACTGTTGTTGATAAAAACGACGTGCGCATTCTTCCGTGATTTCATCCTTGATGCAATGGGAAACATGAAAGAATAACGCAGGTTTTTTTCGATTAATCTGTGCTTTGTTCTGCCAGTCTGGCGATTCGTTTTGCCATCCCGCGAAAAATAAACAGATGTGCGGGGATCATGAACAGCCAGTAAAACAGCCCTGGCATCCCGTGCGGGTGCCAGAAAGCGCGGACATCAATAGTGCGATAGTCGCCTTTATCTTCGAGAGTAAAACAAAGTCGCCCAAGTCCTGGCGCTTTCATACCAAACAATAAGGTAAGTTGTTTTTCAGGCTCGACGACAATCACTTTCCAGCTATCCACCGCATCGCCGGTTTGCAAATATTCTCGCTCGGGGCGACCTTTCGCCAGTTTGTGACCTATTGCGCGGTCCATCAACGCCCGGGTCTGCCACAAAATATTGCCAAAGAAGTAACGTTCTTTACCGCCGATTTGATTCACTACCCGCCATAAAGCCTGAAGGCTGGCGGAGGTTTTAACGGTATAACCCGCCTGTTTGGCGAAATAACCGTATTCTGGTCGCCAGCGGGCAAAGGCCTGAGTGTCATATCCCCAGTCGCTGGAGTTGGCGAGCTTTTCTTCCTCTCTCAACGTGCGACGCACAGCGTCATCAAAAGCGATCAGCGGTTGTGGAATGAGCGCGCGTAAGGCGGTGTCATCCGCCAGCAGATCGTGTTTCAGTCCCTGAATCAACGCACTTGCGGTGGTGGACGGTACGGAGGTAATCACATTGAGAAACCACACCGAAATCCAGCGGGTGGGGAAAGGGATGGGGATTAACCCGCGGTGTTTGCCGCTCACGCTCATAAAATGTTCAAACTGCTGTTGATAGCTGAGCACCTGTGGTCCGGCGGCTTCGAATACCCGATGTTCGCAGGCCGGATGGTCTAACAGCGCCACCAGATAGTGCAGCAGGTTTTCCAGCGCGATGGGTGTGGTACGTGAACGAACCCAGCGCGGTGGTGTTAGCACTGGCAGGTTGTAAACCATATCGCGCATGACTTCGAACGCCGCTGACCCGGCTCCGACGATAATTCCGGCACGCAATTCAGTAACAGGCACATCGGCTTCACGCAAAATATCCGCCGTGGCCTGACGGGCGCGCAGATGATCCGATTGCTCATGGGGCGGAGCCTGCAATGAACTAAGAAAGATGACTTGCTTAACCGGCACTTCACGCAGCGCATCACGGACGTTGAGAGCAACCTGGCGTTCCTGAGCGATAAAATCACCGCCTTCGCCCATGCTGTGCACCAGAAAATAGACGGTATCAACATCTTTTAACAAGGCCGTAAGGTTGTCCGGCCAGCTAAGATCGACTTTATGGCAACTGACATTAGCCAGTTGTAGCTTTGTAAGCCTGTCGACATGACGTGCCGCCGCCAGGATCTGATGCCCTTGCTGGTTGAGTGTGCGCACCAGATGCTGACCAATGTAGCCACTGGCACCGAGAACTAAAATGCGTTGCGGCACGTCTCGCTCCTTAACGCGTCAGGAAAGCGCGCCAGTGGGCGGCGACTTCAGCCAGTTGTTCACGCGAGACGTCGAGATGTGTTACCAGGCGAACAATCGGTGAGGCGTTAATCAGCACGTTTCTCGCTTTCATGTATTCACCCAACGCAGCAGCATTTTCTTCCCCGACGCGAACAAACAGCATATTGGTGTCCTGGCGCATCACATCAGCGCCCGCCTCACGCAGTTGCTCTGCCATCCAGGCGGCATTGTCGTGGTCTTCCTGTAAACGCGCGACGTTATTTTTCAGCGCATACATCCCGGCGGCCGCCAGGATCCCGGACTGACGCATCCCGCCACCGGTCATTTTCCGCCAGCGGATGGCTCGTTTAATGTAATCACGATTGCCTACCAGTAGCGAACCTACCGGCGTACCAAGACCTTTCGACAGACATATGGTGAACGAATCACAATATTGCGTGATCGCTTTCAGTTCGCAGCCATAAGCCACCACGGCGTTAAAGATGCGAGCGCCATCAACGTGCAGCGCCAGATTGCGCTCGCGGGTAAATTCCCATGCCTGTTTCAGGTATTCACGCGGTAGTACTTTGCCGTTGTGGGTGTTTTCCAGACTAAGCAACTTTGTGCGGGCGAAGTGGATATCGTCAGGTTTGATTTTCATCGCCACTTTATCCAATGGCAGCGTGCCGTCGGTAGCCGCATCGATGGGTTGCGGCTGAATGCTGCCCAGCACCGCAGCACCACCGGCTTCAAACAAATAGTTATGTGCTGCCTGACCGACAATATACTCTTCGCCGCGTTCGCAGTGACTGAGCAGAGCGACCAGGTTGGCCTGGGTGCCGGTAGGCAGAAAAATGGCGGCTTCTTTACCGGAAAGCTCTGCCGCGTAGTCCTGCAGAGCATTAACGGTAGGGTCGTCTCCATAAACGTCGTCCCCAACCGGGGCGGCCATCATCGCTTCTAGCATGGCGCGGCTCGGTCGGGTAACGGTATCACTGCGTAAATCAATCATGGCATGTCCTTATTATGACGGGAAATGCCACCCTTTTTACCTTAGCCAGTTTGTTTTCGCCAGTTCGATCACTTCATCACCGCGTCCGCTAATGATCGCCCGCAACATATACAGGCTAAAACCTTTGGCCTGTTCGAGTTTAATCTGCGGTGGGATAGCTAACTCTTCTTTCGCGACGACCACATCCACCAGTACAGGACCGTCGATGGAGAAGGCGCGTTGCAGGGCTTCGTCGATTTCAGCGGCTTTCTCTACGCGGATGCCCGTAATACCGCACGCTTCGGCAATGCGGGCAAAGTTGGTGTCGTGCAGTTCAGTGCCATCTGTCAGGTAACCACCAGCTTTCATCTCCATCGCCACAAAGCCCAGCACGCTGTTGTTAAAGACGATGATTTTCACCGGTAGTTTCATCTGTACCACCGAGAGGAAATCGCCCATTAACATACTAAAACCGCCATCACCGCACATGGCGACTACCTGACGTTCTGGCTCGGTTGCCTGCGCGCCCAGCGCCTGTGGCATGGCGTTAGCCATCGAACCGTGGTTAAACGAACCTAACAAGCGACGCTTACCGTTCATTTTCAGATAACGCGCAGCCCATACCGTTGGTGTGCCGACGTCACAGGTAAAGATGGCATCATCGGCAGCAAAATGGCTAATTTGCTGAGCCAGATATTGCGGGTGAATCGCTTTCTCGCTCGGTTTGGCTAAATCGTCCAGCCCTTTACGGGCATCGCGGTAATCTTCCAGCGCTTTATCCAGGAACTTGCGATCGGTTTTTTCTTCCAGCAATGGCAGAAGTGCTCGCAGGGTTGATTTGATATCGCCCACCAGCGCCATATCCACCTTGCTGTGTGCGCCAATGCTGGCAGGATTGACATCGATCTGAATAATTTTGGCATCGGTCGGGTAGAACGCGCGGTAGGGGAATTGGGTGCCGAGCAGCACTAAAGTGTCGGCATTCATCATGGTATGAAAACCCGATGAGAAACCGATTAAGCCGGTCATTCCGACATCATACGGATTATCGTATTCGACATGTTCTTTACCACGCAGAGCATGGATGATTGGCGCTTTAATTTTCCCGGCAAACTCTACTAACTCTTTATGCGCGCCCGCGCAGCCGCTGCCGCACATCAGTGCAATATTTCTGGAGTAACGCAGTAGTTGCGCCAGCTTGCGTAACTCTTCTTCTTCCGGCGTCACTATTGGCAGTGGCGCGTGATACCAGTGGGTGGTTGCCCCTTCTGGCGCAGGTTTTAACGCCACATCGCCCGGTAAAACGACCACCGAAACGCCACGGTTAAGCACCGCTTTGCGCATGGCGATCGCCAGTACTTGCGGGATCTGCTCCGGGCTGGAAACCAGCTCGCAATAGTGACTACATTCGCGGAATAACTCTTGCGGGTGGGTCTCCTGAAAATAACCGCTACCAATTTCGCTGGAAGGAATATGGGCGGCAATCGCCAGTACCGGAACGTGATTACGATGACAGTCGAACAGGCCGTTGATTAAGTGCAGGTTGCCTGGCCCACACGATCCGGCGCAGACCGCCAGTTCTCCTGAAAGCTGGGCTTCAGCGCCAGCGGCAAAGGCCGCGACCTCTTCATGGCGGGTGGACATCCACTCGATAGTGCCCATACGATTAAGGCTGTCGCTGAGGCCGTTAAGCGAGTCGCCTGTCACTCCCCAGATACGTTTCACCCCAGCCGATTCGAGCGTTTTAGCGATATAAGCTGCAACCGTTTGTTTCATGGTTTTCCGTCTCCTGAATGTGATAACGGTTACAAGTTTAGTTCATCTGACGGAGAGGGAAGGGATGGGAGAAAAAGGAGGCACTAACAGTTAAATTGCCCGATGACAGGAATATCATCGGGCATAATGCGATTACGCGAGAACCATATCTCCCTGCGGATGGCAGGAACAGGCCAGCACGTAACCCTCAGCGATTTCGGCGTCAGTCAGCGTCATGGTGCTGCTCACCGTGTATTCGCCAGAAATTACTTTTGTTTTACAGCAGCCGCAAACACCCGCACGACAGGCGGCGACGACCGGAACTTTATTGCTTTCCAGCGCCTCCAGCAGCGTGGTGCCAACCGGGGCATAAAATTCTTGTGCCGGTTGTAATTTGGTGAATTTCAGACCACTGGTCGCAGCGTCCGCCACCGGCGTGAAGAACTTCTCTTTAAAGAAGCGTGTTACGCCAAGTGCTTTCACTTCCTGTTCCACCCAATCCATATACGGAGCCGGGCCACAGGTCATCACGGTACGCGAAGCCAGGTCAGGAACGCTTTCCAGCAGTTCGCGAGTCAGGCGACCAGCGATAAAGCCCTCGCTGACGTTATTTTCTGCCACCAGCGTCACCGGATAGTTGCGCCATTCGTCGGCAAAAATGACATCCTGCGGTGTGCGCACGTTGTAGATCACCTGTACATCGGCCTGCGGACGATTTTTCGCCAGCCAGCGACGCATCGACATAATTGGTGTGACACCGCAGCCTGCTGCCAGTAACAGGAATTTCTCTTCTGTTTTATCGTCGCAGGTAAATTCCCCCATCGCATCCGAAAGCCAGAGATAGTCACCGCGTTTCACCTCGCGAGTCAGCCACTGGGAGCCGACACCGTCATCAATCCGCCGCACGGTCAGGGTGATGTATTCACTCACGCCTGGCGTGGAGGAAATGGTATACGCACGCAGCGTTTCTGCTGAGTTACGCACGCTGACCAGCGCATATTGCCCGGCGCGATACGGATAGTAATCGTGGCAAATCAGGGAAAGCGTCCACACATCCGGTGTTTCTTGCTTAATGTGATGAACCTGCATCCGCCACGGGCATTGATTCGTTGGCATCGTCATCGATAAACTCCTTACGCGCTCAACAGTTGCTTCATGTCTTCTTCAACAGTGGTGATAGAACGCAGGCCGAATTTCTCATTCAGCACCGCCAGCAGGTCTGGGGTCAGGAAGCCTGGTGCAGTCGGGCCGGTGACGATATTTTTCACGCCCAGAGAAAGCAGCGTCAGCAGAATAACAATTGCCTTCTGTTCAAACCAGGAGAGTACCAGCGAGAGTGGCAGATCGTTGACACCGCAACCCAGTTTTTCTGCCAGGGTGACAGCCAGAATAATCGCTGAGTATGCATCGTTACACTGGCCGGCATCCACCAGACGCGGCAGACCTTCGATATTGCCAAACTCAAGTTTGTTAAAGCGATATTTACCGCAGGCGAGCGTCAGGATCAGGCAGTCATCCGGCACGCTGGTAGCGAAATCGGTGAAATAGTGACGTTCGCCACGGGCACCGTCACAGCCGCCAAGCAGGAAGATATGACGCAGTTTTTCACGGCTCACCAGATCAATCAGCGTATCGGCTGCGCCAAGCAGCGTCTGACGACCAAAACCTACGGTGATCAGATGCGGAATCTCGCTGTACGGGAAGCCCGCCATTTGTTGCGCCTGGGCGATGACCGCAGAGAAATCCTCACCATCCAGATGACGCACGCCCGGCCAGCCAACAATGCTGCGGGTCCAGATACGATCGTCATAAGCGCCGACGGTTGGGTCGATGATGCAGTTAGAGGTCATCACGATAGGGCCAGGGAAGCGAGCGAACTCAACTTGTTGATTCTGCCAGCCACTGCCGTAGTTACCGACCAGATGCTTGAATTTACGCAGCTCCGGGTAGCCGTGAGCAGGCAACATTTCGCCGTGGGTGTAGACGTTAACGCCCGTGCCTTCGGTTTGTTCCAGCAGGTTATAGAGATCTTTGAGATCGTGACCGGAAATCAGAATGCATTTACCCGCTGTAGCTTTGACGTTGACCTGAGTCGGTGTCGGATGACCGTATTTACCGGTTTCGCCTGCATCCAGAATGCTCATCACTTTGAAATTCATCTGGCCGATTTCCATGGAACACTCGAGAAGTGCGTTCATATCGGAAGGCCAGGTTCCCAGCCATGCCATGATTTTATGGTACTGGGCGTAAATATCGTTGTCGTACTGACCGAGAACGTGAGCGTGTTCCATATAGGCCGCCGCACCTTTCAGACCATACAGGCAGAGCAGACGCAGGCCGAGAATATTTTCGCCAATCGTTGCTTTATCTTTATTTGGCGTAAATTCCGCCGCCTGACGTTGCAGTTCACCGAGATCATCGCTCACCAGTTGCAAGTCAGCCATCGGGTTATCGACGCGGGCGTTTGCATCTACTGCCAGGCATTGTGCTTTCAGCGCCTCACGCAGGGCAATCGCTTCACGGGCGTAGCCGACAATACGAGGAGAATCGAAGTTAACGTTAGTCAGCGTTGAGAAAAATGCACGCGGCGCGAAGCTGTCTACGTCGTGGTTGATGATGCCGTATTCACGTGCTTTTACCGCCCAGGCAGAAAGCCCTTGCAGCGCCGCAATCAGTAAGTCCTGAAGGTCAGAGGTTTCCGCCGTTTTACCACACATCCCCTGCGCGTATGAGCAGCCGTTTCCTGCCGGAGTACGGATAGTTTGTTCACATTGCACACAAAACATGATCACACCTTTAAAGTTATATTTAATATACATGTTTAAGGTTAAGACGCTTAACGCGGGGATAAAAGGGATTTTTGTTGCAACTTTAAGGGAGATTGATTTAGCGCAATTTTGGCGGCAGGGTTCTACCGCCAGAGAGGTATTACGCGGAGAAAAGGGCGATCAGAATGGGCACCAGCAGGCTAAGAATAAAACCGTGAACAATCGCCGCCGGGACCATCTCCAGACCACCTGTACGCTGAAGAACGGGCAGGGTGAAATCCATCGATGTGGCACCGCACAAACCCAGCGCCGTTGAGCGACTGCGACGGATAAGGCCGGGGATTAGCATGATGGCGATCAGCTCTCGTGCCAGATCATTAAAAAACGCTGCGCTACCGATTACCGGGCCAAAAGATTCGGTCAACAATATACCGGAAAGAGAATACCAGCCGAAACCGGAGGCCATTGCCAGCGCGGTGTTGATAGGGAGATCAAGAATAAAGGCGTTAATTAAACCGCCAATTAATGAACTGGCAACCACTACCACAGCGACAATCATTCCCCGGCGATTAAGGACAATCTGCTTTAAGGTCATGCCATTATTGCGTAGCTGAATACCGACGAGGAAAAGTAACAGAATTAACGTGTATTCGCTGGCTTCAGTGGCGTGTTGTAAGAAACCTAATCCGCTAAGGCCAATGGCAAAACCAATCACTACTACGCCGCACAGTTTTAGCGACTCCAGTGCCATCGCAATACGTGACGGTAATTTCTCTTGCTGGTGGTGATTACGCCATGGCAAACCACGCTCCAGCCACAGCAAGGCGACAATATTGCATAGCAAAATAACGGTAATACTGACGGCGGAATAATGCAGGATCGCCAGCAAATTACTGGCGAGATTATCAAGGAACGCCAGGCTAATACCCATAAAAAAGAGAATGAGATAGACCATCCAGCTTAATAACTGATTAATGCGTTTTAACGCAGCTTTTTGGCGAAGCGGAATGAGGTAACCCACAATGAGTGGCACCAGAATGATTAACAGCCCAGAAAACATGAAAACTCAGCCCTTGCAAAGAAGAAATCGAAATGCGCGATGACACACTACTGAAAGCGGAAGGATGAGTAAAGTTGCAATTAAAAGGAAACGTTATGCAAATGAGAAGGCCTGACATTGCGTCAGGCCTTCTGTGTTAATTAATCGCGTTTTTCCAGCAGTGTCCGGTAAATCAGACCACCAATAATACCGCCGACAATGGGCACTACCCAGAAGAACCACAGTTGTTCTAACGCCCAGCCACCCTGGAAGATAGCAACCGCAGTGCTGCGCGCCGGGTTAACGGAGGTGTTAGTGACCGGAATACTGATTAAGTGAATCAGCGTTAATGCCAGACCAATGGCAATCGGCGCAAAACCCGCCGGCGCGAATTTGTCGGTCGCACCGTGGATCACCAGCAAGAAACCAGCGCTCAATACCAGTTCAACAACCAATGCAGAAAGCATGGAATAGCCGCCAGGTGAATGCTCACCATAACCGTTAGACGCAAAACCGCTGGCTGCCGCGTCAAATCCGGCTTTACCGCTGGCGATTAAATACAGCAGTGCCGCCGCAACAATACCGCCAACAACCTGGGCAATGACGTAGCCAACGACTTCTTTTGCCGGGAAACGACCGCCAGCCCATAAACCAATAGTGACTGCCGGGTTAAAATGACCACCAGAAATATGACCAACAGCGAAGGCCATGGTCAGTACTGTCAGACCAAACGCCAGCGCGACACCAGCAAAGCCAATACCTAATTCCGGAAATGTTGCCGCCAGCACAGCGCTACCGCAGCCACCAAATACAAGCCAGAAAGTACCAAAACATTCTGCTGCTAATTTTCTGAACATATCCACCTCAATTAAAAATTGACCCTGTGAAAAATATGGTCGTTTTATAGGGTCGTCGTAAAAAAGTGACGACAGAAATAATGCGTGGGTATTTTAAAAACGAAGCTGAGTCATTCGCCAGATAAATAAATCCAGTAATTTTGATTTAGAACAAATGAGGGTTCCCCCATATAGTCATTTGCCTGATTGACAGTGTAGTGCAAACCACGAAATTAAACCTTTGGGGGTAATAAAAATAATACACAAGATTAATCATTTGATTTTATTGTTTTTTGGGGGAAATCAGTGAGAGGGCGTCTGACACAATTATTCGCTCATTTTTCAGACATTTGCCATGCTTAAGTGTGATGTCATCACGTATTCCTGGGGGCTTTCCCGTTATACTGCCGGAGTAAAGGATAAGTAACATATTTCTGGAGGGGATATGATTCTTGAGCGCGTTGAAATTGTGGGCTTTCGTGGTATCAACCGACTATCGTTGATGCTGGAACAAAACAACGTCCTGATTGGGGAGAACGCGTGGGGTAAATCCAGTTTGCTGGATGCGCTAACCCTACTGCTATCGCCAGAATCAGATCTCTACCATTTTGAACGCGACGATTTCTGGTTTCCGCCGGGCGATATCAATGGCCGGGAACACCATCTGCATATCATTCTGACCTTTCGTGAATCGCTGCCAGGGCGGCATCGTGTTCGCCGTTATCGCCCACTTGAAACATGCTGGACGCCGTGCGTCGATGGTTATCACCGCATTTTTTATCGTCTGGAAGGGGAGTGTGCGGAAGATGGCAGCGTGATGACGCTGCGCAGTTTTCTTGATAAAGACGGGCATCCGATTGAGGTTGATGATATTAACGATCAGGCGCGTCATCTGGTGCGGTTGATGCCTGTTCTGCGCTTGCGTGATGCCCGCTTTATGCGCCGTATTCGCAACGGAACTGTACCAAATGTGCCCAATGTGGAAGTTACCGCGCGCCAGTTGGATTTTCTTGCCCGTGAATTATCCTCACATCCACAAAATCTTACTGACGGGCAGATTCGTCAGGGGCTTTCGGCAATGGTGCAACTGCTTGAGCATTATTTTTCGGAGCAGGGAGCCGGGCAGGCGAGATACCGCTTAATGCGGCGGCGGGCCAGCAATGAGCAACGGAGCTGGCGTTATCTGGATATCATCAACCGGATGATTGACCGGCCTGGAGGTCGTTCGTATCGGGTTATTTTGCTTGGGCTATTTGCGACTTTGCTACAGGCAAAAGGCACATTGCGGCTGGATAAAGACGCGCGTCCGTTATTGTTGATAGAAGATCCGGAAACGCGCCTGCATCCGATTATGCTTTCAGTCGCCTGGCATCTGTTGAACCTTCTGCCATTGCAGCGTATTGCTACCACCAACTCTGGCGAGCTGCTTTCGTTAACGCCGGTAGAGCATGTTTGCCGTCTGGTGCGTGAATCTTCTCGCGTTGCCGCATGGCGTCTGGGGCCGAGTGGCTTGAGTACCGAAGATAGCCGACGCATATCCTTTCACATTCGTTTTAACCGTCCGTCATCGCTGTTTGCCCGTTGTTGGTTGCTGGTGGAAGGGGAAACAGAAACCTGGGTTATTAACGAACTGGCGCGCCAGTGTGGGCATCATTTTGATGCTGAAGGGATCAAGGTCATTGAATTTGCCCAGTCAGGATTAAAACCGCTGGTTAAATTTGCCCGCCGGATGGGGATTGAGTGGCATGTGCTGGTCGATGGCGATGAAGCCGGGAAGAAGTATGCCGCTACGGTGCGCAGCCTGTTGAATAACGATCGGGAAGCTGAACGAGAGCATTTAACGGCATTACCGGCGCTGGATATGGAGCATTTTATGTATCGCCAGGGATTTTCCGATGTATTCCATCGCGTGGCGCAAATCCCGGAAAATGTACCGATGAATCTGCGCAAAATTATCTCGAAGGCGATCCATCGCTCTTCCAAACCCGATCTCGCCATTGAGGTTGCAATGGAGGCCGGACGCCGTGGTGTGGAGTCCGTACCGGCATTGCTGAAAAAAATGTTCTCGCGCGTGCTGTGGCTGGCGCGCGGTCGGGCAGATTAACCGCAAAACATCGTTGCCATCTGTGGCTGAATAGCGTCGAGCATCTCATAGCGGCGACGGTATTCAGCTCGTTTTTTACTGGCTATTTCAGCAACTTCTTTTCGTACTATCTGACCAGGAAGTCGGTAATGCCGTTCGGCATCGCATTCGCCGCCAACCGACTCCCAGAACGCGTTATAGTCCGCATGGATTTTTCCTTCTTTATCGCGATAGCGCAGGCTGCGATAAATATGCGTTTCATTGCTGACGGCAATAATCTGCTCAACCTGTAAGCGTTGGGCAAAGAGACAGACCGCTTCCATCACCAGACGTTTTGGAAACAGACCGTGGCAGGCTTTCGTCGCATTCTGGATTTCCTGGTGCGGAATTTCCCATTTCGCGCCTTGCAGTCCACCAATAAACAGCGTTCTTTTTCCCTGGTACTCACACAGAGTGAAGGTGATCTCTGCCAGAGGGATGCCCTCGCTGTTACGGAACAGGATCGTGCTGTCACCTTCTTTATCCATTGAGATCATCATGGTCAGTTCAAGCGTGAACTGCTCGCCGTTTTTTCCTTCCAGCTTCGCCAGTTGCAGCCCGGGGGTATTCAAATATAAGCTGAATTCTTCCGCCGACATGCAGGCACGCAGCAATGCATAATGGTAACGTAACGCCTCCAGTAATTGTTTGCGGTTAAGATTGGCGGCAAGGTAAGGGCGATGCAGACGAACAGGCAGTCGCGGCTGGCGTGTTAACAGCGTATTGAGGTTCGGCCAGTGGGATAGTTCGTTCATCCACTCAACGCTTAAACGCGGCATAATCAAAGAGCGCAGCAAAAATTTCTGGCGAAAGCTACGGCGATGCCAGAATTTACCTGGTCGCCACTGGCCACCAGCCAGACTAAGGAAAAGAGACATGCTGCTAAGAGATTCAGATGGCGTAAAAGCCCGTTCAGTAAGTTGTGACATATTCACAAAATCAATGATTATACATAGCGTCGATTTCACCATCGGAAATCTTAACCAAACATCAATAATGTGATTACTAACGGAAATTTTAGGGTTTTGTTGATATTTTGTTGATGTTAACAACGCCCGGATGCGCGTATGGAGTACTCAATATATTTATGAAAAAGCGAAGAAACATTAAGAAGCGTTACGTTATTGCGCTGGTGATAGTCATTGCCGGGTTGGTTGCATTGTGGAAAATTCTCAATGCGCCGGTGCCAACTTATCAGACATTGATAGTGCGCCCCGGTGATTTGCAGCAAAGCGTGCTGGCGACCGGAAAGCTCGACGCGTTGCGTAAAGTTGATGTTGGCGCGCAGGTTAGCGGTCAGTTGAAAACGCTGTCGGTGGCGATTGGCGATAAAGTGAAAAAAGATCAGCTTTTAGGCGTTATTGATCCAGAACAGGCTGAAAACCAGATCAAGGAAGTGGAAGCGACGCTGATGGAGCTGCGCGCACAACGTCAGCAGGCGGAAGCAGAACTGAAACTGGCTCGGGTGACATACTCTCGCCAGCAACGACTGGCGCAAACGCAGGCCGTTTCACAGCAGGATCTCGACACTGCTGCGACTGAAATGGCTGTTAAACAGGCGCAGATTGGCACCATTGATGCGCAAATCAAACGCAATCAGGCCTCTCTCGACACAGCTAAAACCAATCTCGATTACACCCGCATCGTTGCTCCGATGGCCGGGGAAGTCACGCAAATCACTACCCTGCAAGGGCAGACGGTGATTGCCGCACAACAAGCGCCGAACATTTTGACGCTGGCAGATATGAGTACCATGCTGGTAAAAGCGCAGGTTTCTGAAGCGGATGTTATCCACCTGAAGCCGGGGCAAAAAGCCTGGTTTACGGTGCTTGGCGATCCGCTGACGCGCTATGAAGGGCAGATTAAAGATGTGTTGCCAACACCGGAAAAGGTCAACGACGCTATTTTCTATTACGCCCGTTTTGAAGTACCAAACCCCGATGGTCTGTTGCGGCTGGATATGACTGCACAGGTGCACATTCAGCTCACTGATGTGAAAAACGTGCTGACAATCCCACTGTCGGCGTTAGGCGATCCGGTTGGCGATAACCGCTATAAGATCAAACTGCTACGTAATGGAGAAACGCGCGAGCGTGAAGTAACGATTGGCGCACGTAACGATACCGATGTTGAGATTGTCAAAGGGCTGGAAGTGGGCGAAGAAGTGGTGATTGGTGAGGCCAAACCAGGAGCTGCGCAATGACGCCTTTGCTCGAATTGAAGGATATTCGCCGTAGCTATCCCGCGGGAGATGAGCAGGTTGAGGTGCTGAAGGGGATCACTCTGGATATTTATGCCGGAGAGATGGTGGCGATTGTCGGCGCTTCGGGTTCCGGTAAATCGACCCTGATGAATATCCTCGGCTGCCTGGATAAAGCCACAAGCGGCACCTATCGCGTCGCCGGTCAGGATGTTGCCACGCTGGACGCCGATGCGCTGGCGCAGCTCCGTCGCGAGCATTTTGGCTTTATTTTTCAGCGTTACCACCTGCTTTCGCATTTAACCGCCGAGCAGAACGTTGAAGTTCCCGCCGTCTATGCTGGCCTTGAGCGTAAACAGCGACTGCTGCGCGCCCGGCAATTACTGCAACGACTGGGGCTGGAAGAGCGCGCAGAGTATTACCCTGCTCAGCTTTCCGGTGGTCAACAACAGCGAGTCAGTATCGCCCGCGCGTTGATGAACGGTGGGCAGGTGATCCTCGCTGATGAACCGACAGGCGCGCTGGACAGCCATTCCGGTGAAGAGGTGATGACTGTCCTGCATCAGTTGCGCGATCGCGGGCACACGGTGATTATCGTCACTCATGATCCGCAGGTTGCCGCCCAGGCAGAGCGGGTGATCGAAATTCACGACGGCGAAATCGTGCGTAATCCACCCGCTATTGAAAAAAATACTGCTGCAGCCAACAGCGAACCGGGTGTCAAAACGGCGTCTGGCTGGCGGCAGTTCGTCAGCGGTTTTAACGAGGCGCTGACGATGGCGTGGCGCGCGCTGGCAGCCAATAAAATGCGTACTTTACTGACCATGCTGGGGATTATTATCGGTATTGCGTCGGTGGTATCTATTGTCGTGGTGGGCGACGCGGCTAAACAAATGGTACTGGCGGATATTCGTTCTATTGGTACTAATACTATTGATGTCTATCCTGGGAAAGATTTTGGCGATGACGATCCGCAATATCAGCAGGCGCTGAAGTACGACGATTTAATCGCCATTCAAAAACAACCGTGGGTCGCTTCTGCCACACCCGCCGTCTCGCAAAACCTGCGCCTGCGTTATAACAATGTTGATGTTGCTGCCAGCGCCAACGGCGTAAGCGGGGACTATTTTAATGTTTATGGTATGAGTTTCAGCGAAGGGAACACCTTTAATCAGGAGCAACTGAATGGTCGCGCGCAGGTAGTTGTTCTCGACAGTAATACCCGCCGTCAGCTTTTTCCGCATAAAGCGGATGTGGTTGGCGAGGTGATTCTTGTCGGTAATATGCCAGCGAGGGTCATCGGCGTGGCGGAAGAGAAACAGTCGATGTTTGGCAGTAGTAAAGTGCTGCGCGTGTGGTTGCCTTACAGCACCATGTCCGGGCGGGTTATGGGGCAGTCGTGGCTTAACTCCATTACCGTAAGAGTGAAAGAAGGCTTTGACAGCGCTGAAGCTGAACAGCAACTCACCCGTTTGTTGTCACTGCGCCACGGCAAAAAGGATTTCTTCACCTGGAACATGGACGGTGTCTTGAAAACGGTCGAAAAGACCACACGTACTTTACAACTGTTTTTGACACTGGTGGCGGTGATTTCGCTGGTGGTGGGCGGCATTGGCGTCATGAATATTATGCTGGTATCGGTGACAGAGCGGACGCGGGAAATTGGTATCCGCATGGCCGTGGGCGCACGCGCCAGCGATGTGTTGCAACAATTTCTGATTGAAGCCGTGCTGGTTTGTCTGGTGGGTGGTGCGCTGGGGATAACGCTGTCACTGTTAATCGCTTTCACATTGCAGCCTTTTTTACCCGGTTGGGAAATTGGTTTTTCTCCGCTGGCGCTGCTACTGGCGTTTCTTTGTTCAACCGTTACCGGGATTTTATTTGGCTGGCTGCCTGCGCGAAATGCGGCAAAACTGGATCCAGTGGATGCTCTGGCACGGGAGTAATATTTGAGATAAAAATGCCAGCCGATCGGGCTGGCATTTTGCCTGTAGGATGTACACAATGAGACAGAAGAGCTATGCGACTGCAGCTTCTACTTCGACGGGCACAATGACACTGGCATGATTGCCTTTTGGCCCCTGGTGGACATCAAACTGAACGGATTGCCCAGCTTTTAGCGTTCTGTAACCATCCATCTGGATGGTGGAATAATGAGCGAAAATATCTTCGCCGCCGCCTTCAGGGCAGATGAAACCAAACCCTTTGGCATTGTTGAACCACTTAACAGTACCCTTTTCCATGCTTCGACATCCTTCGCAAATCTTATACAAGTAAGATGGAATAAACCGGGGTCAGAGAGGGAGCTGTTCAAAACCTCGCCAACTCTAGAAATACAATTTAGAGAAATAGGGCGAGCCGTCAAGCGTTTGACAGGGGGCTGGGGGTAGGTATGCATCAAAAATTTGAAGCAGTTAACGCTATTGACAGTAATGTGACTGATGTCGCTGATGCCAACGATAGATGATAATTATCTATTATGTGGAGTAGATTGGTCAGGCAAATAAGCTCTTGTCAGCGGCAGAGCGTTCTGCCGATAACCGTAACCGAAGATGATAACTGACAATGGGTAAAACGAACGACTGGCTGGACTTTGATCAACTGGCGGAAGAAAAAGTGCGTGACGCGCTAAAACCGCCATCTATGTATAAAGTGATATTAGTCAATGATGATTACACTCCGATGGAGTTTGTTATTGACGTGTTACAAAAATTCTTTTCTTATGATGTAGAACGTGCAACGCAATTGATGCTCGCTGTTCACTACCAGGGGAAGGCCATTTGCGGAATCTTTACCGCCGAGGTTGCAGAAACCAAAGTGGCGATGGTGAACAAGTACGCAAGGGAGAACGAGCATCCATTGCTGTGTACGCTGGAAAAAGCCTGAATGCAGGCATAAAAATTGGGGGAGGTGCCTATGCTCAATCAAGAACTGGAACTCAGTTTAAACATGGCTTTCGCCAGAGCGCGCGAGCACCGTCATGAGTTTATGACCGTCGAGCACTTGTTACTGGCATTGCTCAGTAACCCGTCGGCTCGGGAGGCGCTGGAAGCATGTTCCGTGGATCTGGTGGCGCTCCGTCAGGAACTGGAAGCCTTTATTGAACAAACCACACCCGTTCTGCCTGCCAGTGAAGAGGAGCGTGACACGCAGCCGACGCTGAGTTTTCAGCGTGTACTGCAACGTGCGGTCTTCCATGTTCAGTCCTCCGGTCGCAGTGAGGTTACCGGTGCGAATGTTCTGGTTGCTATCTTTAGCGAACAGGAGTCACAGGCTGCCTATCTGTTGCGCAAACATGAAGTCAGCCGTCTTGATGTGGTGAACTTTATTTCTCATGGCACGCGTAAAGACGAGCCATCTCAGTCTTCTGAACCAGGAAACCAGCCCGGCAGTGAAGAACAAGCTGGTGGGGAGGACCGTATGGAGAATTTCACGACGAACCTGAACCAGCTTGCGCGCGTGGGAGGAATCGACCCGCTGATTGGTCGTGAGAAGGAGCTGGAGCGCGCCATTCAGGTTCTCTGTCGCCGCCGTAAAAACAACCCACTGCTGGTTGGCGAGTCTGGCGTTGGTAAAACTGCGATTGCGGAAGGTCTCGCCTGGCGTATTGTCCAGGGCGATGTACCGGAAGTGATGGCTGACTGTACGATTTACTCTCTGGATATCGGTTCCCTGTTAGCGGGAACTAAATATCGCGGCGACTTTGAAAAACGTTTCAAAGCGTTGCTCAAACAGTTGGAGCAGGATACCAACAGCATCCTGTTTATCGATGAGATCCACACCATCATCGGCGCAGGCGCAGCTTCTGGCGGTCAGGTGGATGCGGCTAACCTGATTAAACCACTGCTCTCCAGCGGTAAAATTCGCGTTATAGGTTCGACGACGTATCAGGAGTTCAGCAACATTTTCGAGAAAGATCGTGCTCTGGCGCGTCGCTTCCAGAAAATCGATATTACTGAACCGTCGATCGAAGAAACCGTTCAAATCATCAACGGTCTGAAACCGAAGTATGAAGCGCACCACGACGTGCGTTATACCGCGAAAGCGGTGCGTGCGGCGGTAGAACTGGCGGTGAAATACATTAACGATCGTCATCTGCCGGACAAAGCGATTGACGTTATCGACGAAGCGGGCGCTCGCGCACGTCTGATGCCGGTAAGCAAGCGCAAGAAAACGGTCAATGTGGCGGATATTGAGTCCGTGGTGGCGCGTATCGCACGTATCCCAGAGAAGAGTGTTTCTCAGAGTGACCGCGATACTCTGAAAAACCTCAGTGATCGCCTGAAAATGCTGGTCTTCGGTCAGGATAAAGCCATTGAGGCGCTTACCGAAGCCATCAAGATGGCGCGTGCGGGTTTAGGCCACGAACATAAACCGGTCGGTTCGTTCCTGTTTGCTGGTCCAACCGGGGTCGGCAAAACTGAGGTCACGGTGCAGCTTTCCAAAGCCCTCGGCATTGAGCTTCTGCGCTTTGATATGTCCGAGTATATGGAACGTCACACTGTCAGCCGCCTGATTGGTGCGCCTCCGGGATACGTCGGTTTTGATCAGGGTGGTCTGCTGACCGATGCGGTCATCAAGCATCCGCACTCGGTGCTGCTGCTGGACGAAATCGAGAAAGCGCATCCGGACGTGTTCAATATCCTGTTGCAGGTGATGGACAACGGCACGCTGACCGATAACAACGGACGCAAGGCCGATTTCCGTAACGTGGTGCTGGTGATGACTACCAACGCCGGGGTACGTGAAACCGAGCGTAAATCGATTGGGCTTATCCACCAGGATAACAGCACCGATGCGATGGAAGAGATCAAAAAGATCTTTACGCCAGAGTTTCGTAACCGTCTCGACAATATTATCTGGTTCGATCATCTCTCAACCGACGTGATCCATCAGGTGGTTGATAAATTCATTGTCGAGTTGCAGGTTCAACTGGATCAGAAAGGTGTTTCTCTGGAAGTGAGCCAGGAAGCACGTAACTGGCTGGCTGAGAAAGGTTACGACCGGGCAATGGGCGCACGTCCGATGGCTCGCGTCATCCAGGACAACCTGAAGAAACCGCTCGCTAACGAACTGCTGTTTGGCTCGCTGGTGGATGGCGGTCAGGTCACTGTTGCGCTGGATAAAGAGAAAAATGAGCTGACCTACGGGTTCCAGAGTGCACAAAAGCACAAAGCGGAAGCAGCGCATTAATCAGATTGTTAAGTAGGTTGGTGAAGTCCGTAATCTCGTCAGGGGTTACGGACTTTTTGTTTATGGGGTGGGGGAGGTTCAGACCCT
Source organism: Escherichia sp. 20412-1 (assembly GCF_003027595.1). Classification (NCBI taxonomy): domain Bacteria; kingdom Pseudomonadati; phylum Pseudomonadota; class Gammaproteobacteria; order Enterobacterales; family Enterobacteriaceae; genus Escherichia; species Escherichia sp. 20412-1. The sequence goes on along the minus strand of NZ_PYQM01000020.1, from coordinate 2,210 downwards.
TTTTTTGATGATGATGGTAAGTTGTTGATAATTAGTGCTGCTGGACGGTAAGGATAAAAAAGGGTGGCAGCAGGAAAATGAGATGGTTTTGCTTTATTAACAACGGGCTAAACGTGTAGTATTTGAGTTCACTGCCGTACAGGCAGCTTAGAAAGTGAGCCACTAACTCAAAGCCCCCGTCAGTGAGTTCACTGCCGTACAGGCAGCTTAGAAAAGTTCGTTAAATGCTTCCTCCATTTTCATATAGTTCACTGCCGTACAGGCAGCTTAGAAATAACATCATTGCCCGCCAACCACCGGGACAATGTTCACTGCCGTACAGGCAGCTTAGAAAGTGTTAACGAGAAATACCCGCGCACAGTTCGGGTTCACTGCCGTACAGGCAGCTTAGAAATAAAGAACCGTCGGCAGAACGCGTTAACGGCATGTTCACTGCCGTACAGGCAGCTTAGAAACATATCGTTTACAGTGAATGCACTACCAACAAGTTCACTGCCGTACAGGCAGCTTAGAAAGCCAGACGTTCTGAAATCAGGCTCATACAGTTGTTCACTGCCGTACAGGCAGCTTAGAAAACGCGTCGCAATATGCGTCAACGTCGCCAGTAGTTCACTGCCGTACAGGCAGCTTAGAAATCCATTTCCGACGCTGTAACGTATATGAGCATGTTCACTGCCGTACAGGCAGTTTCACAAATACGATGATGGCAGAAATTTAGCTGCGTTATGGCGCTCTCAACTCCGAACCATTAGCTGTGACACACAATAACAATTGTGATAATTGCGACGAGAATCAATTTCTCACACAGAAATCAATGCTGTACTAATCCTAACTCCTTCAAATAAAAATAATCACAGGATGTGTTTATGTCTTCAAATTACCTTACTCCTTCTGATCTCAAAACCATTCTCCACTCCAGGCGTGCCAATATTTATTATCTGGAAAAATGCCGGGTGCAGGTGAATGGTGGGCGAGTGGAGTATGTCACCAGTGAAGGCAAGGAGTCGTATTACTGGAATATCCCCATTGCGAATACCACGGCGTTGATGTTGGGGATGGGAACGTCCGTTACCCAGGCGGCGATGCGTGAATTTGCCCATGCTGGAGTGATGGTTGGTTTTTGTGGTACGGATGGCACGCCGCTGTATTCGGCAAATGAAGTTGATGTTGATGTCTCCTGGCTCAGTCCGCAAAGCGAATATCGTCCTACTGAATATCTTCAGCAGTGGGTTTCTTTTTGGTTTGTTGAAGACAAACGCCTTGCCGCCGCGAAACGTTTTCAGTTAATTCGTCTGACACATATTGATAAGTACTGGACCAGCGCGAAAATGCAGCGTGAACACGCCTTTCAACCTGATGCCAGTGCGCTGCAGACTCTGCTAAATCGCACTCGTGAAGAAATAGACATGGCAGAAAGCCATACGCAGCTTATGCTCGTAGAGGCGAAATTGACCAAAGCACTCTACAAAATGGTGAGTCAAACCGTGGGCTACGGCGACTTTACTCGTGCAAAACGGGGTGGCGGAGTTGATATGGCCAACCGCTTCCTCGATCAGGGTAATTATCTGGCGTATGGCCTGGCGGCAGTGGCGGCGTGGGTAACCGGGATCCCGCACGGTTTAGCAGTAATGCACGGTAAAACCCGTCGCGGCGGCCTCGTTTTTGACCTTGCCGATCTGATTAAAGATGCCCTTGTTATGCCACAAGCATTTATCGCTGCAATGGCGGGAGAAGATGCTCAGGAGTTTCGTCAACGCTGCATCAATATCTTTCAACAAGCGGATGCGCTGGATGTCATGATCACCTCTCTGCAGGAAACGGCTCAGGCCCTGGCTAAGGCTGACCAATGAACGTCCTGATTATCTCGCGCTGCACAAAAAATGCTCGAGTGGAGAGCTGCCGTATTATTGATCAATTTGCCGAACGCACTGGTGACGCCGCATGGCAAACGGTGATTACTCTGGAAGGGGTTAATACACTTCGCCGTTTACTGCGCAAAACTGCCCGGCGAAATACCGCAGTGGCTTGTCACTGGCTGAAGAAGAATGGGCAAACGGAGTTGATGTGGATTGTCGGCAATATTCGTAATGCCGATCAGTTAAGGATCAGTTGACCGATCCAGTGGCTGTGTAAGAATCCGGAAACGCTCACTCGTTTCCGGATTTTTTTATGCACATTGGACAGGCCCTTGATCTGGTATCCCGTTACGA
>NZ_PYQM01000001.1:0-309971 GCF_003027595.1 Escherichia sp. 20412-1 | reverse complement strand
GCCATTTCATCGCCATCCCGCCGAGCATACAGGCCTCGGAAGAACCAATGGTGTTGGTGCCAACGGCCTGACCGTTTTTCGGCGCAGGCGCGTGCCACAGATCAGCAACCATGTTTACGCAACGCAGATCAATTGCTGCGGACTGCGGATATTCTTCTTTATCGATCCAGTTTTTATTGATCGACAGATCCATCAGCTTATGAACATTTTCATCGTCCCAGGTCTGACAAAATGTGGCGAGGTTTTGTCGGGCATTGCCATCCAGGTATAATTCATCATTGATAATCTGGAAGGCGATATCATCGCGCATTTCATGCAGCGGAAAACGTTTCGATTCCGCGATAGTGGAAATTGCCTTTGCGCCAAAACGTGAATCGAGTAGTTCAGACCTTAAATCCGTTACTTGCTTCTTATCCATTTCAAACTCCTTAAAATGATTGGAACGCATTAAAAAAAGTAGGATTTATTGATAAAGTAAGCAAGCGTAAAGGCCTCGGTTTCAAATAACAAAATCCTAATTTTATTTTGTTGTTTGAAAATGGATTTTTTATTTTGACAAGTAAAAACAATAAGATAGGAAGATAATCAATGATAATATCACTCTTTTTATTGTTATTTTAGTCCGTTCTCTTACCCTCCGAAATTATCACATAAAAATTGGCCTTTAAAATATCATTATTAGTTCGCGGTTAATTTTTTGAAAAACTTTCAAAGGTTGTCAAACAAACACATTAATTATACAGAATACCCCGCCAACAAAGTTGGCGGGGGTAAGTTATTATTTTGGCAGCAATACTCCAGTGTAGGTATTCGCGGGTTTACTCAGATATTCTTTAACTGTAGCATTAACATTTTCCACAGTCATATTCTTTAACACTTTCTCCTGCGTCATCCACACAGCAGGATCATCATATTGAATAATACTATTCACAATAGTGTTCGCTAATTGCTGAACGCTATTTTGCTGAATATCGAGGCTGCGTTGAATATTTTGCTGATATTCGTCCAGCTCTTGCTGACTGATCCCTTTAGTCAGACGTTTAGTCATTACCTCATTCGCCAATGTTAACAGTTCGCTATGACGTTCAGGTTGACAGGTGAAAGCCAGCAAATGGCTGATATCTTTGGCCTTAGGATCAACAGAGAGACGAGAAGAAACGCTGTATGCTCCGGATGCCTGTTCACGAATATTTATCCGCAGATCTTTTGCCAATGCGACGTTGAATGCATCCAGTGCCATGCGTGTCGCCAGGTTAATAGGTGTCCGGGGATCATACCGCGTCCACTGTGAAACTTGTGCTACAGGTTCATTTTGTTCTTTTACAGTAACAGCCGCGTTATCCGTCGCGCGGGTTAATGGTTTACCTGCTGCCAATGCTGAATCAGAACGTTTGATTGATCCTAAGTAACGCGTAATTAACGGCAGGAGTTTGTCTTCTGCCACATTACCGACAATCACAAAAGTGATATCTGCTGGGGAAGAAAACAACTGACGATCGGCAGCCAATGCGTCTGCGGCAGAAAACTGTGCAATCTGTTTTTCTTGCAGTAATTTCGTGCGCTCATCGGCATAGCGTGTTTCGTACATCTGCTGAGCGAATTTCTCTGCCGGGCGTTGATCGAGCGTTCTCAACGCTTGAATTTGAGCATTTTGTAACGATGACCAAATGTTGTCGTTAATTGTGCTGCGGGTGATCCGCTGGTTAATTAACTGAAAACCGGGTTCAGGATTATTAGCCCGTGCGCTAACAGACAGTAGTGTATTCAAGCCACTGACTTTACTGCTCATGGTCACTGAGTTTTCTGCGCTCCAGCGTTTCAGGCTGGAAGAGGAGAGATCGCCAACTCCGCTACCGCTAACGGCTTTATTTGCCAGCGCAATAAGTGATTTTTGTTCCGCAGGAAAACTCAAATCGCCTTTATCAGAGACGGCAATAATTTGCAGCTTTTCTTCTTCGCCCGTAGATTTTGCCAGAATGACGTTTGCGCCATTAGAAAGGGTCAGTGACGTCAGATTTTCAGCCAGTCTTTTTTGGCTGGTTATTTTTGCTTGCGGATCAGCGTTTACCGTTAAAGATAAATTTCTGCCAGGGAAGACATAAGCCGCCAGTTTTTTGTTGGCATATTCATTTTCCAGCGCCGTAATGGCTGCAGGAGATAATGCATTTTGGGCTGCAGTATCATTGTTGACCATTTGTTCCCAAAATGTGTCCTGGTTCTTTCTTAATTGCTGCCATTTTTTCGCCAGGCTTTGCACGGTAATTTGTGGCCACAGGCGTTTAGAAAGCTGGTATGTCTCTTCCGGTGAAAGGAATGGCGTATTATTTAACGAGCTGGATGCCAGGCGGCTGGTCAGCATCCGCAGATCGCGTTCAGCCTGTTGCTCAGCCGCATTTTTCAGCCAGGTCAGACGGGTGGCTTTTACATCATCAAGCTCTGCAACGGAAAAACCATGTTGGTCGATAGTTGCCAGTTCTGCCATTAATGCATTCGCAGCATCCTGCATATTATCGTCCCGCGCATTTACACGGAAAAACAGCGACTGATAATCAGGCGCAATTTTAATACTGCGCGCGGTGCCACCGGAAATAGTCTTCAACTCACCGGACTGGATCCGTTCCAGCAATCGCTGATTAAACAACTGAACCAACATGCTCCATTCTGCCTGTTCGACAAAGCTTTGTTCATCGGTCACCTGAACCATTGGCATGCGATAATAGAGTGCGATACCGTTCACCCGATTTTCTTTATCATTAATGATATTAAAGCGCCGGCGGTTTTCTGCTTCCGTTGGCCATACGCGATTTTCAGCCGCTTTGTTTGCCGGAAGTTTACCTAAATTTTCCTTTATCAACGCCAGCGCTTCTTTACTGTCGATATCACCAACGACGATAAAGGTCATATTATTCGGCTGATACCAGCGTTGATAAAATTGGCGCAGTTGTTCCGGCGCGACCGTTGCGACAATATCCATCAAACCGATCGGTTCACGGTCTAAATTGCGTGTATTTGCCAACAGGAAAGGGCGACGCGCCTGAGATGTGCGCCATTTAACATCCTGATGCGCGCGCCATTCCTCGGTAATTACGCCACGTTCAGCGTCTACTTCGTGTTTTTCAAAGGTGGCGGCATTGCTCCATTCACTGAAGATTGCCATCACTTTTTGCAAATTTTGTTTCTGCGTTGTTGGCAAACTTACCTGATACACCGTTTCGTCATAGCTGGTATAGGCATTAACATCGCGGCCAAAACGCAGCCCCATCGATTCAAAAGTTTCGATGACTTTATTACCAGGCCAGCTTTTTGTACCGTTAAACATCATATGCTCAACAAAATGCGCCACGCCGCGCTCGTTGTCCTCTTCCTGCAATGAACCGGTATGAATTTGCAGCCACAAATTCACTTGATCCTTAGGGTGTGAATGTGGATAGATCATATATCGCAAGCCATTTTCCAGTTGCCCGGTAATTAACTTGTCATCCTGTGGTAATGCCGCGGCAATAAGTCGTCCAGGAAGCAACAACAGTGTTGCCACTAAAGTCAGTAAGAAACAGAGGTTTCTCATAATCATCTCCATGCGAAAACCAGGTGAATTTACCCGGTAAAGTAAAATCCGAAGTTTTAAAATTTCATGCTGACATCAAGCCAGAAAGTACGACCGCTGGCGTAAGTCGCCACACCGGCGGTTGTTGTATCAACAGCGGTTTTGCTATCCAGCACATTCAGAATGTCGGCGCTAATCGTCAGGTTTTGCTGCTTAAGAAATTGGGGTGTCCAGGATAAACGGGTATCCCAGGTCAGGCTGTTATCCAGTTTCTCGTCAACGTACTGCTTGTAATCTGAATATTCGCTGATGTATTGCGCGTTCGTCTTACTCAGAATGATGCGAGCTTTGCGTGCTTCTTGCCAGGCCAGTGTATTCGCCCACACCAGTCCGCTTGGTTGATGAGTGAAATCCATATTTAAGGAAATCTTTAACGGGTTATTAAAATCCGCCACCGGGACGCTGTCATAAGAGACAAGTTTACCGTTGTAAACTACCTTGTTATCATCGGTATTGCTCTCTTCATAACCATTATTCAATGACAAATTGCCTTTGCTCTTGATATAGCTGAAGACAATTTGCGGATTAATAGCCACCAGGCTGACATGCAGAGGTTCTGTCAGTTCAAAACTCACGTTGAACGAATGGGTTTTAGTTTTACCGTCATTGTTATACTCAGTAATCGTTGTTTTCGTTGTGCTGTCGGTACGACTACTTTTACTGATTTGATCATGCGCCTCACGGTAAACATAGTTTGCCCGCGCAATAACGTTATTACCGATCTTTTGCTGCAAACCTATTGCCAGTTCGTCATTATAGGGTGTTTTCAAATCCTGATAACGGGTGAGCGTTTTATTTCCTGAAATTGATTCTGTCCAACTATTACGGATGTCTCGTAACCCCATATCGAGAATATTTCCGCCATAATAGCGGTTATATCCGGCGGTAATTATTGAGGTTTGATCAGCGAAAATATCCCATTCCGTCATAAAGCGGGGAGAGATATTGTGGTTTGACAGGTAGTTGTCATAGTCATAACGCACGCCAGGCATCAGCGACACATTGCGCCAGCTAATACGGTCCGCGATGTACAGCGTGTAGTTGTCAATTCCAAGGCTACCTTTACCTTTATGGTAAATGGTATGGTTAGTTTTCTTTCCTGCGGCATTAATTACATAAGATTCAGACTGATTATGGCGTTCCGTCCATGCATCGGAATAGATGTATTCCGCACCGAAGTAAGGCTGATGCGAGAAATTGCCCACTTCAACTTTTTGCCAGTCAAGTCGTGTTTTGAAGGTGTAATTATCAACAGCCTGCGAAATATGCCCCAGCCCGCCGCGGGTGCAACGTCCTGTAATATCACCATATGTGCATGAGAGTTCGGTGTACCAAATGCCATGGTCGTGACGGGTATAGTCACTGATATGATCCCAGCCGACAGTGGTATGCAGTTTGGCCCATACGAGTTGTGTGTCCATATCCCATGCCAGGCCATAAGATTTGTTGCCCATTTCGCGGTCAGACTCGGGGAAGGTGCTGGTATTATAATCCCGGCGAGAACCGGTATATTTAAAGGTTAAATCGTGGGTAAAACGCTCACTGGCAAACCAGGTAAATTTACTTAATGCTGTATCGATAACGTTTTTATACTGCGCCCGACCTGCAACAATACCGTCATTCGAAACATAATCTGCGCGGATAATGTCAGACTGGCGGCGGGAGAAACCAGCAGTCACGCCAAAGTTATCAGTGAGTTCCTGATTAAATGACAAGGTGTAAAAGTTCTTTTTAAAGTCGGGAGAATAATAAGTACTTCCTGAAGACCCCTGGTTAAATGCATTCTTGTTATTCTCATCGATATGAGACGTTAACCAGTCCGAACGCGTTGTGCGATAACTCAGCTTTACGCTGTCATCATCAGCATTAAAGCGTTTGATCTTTGCATCTATCACCCCACCATTAAAGTGACCAAATTCAACCGGAACAAAACTGTCATAAAGCGTGACATTGTCCAGTAAGCTGACATCAAGATAATAACCCTGTGACATCCCGCTAATATTGGTTGCACTGCTGGCATCCGATTCATTCGCCGGGTTCAGGTTATTGGTGGCGCTAATACCATCAATCAAATAGGCATTCTGGTAGGGCGATGCACCGTGAATGGATATTTTCTCCGGGCGGATCTCCCCCTGATTCAACGAGGTGCTTTGCGTTGAATCCATACGCACCGCTGGGTTTGTTTTTAATAAATCGCTGATATTGCCATTACCTGTCGGTAAACGCTCGATGCTTTCACTGGTGTAATGCGTGTTACCGTTTACGGGCACAGGGACAGGGGCATAGACTGTCATCTCTTCAAAAACAGGCATATACTTGTCTTTGTCGTCGACGGCCTGCGCCATATCAGCGCCAGCGCCACATAAAATGACGCCAGAAATAAGAACTCGCTTCATTTATTTTTATCTCCGTATAGCAGGGCATTTATCGTTTTTATAAAACCGCGCTAATGTCACAAATATCATCCGCCAGATCCCAAACACCAGGCTGATGGGTCACCATAATCACACCGCTTTCAGGTAATTTTTCGCGCACTAAACGCAGTAAACGGATAGCCTCTTGCTCCTCCAGATGTGACGTTGTTTCGTCGAGAAATATCCATTTCGGACGTCGTAAAATTAACCGAGCCAGCGCAATACGTTGTTTTTCGCCGCTGGAAAGAATATCTCCCCAACGATCGTGGTTATTAATGCGCGTAGCCAATTTACCCAGCCCAACCTGATGCAACACCTCGCTCAACGGCTCATCGTCTATAGGGTGCGGAAGTGCTTTACAAATGTTCTCTTTCAGTAAGCCGGTTTTGATTAACGGCGTTTGTGACACATACCAACTGTCTGCAGGAGAAGAAATATCACCTTTAAACCACGGCCAGCAGTGGGATAATGTTTTAAGCAGCGTTGTTTTTCCCGCACCAGAGTATCCTTTCAGCAGTAGCCATTTACCTGGAGAAACATGAAAGTTCAGGTTTTCTAATATGACTTTATTATCGGGGGTACGGATACTGGCATCAGCAACTAGAACGGCATGATCGCAATTTTTGGGTTTATTTGTCGGGCGCTGTTCAGTAAGTTGATGAAATTCATACAACCGATCGATAACCGCTGCCAGCTCTGCAAGTTCATCGTATTTATAAATAAACCAACTCAGATTGTTGGATACCAACATAAATGCCTGACGTGATTTCATCAGCCCACCTAAATTGATCTGCCCGCTGATAAACTGCGGTAGCAATAGAAAGTAGGGGAGAACACTAAGCGAGCGTGAATAAACATTCTGCCAATAGTCAAGCCAACGCTGACGATTCATTAAACGGTGCCAGTTGTCTTTTATTGTATGAAAGTTGTCGCTCAACTCCTGACGTTGCAGCGTTTCAGCATTGCTTAATGCAATTAACTCCGCTTGCTTATTATGCTGCACAAGGTTAGTTCGAAAAGTCGCTTCGCTACGTTGCTTCTCCACATTAAGCGGGCGGATACGTTTACCCACTTTATGGGTAAACAACGTGCCACCAATAACAATGAGCACGACGGTATAAACCATATAACCCTGGATATTCCACTCCGTTCCACCAACCGTGAATGAGAGTGTCCCCGCGCTTTGCCACAGAATAACGGTGAAGGTAATCAGCATACTCAGTGACTGAATGAATCCGAATGAAAGGCTAAGTGTTTTGCTGATCAATAGAAGGATATCTTCAGCGATACGTTGGTCAGGATTATCGGTATTCTTATCCTCGCCGTAGATCTGTGTGAAGTAGTAGTTTTTATCTGTAAACCAACGATTGAGGTAGTAATCTGTTAACCATTCGCGCCAGCGAATAGTCAGTAGTTTAATTAACCATGTTTTGTTAACGGATATTAATACGAAGATCCCCAGCAGAGCAGGAAACCACAGGACAAGCTGCCAAAGTTTATCGGTTTCTTTCTGGCTTAGCGCATTGAAAAAATCATTGTTCCAGTCATTCAACCAGACCTGAATTTTAACCACGCCAAGGATCATGGCGAGGATAATAATGATTAATAATACTGAAGTTTTATTATTCTTACGTAGCCAAAAAGGCTTCAGCAAGCAGAGGTACTTTGCAATTAGCATACAAATGGTAATGGGAACAATTATCATTAACGAAATTTGATTGTGCCACCCAATGATTGGCTATAGCAATGATTTACTGATGAAATTTACTTAAGTGTCTGTAACTATATGATATATATTGATAATTATTGTTGTGCTGGTTACTTTCATGCCCTTGATTATCAAGAGTATTGCAAAAGCATGTCTGAAGACGCTCCTCCAGAACAACAGATAATGATGGCTGAAACCCCCGGCCTGAGTCTGTGCCGGGTGTTCTGCTGAAGTCGTAAGAAGGATGATATGACCGGAGTGAATGCAGGAGTATTATTTATTACTCTCCATTCGTTTTGCGACATCCATAATGTGATAAAGGGGGACTTTATTTTTAGCGAGTTCAACCATTGCATTCATATATGGCACCATAGTTGTAAATAGGATTTTATAACCTTCACAGAAGTACGATACTACCTCATTATTCACTTTTGTGATGCGATGTTTAGGACAACCACCATTACAAATTGGCTTGTAAACACATTGCTGGCATTTTTTTGATATCAACTTTTTTTGTGCAGTCAACTGCACGCTTTTCATCGTTTTTAGTGCAGCGTTATTGATGTTGCCAATTTTATATTGCGGGTAGACAAAATGATCGCATTCATAAATATCACCATTACTTTCCACTACCAGATTGTCTTTACATGACTCCTGGAAAATACAGCTAGTATGCCCATTTCCCAGAAAACGGCTGACAAAACTTTCAAACTGGCGGATGAATATTTCACCAACATCATTTTTAACCCACTGCATAAAAATAGCTGACATAAACTTGCCATAGGCGGTGGGTGGAACAGAAAAATCGATGATACTGAACGTATTCTCACCATTGCCCGTAAAATCTACATTCGGTGTCCCCGTCTCCAGTAGTTCTATAAACTGCATATGCTTACTACCGATAGATTTTAAAAAGTTATAAACCTCAAGAGGATGTTGGACGTTAATATTGTTAATGACAGTTAGCGTATTAAACTCAACCTTATACTTCTTCAGACGATCAATTGCCGTCATGACTTTTTCAAATGTCCCATTACCAGAATTACTGCGTCTGTAACGATCATGTAATTCTTGCGGGCCATCAATTGAAATACCGACCAGAAACTTATGCTCTTTGAGAAAGGCGCACCATTCATTATTCAATAAAATACCATTGGTTTGTAACGCATTATGAATACCTTTTCCCCCAGCATAGCGTTGTTGGTAGTGAATAACCTTACGAAAAAAATCAAGACCCGCGAGAGTAGGTTCGCCGCCTTGCCAAGTAAAATAGACCTGATCACCTGAGGCAGCAATGTATTGTTTAATGAACTCTTTCAGAGTGCTGTCATCCATCCATTTTTCATGACTAAATTGCGACTCTTTTTCAAGATAAAAACAGTAATCACATTTGAGATTACATTGAAAACTGGAGGGCTTGGCTGTCACGTGCATTGCTATCTCACTCAATAAGGCGGCGGAAAATCTCCGCCGCATAAGGGGTTAGTTATTTGGCATCGCTAAGTGCTTTCTTAATATTGTTAAACTTCTCCTGATTCACCTGACTAAGCGGCGGTTGGCTGCTGTTGATAAACTCGCTTACCACACCTTGCATCTCTTTAACAACTTGTGGTTTAGCAGCAGCGAGATTCTCTTTTTGTTGTAGATCGGTGAGTTTGTACAAACCTAACTGGTTATTTTCCACGGTATAGACAAGAGAGTAATCATTATTTCTCACCGTATAAGAGAACTGGCTTAAGTCCTCGGTATTCGGATTGTGAGGATAATCATCTGACTCATGGCGGACAAATTTATGGTAATTATCCCAGAATGGAATATTTTCCTCATCAAACCAGTGAGAGTAGGACGTTACCCAGGTCAGGTTTTTATGGGGTTCGCCTTGCTTCTTATCTTGCAACCACGGGAGTAATGAAACGCCGTCCAGTTTAAGATCTTTTGGAATGTTGATATCGGCAGCATCCAGAGCAGTAGGGTAGAAATCCATAGCAGAAATTAACTTGTCATAATTTCCTGGCTGAAGTTTTCCTTTCCACCACATGAACATCGGCGTATGCGTTCCGCCAGGATAAGTCTGACTCTTATAGCCTTTTTGCGCACCATTTAGCGGTAGTGGGCCATCGATGACCGCACCATTATCAGACGTAAAGAGAATAATGGTGTTGTCGTACTGACCATTTTTCTTCAACTGTTCGAGAATCCGTTTTACACCTTGATCGACGGAGTAAACCGATGCGTAGTAATTATCTGCAGTTTGGCTACCGGTATTGAATTGCTTCTGATATTGCTCCGGTGCTGGATTGTCATTCGGCAGATGCGGCGCGTTATAAGCCAGATAAAGCATAAATGGTTGGTCGAGTGCTTTAGCCCGGTCAACAACACCAATTGCTTCGTCCGTTAACTGATCGCTGATATAACCCTTTGCAGGTACGCGTTCACGATTTTTGAACAGCGAAGGTGAGTTGTAATAGGCTGTTCCCGCTGCATGGAACCCCATAAAGTAATCGAAGCCGCGGTTTTGTGGTTGCCATTCTTCCGCGGAGAATGTGGTGAAGTTGTCATGATAGTCACGGGTTTGTTTATCTTCCGGAACCGGGACATTACTGATTTTAGACAGATGCCATTTACCCACAGCCGCGGTGTAATAGCCATGATTCTGGAATAATTCGGGCAGGAAAGTTTCGGTCAGGGGAATACCATCCTGAGCATCGGTATTGGAGTAAACACCAAAACGGGCAGGCGCTCGGCCCGTCATAATTGCAGCACGGGATGGACCAGAAACACCGTGAGCGACATAACCATTAGTAAAACGTACACCTTCATCCATTAAAGAAAGAAGAGTTGGCGTTGATTTTTGAGCCGCTTCGATGGCTTTATCAATACCTATTTTGTAGGTATTGACAACTTCCCTGTTTTCCATTGTTTTTGGATCAAAAGACCCTTTATCAAACGGTAGTTGTCCATACCCAAGATCATCCATGGTCAGTACGATAATATTCGGCTTTCCTTCGGTACTGTATTCAGTCGGCGTAAAATCCGAAAAAGCCACGTTAGTTTTTGTTGCTTTCAGTTTTACATCTTCTGCTGCATGAGCCGCGAATCCGGCCATACCTGATGCCAGTATTAAGGATATGGATGTGCTCACAACACTTTTTTTTAGTGCAGACGTCATAAAATTTCCTCTTTTTATTGTACTTAATTCCAAAGTAATTTTACGAAGAAAAATAAGTGAATGTAAGTGAAGTAAGTCACATTAAGGGACAGTAGATTTGACTAAAAATAAGCAAACTAAAGGCCATAATTGGTTGACAAATGAAAGATGTTAACTAAGTAAATTCTGATCACCAAATAACTATCATCTTGAAAAGATTAGATATTTTTTGGTGTTGATCGCAATACAAACATTATTGCTTCATATTTTTTATTGCAACTTTCCACTCCGGTGCATAAAGTTGTGATGTTCATCACAATATAAACTGATGCGTCGGGAAGATAAAAAGAGGGGCGCTTATAGATACTTTATTAATTAAGCGTTCTAATGCATGCTTTTATTTTATAATTTAAATGTTCTTGCTATTTTATCTCCTTATCACTGTGAAATATATTTCTATCAATAAAAGCCAAATTAGCTCTACCACAAAAAATATTTCATCTCACGCTGTTTAAATAATGAAGTTGCTTTGATTTTTTAGCAAAAAATAGAACGTAAGAATCTATTTTACGGCTTGCACAAAAAGCTAAATTTGCACTCACAAACAAAAATATAATCCCGGCCCTGTCATCCGGCGAGTAGTCGCAACCACTGAATATTCAGGGTGACGATGCGCTTTCTTTCATAAAGGTATTTCCTTTTCTGCGGAAAAGGAAACCGGGAAATACCCGGTTTTTCTGACAAGCAAACGTTTTATTTGCGTTTGCTTATGTTCGTTAATTCGTTCATCAGGAAATTATCTCAATGTCACGTTTAAAAAAGGCTTATAAACAACCACGTTTTCGTTATTCAGCCCTGGCCCACTGCGTGGCGTGGGCAAACATCTCTATTCAGGTTCTTTTCCCACTGGCTGTTACCTTTACACCGACAATGACGGCGCGAGCGCATAATGCGGCTCTGCCACGTCTAAGTACGGAAAATACTGCGGTTGCTACTGACAATAATGCAGACAAAAACATCGCGTCGTTTGCCGCGAATGCCGGTAAAAACTCGATACGGATAGCATTCGCGAGCGTCGGGTACTGGCAGGCAGCCGCTATGATCTGGTTGAACGTAATAACAATATCGTTCTTGAGTATCGCAAAGCTGAGGTGATCCGTATTGCCTTGCCAGACCGTATTGAAGGTAAGGGCGGGCAGACGGTGTCTCTTGGCCTCGTGGTCAGCAAAGCAACTCACGGCCTGAAAAATGTGCAATGGGAAGCGCCGTCTTTGCTGGCCGCAGGCGGTAAAATTACCGGTCAGGGTAACCAGTGGCAAGTGACGCTCCCGGCTTATCGTGCAGGCAAAGACAATTATTACGCGATCTCTGCGGTCGCATACGATAACAAAGGCAATGCCTCGAAACGCGTGCAGACAGCGGTGGTCATTACCGGAGCGGGTATGAGCGCCGATCGTACTACGTTAACGCTTGATGGCCAGAGCCGTATCCAAATGCTTGCTAACGGGAGTGCGCAAAAGCCGCTGGTTCTGTCTCTGCGAGACGCCGAGGGACAGCCAATCACGGGCATGAAAGATCAGATCAAAACTGAACTGACGTTTAAACCTGCCGGAAACATCGTAACGCGGGCCCTTAAGTCCGCTAAATCACAGGCACAGCCAACACTGGGTGAGATCACCGAAACAGAAGCCGGGGTGTACAAGTCTGTCTTCACCACCGGTACGCAATCAGGTGAAGCAACCATTACTGTGAGCGTTGATGGCATGAGCAAAACCGTCACGGCTGAACTGCGTGCCACTATGATGGATGTGACAAAATCGACTCTGAGTGTGAATGAGACGTCAGGTGATGTGATTGCCGATGGTCAGAAATCTTACACGTTGACGCTTACTGCGGTGGATACCGATGGCAACCCGGTGGAGGGAGAAGCCAGCCGTTTGCGCTTTGTTCCACAGGACAACAGCGGTGTTACCATTGGCACCATTTCGGAGATAAAGCCGGGGGTCTACAGCGCCACGGTTTCTTCGACCCGTGCCGGAAACATTGTTGTGCGTGCCTTTAGCGAGCAGTATCAGTTGGGCACGTTACAACAAACGCTGAAGTTTGTTGCCGGACCGCTTGATGCAGCGCGCTCAACCATCACTCTGAACCCGGATAAACCGGTGGTTGGCGGCACGCTTGCGGTAACCTGGGCGGCAAAAGATGCCTATGACAACCCAGTGACCGGCCTTACTCCAGATACACCGTCATTAACGGGTGCAGCCGCTGCGGGTTCTTCAGTCTCAGGCTGGACGGATAATGGCGACGGGACGTGGATCGCGCAAATTTCTCTGGGTACTACGGCGGGTGAATTAATTGTTATGCCGAAGATCAACGGTCAGGATGCAGCAGCTAATGCGGCTAAAGTGACTGTGGTAGCTGATGCTTTATCTTCAGGCCAGTCGAAAGTATCCGTTGCAGCGGATCGCATTAAAGCAGGGGAAAGCACGACAGTGACGCTTGTGGCAAAAGATGCGCATGGTAACGCTATCAGCGGTCTTTCCCTGTCAGCAAGTCTGACGGGTGCCGCGTCTGAAGGAGCGACCGTTTCCAGTTGGACTGAGAAAAGCGACGGTTCCTATGTTGCTACGCTGACTACCGGCGGAAAGACGGGTGATCTTCACATCATGCCGCTATTCAACGGCCAGCCAGCAGCCACCGACGCTGCGCAGTTGACCGTTGTTGCGGGGGATATGTCAGTAGCCAACAACACGCTTGTTGCAGGTAATGAGACCCCAACGGTCAAGGCGACGACAGAACTCACCTTCACCGCGAAGGATGCGTATGGGAACCCTGTTAGTGACCTGAAGCTCGATGCACCACTGTTTAGCGGTGCCGCCAACACGGGGACAGAGCGTCCTTCAGCAGGAAACTGGACAGAGAAAAGTAATGGGGTCTACGTGGCGACCTTAACTCTGGGATCTGCCGCTGGTAAGTTGTCTGTGATGCCACGAGTGAATGGCCAAAATGCCGTTGCTCAGCCACTGGTGCTGAATGTTGCAGGCGACGCTTCCCAGGCAGTGATCAGTGATATGGCAGTGAAGGTTAATAACCAACTGGCTAATGGACAGTCTGCTAACCAGGTAACCCTGACTGTCGTGGATAACTATGGCAACCCGTTACAGGGGCAAAATGTAACGCTGACTTTACCGCAGGGTGTGACCAGCAAGACAGGGAATACGGTAACAACCAATACGGCAGGTAAAGCCGATATTGAGCTGATGTCAACGGTTGCCGGGGAACACAATATTACCGCTTCGGTGAATGGTGCCCAGAAGACGGTCACGGTGAAATTCACCGCGGATTTCAGTACCGGTCAGGCGAGCCTGCAGGTTGATGCCTCTGCTCCAAAAGTGGCAAACGGCAATGATGCCTTTACGCTGACGGCAACGGTTAAGGATCAATACGGCAACCTTGCTCCTGGAGCTCTGGTCGTCTTTAATCTGCCTCGGGGCGTCAAACCGCTTGCAGACGGTAATATCATGGTAAACGCCAACGAGGAGGGTAAAGCGGAACTGAAAGTGGTTTCCGTGACTGCCGGAACGTATGCGATCACGGCGTCGGCAGGAAATGACCAGCCTTCGGAAGCGCAGACTATAACGTTTGTGGCCGATAAGGATACCGCAACCGTCTCCGGTATTGAGGTGATTGGCAACTATGCACTGGCGAACGGCAAAGCCAAACAGACGTATAAAGTTAAGGTGACTGATGCCAATAACAACCTGTTGAAAGATAGCGACGTGACGCTGACTGCCAACTCAGAAAATTTAGTTCTGGATCCGAATGGCATAGTGAAGACCGATGAACAGGGACTGGCTGTTTTCACCGGCTCTACCACTATTGCAGCGACATATACACTCACGGCGAAAGTGAATCAGGCCAACGGTCAGGTATCGACAAAAACTGCCGAATCTAAATTCGTCGTGGATGATAAAAACGCGGAGCTTGTCGCATCATCTGATGTGGAATCTCTGGTGGCGGACGGCAAGACTACCGCAACACTGACGGTTACCCTAATGGAGGGAGTCAATCCCGTAGGAGGAACTATGTGGGTCGACATTCAGGCTCCGGAAGGCGTGGCAGAGACGGATTATCAATTCCTGCCGTCGAAGACCGATCATTTCTCAAGAGGGAAAATCACGCGCACATTTAGTACCAGCAAGCCAGGTAAATACACATTCACATTCAATTCTCTGACATATGGAGGGTATGAAATGAAACCAGTGACGGTGACAATTAACGCTGTGGAGAAATAAAAGCGATGATGTAATAAACAATAATGGCGTTGACACACACAACGCCATTATTTACTGAACACCTACCCTGATACTGATCAGACAGTAGCAGGGTAGGGTAATCCTCAATGAGATATAGATGCAGGCTAAGCCGGGCGAACGGGGATAAAAATTTCGCAAACAACATAGTTGTTATTCTTTTCTACAAAAGTTTCATTGCAGTAAAAACGTTTGATTTAACATAATATACATTATGCGAACCAAGGTTGTAAGGGCTCAATGCTAATGTCTATTTGTGGCTAATTTTAGGAATGTCCAGGCTATAGTTTTCAGACCTGTATGTCTAGACAACGACTCGCTTTTTCCTGATGAGGAGTTTTCTGTGGCTATACATGACGCCGGGATGTTCACCGTGAAAGAAATCAACCGCCTCAAAATCCTTCAGGATGTCATTGAACGTAACCTGCGTCCTGGCCAGGCGGCCGAGATACTCGGAATCACGCCACGCCATTGCAGCCGTCTGCTGAAGCGTTATCGCCAGTCCGGGCCGCTTGGTATGAACAATCAGAGTCGCGGTCGCACTGGCAACCGTCTGTTGCCCAAATCACTGACTGACCTGGCACTGAGTATTATCCGGGAACGCTACCGCGATTTTGGACCCACGCTGGCCCGGGAAAAACTGGAGGAAGTTCACGGTCTGGTCCTGGGCAAGGAAACCATCAGACGCCTTATGATAAAAGCCGGACTCTGGATCCCCCGAAGACAACGCGCACCGAAAATTCATCAGCCCCGTTACCGGCGGCCCTGTACTGGCGAGCTGATACAGATTGACGGCTGTGACCATCACTGGTTTGAAAACCGGGGTCGGCCCTGTACGGCACTGGTCTATGTCGACGATGCCACCAGTCGTCTGATGCACCTGCTGTTTGTGAAATCTGAGTCCACCTTTACCTATTTTGAAGCGACCCGTGGCTATATCGAGAAATACGGTAAACCCATGATCCTTTACAGCGATAAAGCGAGTGTCTTCCGGGTCAATAATAAACATGCCACCACCGGTCCCGGTGAAACGCAGTTTGCCCGGGCCATGCGCTGCCTTAACATCACCCCTTTGTGCGCGGAAACCAGCCAGGCCAAGGGGCGCGTGGAACGTGCTCATCTGACACTTCAGGACCGACTGGTTAAGGAGCTCAGGCTTAAAGGGATCAGTACGATAGAAGCTGCGAATGCATTTGCTGAAGAATACATGGCAGATTATAACCGGCGCTTTGCCAAAGCCCCCCTGCATGATTTTAACGCGCACCGGCCGCTGGCATTAGACGATGACCTGGATGCGGAATTTACCTGGCGAGAGCCACGGCGGGTGTCAAAAAAACTGACCGTACAGTATGACAAAATGCTCTATCTGATTGAGGACAGCGAATACAGTAGAAGCGCCATCGGCAAGTATATTGATGTCTGGCACTATCCTGACGGACATAAGGAACTGAGACTGAATGGCGTGCTACTGCCCTACTCCACCTACGACCGATTGTCTGAAGTCGATCCTGTCGCGATTGTTGATAACAAAAGACTGGGCCATGTACTGGATGTTGCCCGCCAGGTCCAGAAAAAAATATTGCATGTTAATATATTTATATGAAATGAATAAAAACAACAAGAGGGAGGCTTTATTTGTTTTAAATTGATTTTATGCGAAATTTACTCTTCCCTACCCCGCTCGGCTCTAATATTTTATTGATTAATAAATATGTCTGATGAATCTTGACCAGCACGTAGTCAATCACTTTTAGGTATCCTTGATTTAATGCGCGTGTTCGGTGGATTGATGACGTGAGGCGAATTCATCAATTTTATCTACACTTGGGTTAACGCGCTGACGGGAGTAAAAAAATGGCTGACTGGAACCCCTCTTTATATTTGCACTTCACCGCCGAACGGTCGCGACCAGCGGTAGAAATGCTTGCCAGAGTTCCTCTGGAAAACGTCCGGCAAATAGCCGATCTCGGCTGCGGCCCAGGCAACAGCACCGCCCTGCTACATCAACGTTGGCCAACGGTAAAAATTACTGGCATTGATTCGTCTCCGGCGATGATTGCTGAAGCGCGTGCAGTGTTGCCAGAATGTCAGTTTGTTGAAGCAGATATCCGCAATTGGCAACCGGATCACGCATTCGATCTGATTTTCGCCAACGCCTCGTTGCAATGGTTGCCTGATCATTACGAACTGTTTCCACATCTTGTGTCGTTACTCAATCCGCATGGCGTACTGGCGGTACAAATGCCGGACAACTGGCTGGAGCCGACACATGTATTAATGCGCGAAGTCGCCTGGGAGCAGCATTATCCGGATCGTGGACGCGAACCACTGGCAGGCGTTCATGCTTACTACGATATTCTGAGTGAAACCGCATGTGAGGTTGATATCTGGCGAACCACCTACTATCACCAGATGCCATCTCACCAAGCGATTATTGACTGGGTGACCGCCACCGGATTACGCCCGTGGTTGCAGGATCTGACTGAGAGTGAACAGCAGCATTTTCTTACGCGCTACCATCAGATGCTGGAAGAGCAGTATCCACTGCAGGAGGATGGTCAAATACTGCTGGCATTTCCGCGCTTGTTCATTGTTGCCCGGCGAACAGAGTAATTGTTACGTCAACTGGTAATGGCGGTCGGGAAGAATCTTCGGCGGGATCTCCGTTTCATCGTTCATCTGCAACAGGTCAATTTCAATAGCGTTGCAGATGGCATCCAGCGGTAAATCATTGTTTTCTGTACCGAACGGGTCTTCTAACTCTTCCGCCAGACAATCAAGCGAAATGAAGGTGTAGGAAATCAGTACTGAGATAAAAGGCGTCATGTAATGCAGATCCACGACCAGCGCGAACGGTAGCATGATGCAAAACAGGTAAACGGTACGATGCAAAATGAGTGTGTAAGCAAAAGGAATTGGTGTATATGCGATGCGCTCACATCCTGCCAGCACCGCAGAAATATCATTGAGCCGATCGTTCAGACTAATAAATAGAATGTCAGAAAGTTGCCCATTCCGGCGCTGAACAGCTAACCACTTCCCCATCATCAGCAAAATATGATTAGCTGGGGAGTTTGTAGCCTGCACCCGCTGAAGATCTTCTTCATTGAGGTAATGTGCCAGCACTTTTGCCTGTGGCAGTTTGCGTAATGTCATGCGTAAACAGTGAGCAAAGGCAATTTGTAGCCGGACAAACTCCTTTACGCTTGCTGAATCGGGCAACGTCGTTTTTACTTCACGCAATAATGACCGTGAGGCAATCATCAACTGTCCCCACAGTTTGCGCGCTTCAACATAACGAGCGTACCCCGCGTTATTACGAAACCCCAGAAAAATGGCGATAGCAACACCGAGAATGCTGAACGGCGCGAGGGTAAATTTGATGCCCAGATGCGTATACCAGGGCAGCATGAAAATAACCGCGATAGAAAAAAGAAAGTTGAGTAGCAAGCGCGAGGATATTTTGGATAATACTGAACCGTGCCAGACAAAAATACGGCGCAACCAGTGTTGTTGTGGGCGAACAATCATGATTATCTTCAAACATGGAAAAGTCGCCCTATTAAACGTGATTGCGATCACGTTCTCAAGTGTCAATTTACAAATTACCTACAAGACTACAACAATCACAGATGCGACATGTGGCACCTGGTTATGATAAGGGTATATAGGATGTTGTAACTAATAATGCATAATAACAAACCCGGCCGAAACCGGGTTCAGAGATTGCGCCGTTAATTGCCTGATGCGCTGCGCTTATCAGCGCCTCCAACTAGCTATGTGATTTCAGTTAGTTGGAAAAGTGCGGCTGGATGCAGCATAAATGTCTTATCCGGCTTACAAAATAATGCAATTATTAGCACAACGGACGTACAGCTTCGCGCATCCCTTTTTCCAGAATCGCATCCAGGTCATTGGCCACCTGCTCTACCAGACCAGGCACTTGCGTCAGATCCTGCTCCCAGTGGTCTTTTTCTGCCAACACAATAGCAACCAGCGCCTGGGTGTCGATGACACGATCACGATGCTGACTCCACAATTGCTGATAACACTCCAGCCAGTGAGCATCATCCTGCACCGGATAGGTTTCACCGTTACGCTCACCGCGATAGAATGCAATCAGTGCCGCTAACGCGAAAGTGAGACGAGCCGGGAGTTTACCATTCGCCTTCTGCCCTGCCAGCAACTGCGGCAGGATGCGGGTACGGAACTTGGTCATACCGTTGAGCGCAATGGACAGCAACTGATGCTTAATGTACGGGTTACGGAAACGCCCGGTGACTGCACTGGCGAAAGATTCCAGCTCATCTCGCGGCAGATCCAGTACCGGAATAATCTCTTCATAAATGGCTTTTTCAACGAATGCACAGATTTCTGCATCGTTCATCGCTTCGCCTACAGTATCCAACCCAGCCTGAAACGCCACCGGCACCAGCGCGGTGTGAGCACCATTAAGGATTGCTACTTTGCGCTCTTTATACGGTTTAATATCGTCAACAATCAGTACGTTGAGCGGATATTTATCCAGACGCAATTCAGACGCTAAGGATTTCGGTCCCTGAATCACAAACAGGTAAAAGTGTTCAGCGGTGTCGAGGAAACCATCGTGATAACCGAGTTCTTCTTCCAGTTTCGCTACTTCATCACGCGGATAACCGGTAACGATACGGTCCACCAGCGTAGAACAGAAGCTGTTAGCTTTATCCAGCCATTGAACAAACGCTTCCGGTAGCTGCCACTCTTGCGCATAACGCAGCACCAGTTCACGCAGCGCATCACCATTATAATCAATCAGTTCACACGGAATGATGATCCAACCTTTATCCAGCGCACCGTTGAAATGGCTAAAACGTTCGAACAGCAAACGCGTCAGTTTTGCCGGATAGCTTACCGCTGGCGCATCATCAAATTTGTCGCCTGCATGATAGCTGATGCCCGCTTCGGTGGTGTTAGAGAAGACGAAACGCATTTCCGGATTGTGCGCCAGCTTCAGGAATTCATCGTAGTCACCGTAGACGCTAATTTCACGGTTTACAGAACGAATCAAACGCGCATCGCTGACTGCTTCGCCCTTCTCATTCAGGCCACGAATAATGGTGGTGTACAAACCATCCTGAGTGCTAAGTGACGGCGGGAATGAAGTTTCAATCGGACGAACAACGACCACACCAGAATTCAGATCGGTGTGCTCATTCAGGAGATCAATTTGCCAGTCAACAAAGGCGCGCAGAAAGTTACCTTCACCAAACTGAATGATACGTTCTGGATACTGTGCACCGGGAAAATCGCGACGATTTAGTGTTTTCACAATGGGTTCCCTTTTGATTAGTCATACAACCTGCTTGAATTGGTATAACAGATTAGCAAACTTTAATACGCTGAACCCCTGTTTTGATCAACTCGTGGTGATTAATTAGCAGGTTTAAGAGAAAAATGTGGCGCAGATCATGGTTCTGACGGTATTTATTCAACCGCCAGAGTGGTAGAACACATTATTCTGAAACAGCGGAAAAACAATAAAGCTGTCAGACAACTTCCTCACCATAACGCATGGTGCTGGTGCGGTTACGCCCATCTTTTTTCGAGCGATAGAGACACGTATCAGCTTCAACCATCAATTTATTGAAGTCATCAGTTAGTGTGCTGTATGAAGCACATCCACTACCGACACCGATGCTGACCGTAAGATAGAGCGTCTTTTGTTGCCAGGTAAAAGGTTGAAGTTCGACAGCTTTGCGGATTTTCTCCGCTATCAATAGACCATCGACGGGATTCACTGAAGGTACAGCAACGGCAAACTCTTCTCCCCCCATCCGCGCCACCAGCCCTTTATCGCCCACAATTTTCTGAATATGCTGAGCAAATACGCTTAAGACTTTATCGCCACATTCATGACCATAGTTGTCGTTAATGCTTTTGAAATAGTCGATATCAAGCAGCATGACGGTCAGATGTTGTGTCTGTTGCAGCGATGGACTTTTCAGCGCCTCATAAAGACCGGATCGTGAGTACACCTGTGTCAGAAAATCAAAATCGGCACGCAGAGAAACTTGCTTCATCAGTGAATTAATCGCCGCCACGCTAAAGGAAACCATAATTGGGCAAATGGCCATCGTGGCAATGCCCAGACGAGCGGAAAACATTTGCGGAATCGAGAACGGCGAACCGACAGCGATATCAATCACCGAATTAGCCACCAGCACGATTTCTACCGCTCCGGTGATAAAGGTCAACAGACACGTAGCCTGTGGCGTATAGCGCACCGCACACCAGATTAATGCCGGCAGCGGAAATGCCAGACTCCCTGCACCGCCAATCGCCACTGAGGCAATGACCGACACGATCAGCGCAATGACAGGCATCATCTGCTCTGCTTTAAAACGCGGTAATACTCCCGGAATTGCCAGCGTCAGCATACAAGGAACAATCAACACGCCTGTTGAGAATTGTTCACTAAACCAGTCAGCAAGCAAAGGCCAGAAATCAAGACTATCAATACTGACCGAACCAATCGCGCCGACGATGGCACATAATAAAGCGGCAATCAGACAGTAATTAAATAACCGTAAGGCACTTACTGGTTCATATTTATTTTTCCCCAGACGCTTATCCCGTACCACCAACAGAGCAACGGTCACAATAAACATCATATTGGATAAATTAATAACCAGCGAGACCAGCCCCCATTCGGTGGTCATGGCATCATAAGCCAGCATTGCCACGTAACAGATAGCATAGTAATGCAGACGATTAAGCCAGACATAGCGGGCAAATACCCCTGCCATTACACCATTGAGCGGCCAGAAAAGAGAGAGTTCATGAACCAGGCGTAGCTCTGCACCAATAAAATAGAACAGCGTCGTTAGCGCAAAAATTGCAATGCTATTACGTAGCAGATGACCTTCCTGGAACAAACGGAAAGTGGATATGGGGTGTACATACATTAATTATCTGTCCATACAATTGCGGATGGCAATTATCTCAACGCAATAAGTAAATTCTCATAAAGGATAGCATGTTCGCTGACAGCGGCGACAAGGAAAGATATCAGTCAGATGATCTTTTAGCTTTTACCACCATTCTTATGGCTGATTCATCTGTATAACCAGCCAGTGGTAGATAACCGTCACGATATAACGTTGTTGTTCCTCACTTAACGAAACACCCTGCGGAATGTCATGCCACTTAGCCAGACAACCACGGCAACAGGTCGCGGTGGCGTGCTGAGCGATAAACACCGGATGCCCACGCATGGGGGTTTGCTTACCATCGTTCGCCGGTAATGCCGGAGCAAGACGCTTAGCGACAAAATCCGCCGCATGTTGTTCTATAACCGGCGCGCCCTTCTCCAGACAATACTGACGCTCTTTCACACCCAAACGAAAGCGGGAGCGAAATTTTGAACGGGATAAACGCGCGAAGAGTGGATCAAGTGACTGCATTAATAAACCGAGCGTCCTAATTGTTTCGTCAATTGTTCAAGTACTGCGATACCGGCAAGAGAGTTGCCCGCATCATCCAGTTCCGGGCTCCATACCGCGATAGCCATTTCATGCGGGACGATCGCAACAATACCGCCGCCAACGCCAGATTTCGCCGGAAGCCCCACTCGCCAGGCGAATTCACCCGCGTTCTGGTACATTCCGCTCGTTGCCATCAGCGCATTAATTTGCCGTGCCTGCATCGGCGTTACTACTGGCTCATCGATATGAAAAGCCTTCCCCTGATTCGCCAGAAAGACAAACGTCCGCGCCAGCTCAACACAACTCATTTTCAGTGCGCAGTAATGAAAGTAGTTTTGCAGAACAGTAGTTACATCATGATGGAAATTACCAAACGACTTCATCAGCCAGGCGATCGCCGCATTTCTCGCAGAATGTTCAAACTCGGAACGCGCCACCACCGTATCGTAGGCAATATCAGACACGCCGCTTAAGCCGCGCACCACTTCCAGCATACGCTGCCGCGGGGCGCTTAACCGCCCTTGCAGCATATCGCAGACGACCAACGCACCGGCATTAATAAACGGATTGCGTGGAATGCCCTGCTCCATTTCCAGTTGCACCAGGGAATTGAACGGCGATCCAGACGGATCTTTGCCGACGCGTTGCCAGATCTCCTCTTCGGAGTAATGACGCATAGCGACAACGAGACTGAGCACTTTGGAAATAGATTGAATGGAAAAACGTTCTTGCGCGTCTCCGGCCTGAAAAAGCTGCCCATCAACGGTACAAATGGCAATCCCCAGGCGGGAGCCATCGACGGTTGCCAGTGCCGGAATATAATCTGCGACTTTACCCTGACCAATTAGCGGCCGCACTTGCCGCAAGATGTTTTCTAAAATTACATTATCCATGGCGACAGCCACACTCTGCTCCTTGCTCGCAGGTCTGAAAAGACCTGCGAGTATAACAGAGCTAAATATGTGACGTCAGATCCGGTCTTTCCACACCGTCTGGATATTACAGAACTCATGTAAACCGAAATGGGAAAGCTCACGACCAAAACCACTCTTCTTCACACCACCAAAGGCGACTCGCGCATCGCTGGCGCAAAAACCATTGATAAACACGCCACCGCATTCCAGACGTGCTGCCATCTGTCTGGCTCGTGTTTCGTCAGCGGTAAAGATCGTCGCAGAAAGACCGAACTCGCTGTCATTAGCCAGTTTCAGCGCATGTTCCGCATTTTTTGCTATGGTGATTGCGGCAACGGGGCCAAAAAGCTCTTCACGAAACGCCGTCATTTCGGGGGTGACATTAGCCAGAACCGTTGGCGGATAGTAGTTACCTCCCCCTGCCATCTTTTCTCCGCCCAGTAACAAACGCGCCCCCTGCGCCAGTGTTTTTTCCACCTGATGATGTAGCTCATCACGCAAATCAAAACGTGCCATCGGGCCGAGATCGTTCTCTTCGTCACGTGGATCGCCCATTTTTAACGCCGCTGCAGCCGCTACGAAACGTTCGGTAAATGCCGAAGCAATTCCCTCTTCGATGATAAAGCGTTTTGCCGCCGCACATACCTGCCCGGTATTCTGATAACGTCCGATAACCGCAGCTTTCACGGCCAGCTCCAGATCGGCATCGTTAAGCACAATAAACGGATCCGAACCACCCAGTTCCAGTACGCATTTTTTTAGCGCTGCGCCGGCCTGTGCGCCAATAGCCGCTCCCGCACGGACACTGCCGGTCACCGCGACCGCTGCAATACGCGGGTCTTTAATCATCCGGCTGACACCATCGTTGTCAGCATTCAGCCAACCATATACGCCTTGTGGGATACCGGCATCTTGAAATACCTGGGCAATTAACTGTGCACAACCTGACACATTCGGCGCATGTTTAAGTAAGTAACTGTTACCCGCAAGAATGATAGGAACAGCACCGCGCATGACCTGCCATAACGGGAAGTTCCACGGCATAACCGCAAGGATTGTCCCCATTGGGCGATATTCAATGACCGCTTGCTGGTTCTCAACCAGTGTAGGTTCAGCTTTCAGCATTGCCGGGCCATGCTCTGCATACCAGTCGCACAAATTCGCTGATTTCACCACTTCGGCACGCGCCTGTTTGATGGGCTTACCCATTTCACGGGTGATCATTTGCGCCATCTCTTCGCTACGCGTACGCAGAGCCTTAGCGATATCACGCAGTTTCTTCGCCCGGTAATCTATGCTCGTCTCGCGCCAGTCGCGATAGCCTGTCGCCGCAAGCTGAAGAGCGTTTTCAATATCGTCAGCACCAGCCCACGGCAGTGAAGAAAGTTGTTCACCATTGGCTGGATTTATCGAAATGGCATGGGTCGCCGGAGTGATGGTCATTGGGGTATCTCCTTCATGAGTCAGGGTAAAAAGATACGCAGATTTACTCTTACTTTAAAATGAATAATATTAAGCCACTTATTCACGAATTGAGAATACTATGGATCTAACCCAACTGGAGATGTTTAACGCCGTTGCTGAGGCAGGCAGCATTACCCAGGCTGCGGCAAAAGTGCATCGTGTACCTTCTAATCTCACGACCCGTATACGCCAACTGGAAACAGAACTCGGCGTTGAACTGTTTATTCGCGAGAATCAGCGGTTACGGCTTTCTCCCGCCGGGCATAATTTTTTACGCTATAGCCAACAAATTCTCGCGCTGGTGGATGAGGCGCGGAACGTTGTAGCTGGCGATGAGCCGCAAGGTCTGTTTTCTCTCGGGTCGCTGGAAAGCACCGCCGCTGTGCGTATTCCGGCAACGCTGGCTGAATTTAACCGTCGCTACCCTAAAATTCAGTTTTCACTCTCTACCGGCCCATCCGGCACCATGCTGGACGGCGTACTGGAGGGAAAACTGAATGCGGCATTTATCGATGGGCCAATCAGCCATACTGCCATCGACGGGATACCGGTTTATCGCGAGGAGTTGATGATCGTCACGCCACAAGGGCATATGCCAGTAACCCGCGCCAGTCAGGTTAATGGCTGTAACATTTATGCCTTCCGTGCCAATTGCTCGTATCGCCGCCATTTTGAGCGCTGGTTTCATGCTGACGGCTCAGCGCCGGGGACTATTCATGAGATGGAGTCATATCACGGCATGCTGGCTTGTGTTATCGCGGGTGCAGGCATTGCGCTTATCCCTCGCTCTATGCTGGAAAGTATGCCAGGGCATCATCAGGTTGAAGCCTGGCCGTTAGGTGAGCAATGGCGTTGGTTAACAACCTGGCTGGTCTGGCGTCGCGGTGCGAAAACACGTCCGCTTGAGGCATTTATTGAGCTGCTGGATGTGCCAGACTAAGCATGATGAAAAAATTTTCTGCTCTGTATGTTGTACCTGCCACTCACGCAGTAGTTGGCACAACATGAAGCGGCAAAACGCGACACAGGTCACAAAGTCATTGTATTCAGATCATTAACCGTTTTAAGATCATTTCATTACCTTTTCGCAACTCACCCGATAATCTGTTATGACAACGAATATTGTTTCCCGCAAAGTGGCGTGGCTACGGGTAGTTACGCTGGCAGTCGCCGCCTTTATCTTCAATACCACTGAATTTGTTCCTGTTGGTCTGCTTTCTGACATTGCGCAAAGCTTCCATATGCAAACCGCACAAGTCGGTATCATGTTGACCATTTATGCGTGGGTAGTGGCGCTAATGTCACTGCCTTTTATGCTAATGACCAGTCAGGTCGAACGCCGCAAGTTGCTGATCTGCCTGTTTGTGGTGTTTATCGCCAGCCACATCCTGTCGTTTTTATCGTGGAGTTTTACTGTTCTGGTGATCAGCCGTATTGGCGTAGCTTTCGCTCATGCTATTTTCTGGTCGATTACGGCGTCACTGGCGATCCGTATGGCACCCGCCGGAAAGCGAGCGCAGGCATTGAGTTTAATTGCCACCGGCACAGCACTGGCAATGGTATTAGGTTTACCTATCGGGCGCATTGTGGGGCAATATTTCGGCTGGCGAACGACATTCCTCGCGATCGGTATCGGGGCGCTTCTTACCCTTCTGTGCCTCATCAAGCTACTGCCATTACTGCCCAGCGAACATTCCGGCTCATTAAAAAGCCTTCCGCAACTGTTCCGCCGCCCGGCATTGATAAGCATTTATTTGCTGACTGTGGTGGTCGTTACCGCCCATTACACGGCATACAGCTATATCGAACCTTTTGTGCAAAACGTTGCGGGATTCAGCGCCAACTTTGCCACGGCATTGCTGTTGATGCTCGGTGGCGCGGGCATTATTGGTAGCCTGATTTTCGGTAAGCTTGGTAACCAGTATGCATCTATTCTGGTCAGTGCTGCGATTGCGCTGTTGCTGGTGTGCCTGGCGTTACTGTTACCTTCGGCAAGTAGCGAGATACACCTCGGCGTACTGAGCATTTTCTGGGGGATCGCGATGATGATCATCGGGCTTGGGATGCAGGTTAAAGTGCTGGCGCTGGCACCGGATGCCACCGACGTTGCGATGGCGCTATTCTCCGGGATATTTAATATTGGCATTGGTGCCGGGGCGCTGGTGGGTAATCAGGTCAGTCTGCACTGGTCGATGTCGATGATTGGTTATGTGGGCGCAGTTCCGGCACTTGCCGCATTGATATGGTCGATCATAATATTCCGCCGCTGGCCTGTGGCACTCGAAGAACAGACACGATAATTGGAAGGCCCGAACGCGGTGCCGGATTCGGCGGGAACGCCTTATCCGGCCTACAAAACCACGCAAATTCAATACATTGCAGAGATCAGGCCTGATAAGCGTAGCGCATCAGGCAATTTTGCTTTTGTTATCAGTCTCAAAGGCCCATTCGGGCCTTTTTTAATGGTAAGTTTTAATAATTTCCAGGATGCCGTTAATAATAAACTGCACACCCATACAAACCAGTAAGAACCCCATCAGGCGGGAGATCGCTTCAATTCCTCCCTTGCCCACCAGCCGCATAATGGCACCAGAGCTACGCAGACTTCCCCATAAAATGACCGCCACCAGGAAAAAGATCAGCGGCGGCGCAACCATCAGTACCCAGTCCGCGAAAGTTGAGCTCTGACGCACAGTGGACGCCGAGCTAATGATCATCGCAATGGTTCCCGGCCCGGCAGTACTTGGCATTGCCAGCGGCACAAAAGCAATATTGGTGCTGGGTTCATCTTCCAGTTCTTCCGATTTACTTTTTGCCTCCGGAGAGTCCGTTGCCTTTTGCTGTGGAAAGAGCATACGAAAACCGATAAACGCAACGATTAGTCCGCCTGCAATCCGCAGACCGGGAATCGAAATGCCGAAGGTATCCATCACCAGTTGCCCGGCGTAATACGCCACCATCATGATGGCAAATACATACACTGAGGCCATCAACGACTGGCGATTACGTTCGGCACTGTTCATGTTGCCCGCCAGACCGAGAAACAACGCTACGGTAGTAAGCGGGTTAGCTAACGGCAGTAACACCACCAGCCCCAGACCAATCGCTTTAAACAAATCTAACATTGGTGATTGTTATCCTGTGTCTCTTAGTTATCAGCGAAAAGTATAAAGGGTAAACAAGGAGAAAGTTTCACTCTTTAACTTTCCTTGCATTGCGCTGACCAAAACTTGAACCGATTTAGCAAAACGTGGCATCTGCCAACCCATTCATTTGACTTATACTTGCCTAGGCAATATTATCCCCCGCAACTAATTACTTGCCAGGGCAACTAATGTGAAAAGTACCAGCGACCTGTTCAATGAAATCATCCCATTGGGTCGCTTAATCTATATGGTTAATCAGAAGAAAGACCGTCTGCTTAACGATTATCTGTCACCGCTGGATATCACTGCGGCACAGTTTAAGGTGCTCTGCTCTATCCGCTGCGCAGCGTGCATTACACCGGTCGAGCTGAAAAAAGTGTTGTCGGTCGACCTGGGAGCACTGACCCGTATGCTGGATCGCCTGGTCTGTAAAGGTTGGGTGGAACGGTTGCCTAACCCGAATGACAAGCGCGGCGTGCTGGTAAAGCTCACCGCCAGCGGCGCGGCAATATGTGAACAATGCCATCAATTAGTTGGCCAGGATCTGCATCAAGAATTAACAAAAAACCTGACGGCGGACGAAGTGGCAACGCTTGAGCATTTGCTTAAGAAAGTCCTGCCGTAAACAAAAAAAGAGGTATGACGATGTCCAGACGCAATACTGACGCTATTACTATTCATAGCATTTTGGACTGGATCGAGGACAACCTGGAATCACCACTGTCACTGGAAAAAGTGTCAGAGCGTTCAGGTTACTCCAAATGGCACCTGCAACGGATGTTTAAAAAAGAAACTGGCCATTCATTAGGTCAATACATCCGCAGCCGTAAAATGACGGAAATCGCGCAAAAGCTGAAAGAAAGTAACGAGCCAATACTCTATCTGGCAGAACGTTATGGTTTCGAGTCCCAGCAAACCCTGACCCGCACCTTCAAAAACTATTTTGATGTTCCGCCGCATAAATATCGAATGGCGAATATACAGGGCGAATCGCGCTTTTTACATCCGTTGAATCATTACAATAGTTAGTTAAAACGTGACAACGTCACTTGAGGCAATCATGAAACCACTTTTATCCGCAATAGCAACCGCGCTTATTCTCTTTTCCGCGCAGGGATTTGCGGAACAAACTACGCAGCCGGTCGTTACTCCCTGCGGCGATGAAGTGATTGTTCCTCCATCGCAGGAACAACCCCCTTTCGATTTAAATCACATGGGGACAGGCAGTGATAAGTCGGATGCGCTGGGCGTGCCTTATTATAATCAACACACCATGTAATTAATTCTGGCCCCGGGATATCGGGGCTTATTAGCCTCTCACCTTCACCGCTTTACGCCAGCGCAAACCAAACACATTGATATACAGCCCACCCATTATCAGCACCGCACCGAAAAATTGCAGACCCGTTAATCGTTCATCCAGCAATAATGCCGCACTTGCCAGACCAACTACCGGCACCAGTAACGATAACGGTGCAACACGCCAGGTTTCATAGCGACCCAGCAGCGTCCCCCAGATCCCATAACCGACAATTGTCGCCACAAACGCCAGATACATCAGAGACAAAATGGTGATCATGTCGATAGTGACCAGGCTGTGAATCATGGTTGCAGAACCATCGAGAATGAGTGAAGCGACAAAGAACGGAATAATGGGAATTAATGCACTCCATATCACCAGCGACATCACCGCCGGACGCGATGAATGCGACATGATCTTTTTATTGAAGATGTTGCCACACGCCCAGCTAAATGCTGCCGCCAGGGTCAACATAAAGCCGAGCATCGCTACATGCTGACCGTTCAGGCTATCTTCGATTAACACCAGTACACCAAAAATCGCTAAGGCGATCCCCGCCAGTTGTTTGCCATGCAGTCGCTCACCGAAAGTAAACGCGCCAAGCACGATAGTAAAAAACGCCTGAGCCTGTAATACCAGCGAGGCCAGTCCAGCCGGCATACCGAAGTTAATGGCGCAGAAGAGAAAGGCAAACTGCGCAAAACTGATGGTTAAACCATACCCCAGCAGTAAATTCAGCGGTACTTTCGGCCGTGCGACAAAAAAGATAGCCGGGAAAGCGACCAGCATAAAGCGCATACCGGCCAGCATCAGCGGTGGCATGTTGTGAAGTCCCACTTTGATGACCACAAAATTAAGCCCCCACACCACCACAACCAGTAGCGCCAATAACCCATCTTTTCGCGACATTCTACCGCCTCTGAATTTTCATCTTTTGTAAGCAATCAACTTAGCTGAATTTACTTTTCTTTAACAGTTGATTCGTTAGCCATCGTTTCCGACGGCATTAATGGCAAATAAGTCGCTATACTTCGGATTTTTGCCATGCTATTTCTTTACATCTCGAAAACAAAACATAACAAAACGCACCGCCGGACAGCCAAATGAACTTATCCCTGAGACGCTCTACCTGCGCCCTTCTCGCCTCATCGTTGTTATTAACCATCGGACGGGGTGCCACGCTACCGTTTATGACCATTTATTTGAGTCGCCAGTACGGTCTGGGAGTCGATCTGATCGGTTATGCGATGACAATTGCACTAACCATCGGCGTGGTTTTTAGCCTTGGATTTGGCATTCTGGCGGATAAGTTCGACAAGAAACGTTATATGTTACTGGCAATTACCGCCTTCGCCAGCGGTTTTATCGCCATTCCCCTGGTGGACAGCGTAACGCTGGTGGTGCTGTTCTTTGCTCTCATCAACTGCGCCTATTCCGTTTTTGCTACCGTGTTGAAAGCCTGGTTTGCCGATAATCTTTCATCCACCAGCAAAACGAAGATCTTCTCGATCAACTACACCATGCTCAACATTGGCTGGACCATCGGCCCACCGCTCGGCACGCTATTGGTGATGCAAAGCATCAATCTGCCCTTTTGGCTGGCCGCCATCTGTTCCGCGTTCCCCATGCTTTTCATTCAAATTTGGGTAAAGCGCAGCGAGAAAATTATCGCCACAGAGGCGGGTAGCGTCTGGTCGCCAAAAGTTTTGTTACAGGATAAAGCTCTGCTGTGGTTCACCTGCTCTGCTTTTCTTGCTTCTTTCGTGAGCGGTGCTTTTGCCTCGTGCATTTCACAATATGTGATGGTGATTGCTGATGGCGATTTTGCCGAAAAGGTGGTCGCGGTTGTTCTTCCGGTTAATGCTGCGATGGTGGTTACGTTGCAATATTCCGTGGGTCGTCGCATTAATCCGACCAACATTCGCGCATTAATGACGGTGGGCACCCTCTGTTTTGTCGTCGGTCTGATCGGGTTTATCTTTTCCGGCAACAGCCTGCTACTTTGGGGAATTTCAGCCGCGGTATTTACCCTCGGTGAGATCATTTATGCCCCTGGTGAGTACATGTTGATTGACCATATTGCGCCGCCGGGGATGAAAGCCAGTTATTTTTCCGCCCAGTCATTAGGCTGGCTTGGCGCAGCGATAAATCCACTGGTGAGTGGTATCGTGCTCACTACCATGCCGCCTTCCTCGCTGTTTGTCATCTTAGCGTTGGTGATCATTGCGGCGTGGATGCTGATGTTAAAAGGTATTCGCACCAGAACGTGGGGGCAGCCGGTGCTTTGTTGACGGACGAGCCGTGCCAGTGTGGTACGGCGCTGCGGATTATTTTCCTGCGACAACGGCGATTAATACGCGTACAGGATTATCTGCAAAATTCGGCTTTTAACATCGATAAAATTGCCTAGCTGACGGGGTTTAGTCATTCAGCGTTACTGCGTCATCATTTTCACCAGCGTTTTTTATTATCCCCTTCACAATATCGGAAAAACAACCGACCACCATCACATTAACCACCTAATTCAGCCTTCGTTTAGGTTACCTCTGCTAATATCTTCCTCATTGAGATGAGAATTAAGGTAAGCGAGGAAATACACCACACCATAAACGGAGGCAAATAATGCTGGGTAATATGAATGTTTTTATCGCCGTACTGGGAATAAATTTATTTTCTGGTTTTCTGGCCGCGTATTTCAGCCACAAATGGGATGACTAATGAACGGAGATAATCCCTCACCTAACCGGCCCCTTGTTACAGTTGTGTACAAGGGGCCTGATTTTTCTGACGGCGAAAAAAAACCGCCAGTAAACCGGCGGTGAATGCTTGCATGGATTGATTTGTGTTTTGCTTTTACGCTAACAGGCATTTTCCTGCACTGGTAGCGGATCGCTGACACAGTAGCATCACGTTTCTCAATGAATGTTAAACGGTGTTTAAACTCGAGTAATCACGCTCTGTTCATCAATAAACATGCAGCGGTTTCTTCCGGTCTGCTTACCTTCATACATTGCTCTGTCTGCTCTTCCGATTACCGCATCCAGCGACTCTTCAGGAAATGCCCGACTGACTCCAGCGGTCACGGTTATGTTGATATGCCCGTCAGAATGTGCAATTGCGTGGTTATCGACTAACTGGCAAATACGAACTCCGGCACGGCATGCCTCTTCATCATTAGCAGCTTTGACGATGATGATAAATTCTTCGCCGCCATAGCGATAAACCGTTTCGTAATCACGCGTCCAGGTAGCTAAGTAAGTTGCCAGCGTGCGTAATACCACATCGCCTATTAAATGCCCGTAGGTATCATTAACCAATTTAAATCGGTCTATATCCAGCAATATTAAATAGAGATTCAACGGCTCAGCATTGCGTAATTGATGATCAAAGGACTCATCAAGAACCCGACGACCGGGTAAGCCAGTCAGAACATCCATATTGCTACGAATAGTTAAAAGGTAAATTTTGTAATCGGTTAATGCCGCGGTAAAAGAAAGTAACCCGTCCTGAAATGCGTCAAAATGCGCTTCCTGCCAGCGATTTTCAACAATAGCCAGCATTAACTCCCGTCCGCAGATATGCATATGCTGATGCGCAGAATCCATTAGCCGAACGTAAGGTAATTCATCGTTATCGAGTGGCCCCAGATGATCAATCCACTGACCAAACTGGCACAGCCCATAAGAATGGTTATCTGTAATTTCTGGCTTACTGGCATCTTTCGCTACCACGCTGTGAAACATACTCACCAGCCACTGGTAATGGGCATCAATAGCCTTATTGAGATCTAACAAGATGGCATCGATTTCCGTTGTCTTCTTGATCATTGCCACTCCTTTTTCACAGTTCCTTGTGCGTTCTATTGTAACGGGAGAAAAGAAAACTTATGTCAACAATTCCATAGAAAAATATTTACTAAAGGATAAAAACATAACCGCGTGATTTAAAACAAAATACGCAGAAAAAAATAATTAAATCTGGCAAAACAGGTTCAATTTAAGCCAGAAGATATAATACTGATTATGCCGAAGGGGGGAAAACAATGGCCAGATGGATTAGAGCATCTGGCAGTATTATAATTCTACAAATGTACGGAGATACCGAATAACAATTCCAGACATAGCAGTGGGAAACTAAAAACAGAAATGAATAACATAGTATATATTGCCCCGGGCAGGAATCAGTCCGGGGCAATATGGGAGAGTTAAACATCCAGCCCGCGATGTTGCAACATTGGTGCAATCTGTGGTGCCTTACCGCGCCATTGACGATACAGACGTTCTAAATCTTCGCTGTTGCCTTTAGAGAGGATTGCCTCGCGAAAATATTGCCCATTTTCACGCGTTAATCCGCCCTGCTCAACAAACCACTGATAACCATCGTCTGCCAGCATTTGCGTCCACAGATACGCGTAGTAACCCGCCGCATATCCGCCGCCAAAAATGTGGGCGAAATAACTGCTGCGATAACGTGGCGGTACAGCAGGAAGATCCATATTTTCCGCCACCAGCGCCCGCTGTTCGAAATCGTCCACATCCTGCATCGCCTCATTCTCTTGCAAACAGTGCCAACGCATATCGAGAAGCGCAGCACTAAGCAGTTCGCTCATCTCATAGCCTTTATTGAACAGGCTGGCATTGCGCATTTTCTGTTGCAGAGTTTCCGGCATGGCTTCTCTGGTTTGATAATGTCGGGCATAGCGGGCGAACACCTGCGGATGCGTTGCCCAGTGTTCGTTGATTTGCGACGGAAATTCAACAAAATCACGCGGCGTATTGGTGCCGGAAAGCGTGGCATAACGCTGGCAGGCAAACAGACCATGCAATGTATGTCCAAACTCATGGAATAAGGTAATAACGTCATCCCACAGCAACAAGGCAGGCTCACCAGCGGCGGGTTTTTGATAATTGCAAACGTTATAAATTACCGGGCGCGTTTCATTGAGCGTAGATTGCTCGACAAAATTACCCATCCACGCGCCGCCACTTTTTGAATCACGGGCGAAGAAGTCACCGTAAAATAGCGCCAGTCCAACACCGTTATGATCAAAGATTTCCCAGACCCGCACATCCGGGTGATATACCGGTATATCAAACCGTTCGACAAACTTAATGCCGAAAAGCTGATTGGCGGTCCAGAATACCCCTTCATTCAGTACCGTGTTTAATTCAAAATAAGGTTTGAGTTGCGCCTCATCAAGATCGAATTTCTCACGACGTACCTGTTCGGCGTAAAACGCCCAGTCCCACGGCTGTGCGCTAAAACCGCCTTGCTGTTTTCCGATAACCGCCTGAATAGACGCTAATTCATCGCTCGCACGCTGACGCGCCGCCGGAACAATTTCCCGCATAAAGTTGAGTGCCGCTTCTGGCGTTTTTGCCATCTGGTCGGCTATTTTCCATGCGGCATAATGAGGGAAGCCAAGTAATGTTGCCTGTTGCGCGCGGATCTCCACCAGCCGTTGAATGATAGCGCGGGTATCGTTGGCATCATTTTTTTCCGCACGCGTCCAGGCTGCAGTGAACAGTTTTTCACGTGTGGAACGATCGCGGAGTTCCGCAAGCGCCGGTTGTTGCGTAGTGTTCAGCAGTGGGATAAGCCATTTGTTATCCAGACCTTTCTCGCGAGCCGCCCCGGCCGCCAGGGCAATCTCTTGCTCACTCATGCCTGCCAGTTGCTGAATATCGTCAACCACCACTCCACCGAATTTGTTCGCAGCTAATAAGCGCTGGTTAAACTGACTGGTCAGCGTCGCGGCTTCGGTGTTCAGCACTTTTAATTTTGCTTTATCCGCATCTTCAAGTTGGGCTCCGGCAAGGACAAAACGCTGATGAATAACGTCAACCAGTCTAATGGATTCACTATCAAGCCCCTGGGATCCGCGGCGCTGCCAGACTGCATCCACCCGCGCGAATAATTCGCCGTTCAGATAGATATCATTAGCCAGTTCCGCCAGTTCGGCGGAAAACTGTTCATCAAGACGCTGTAACTCATCGTTGGTATGCGCCGCTGTCATGGCAAAAAAGACGCTGGTGACGCGGGTAAGCAATTCACCGCTCTGTTCCAGCGCCAAAATCGTGTTAGTGAAATCAGGTGTCTGCGGGTTGATCGTGATAGCGGTAATCTCAGCCCGCTTTTGCCGCATCCCCTCGTCGAAAGCCGGACGATAGTGATGATCTGCAATTTGATCAAAACGGGGAGCCAGATACGGCAGTGTGCTTTGCACAAGGAAAGGGTTCATTGTTGTCATTTTCTTCTCCTGAACGCGAGGTGTCCCATAGCGTAGGCTGACTGGTAACGGAGTGCAAACCAGTATTACCTGCTCTTAAGCATCACGTGCTATGTTAAGGGACACACAAAAGCGTTGAGGAACAGTGAGATGATCGTTTTAGTAACTGGAGCAACGGCAGGTTTTGGTGAATGCATTACTCGTCGTTTTATTCAACAAGGCCATAAAGTTATCGCTACGGGTCGACGCCAGGAGCGGTTGCAGGAGTTAAAAGACGAGCTGGGCGATAACCTTTATATCGCCCAGCTCGATGTTCGTAATCGCGCCGCTATTGAAGAGATGATGGAATCGCTTCCTGCCGATTGGCGTGACATTGATATTCTGGTGAATAACGCCGGGCTGGCGCTGGGTATGGAACCTGCACATAAAGCCAGTGTCGAAGACTGGGAAACAATGATTGATACCAACAATAAAGGCCTGGTGTATATGACGCGTGCCGTGCTGCCTGGCATGGTTGAGCGTAATCGTGGTCATATTATTAACATTGGTTCAACGGCAGGTAGCTGGCCATATGCTGGTGGCAACGTTTATGGCGCAACAAAAGCATTCGTTCGTCAATTCAGCCTGAATCTGCGTACTGACCTGCATGGCACTGCGGTTCGTGTCACTGACATCGAGCCAGGTCTGGTCGGCGGTACTGAATTTTCCAATGTCCGCTTTAAAGGCGATGACGGTAAAGCGGAAAAAACCTATCAAAACACCGTTGCGCTGACGCCAGAAGATGTCTGTGAAGCCGTCTGGTGGGTGGCGACTCTCCCGGCTCACGTTAACATCAATACTCTGGAAATAATGCCAGTTACCCAGAGCTATGCCGGACTGAATATCCATCGCCATTAATTTTTATACCCGGCCTAACCGCCGGGTTATTGTTTGTCACAAAAAAGTGGTAGACTTGCTCAGTTAACCCACTCAAAAGCAAGAACGAATGACCGTCGAAACACAACTCAATCCCACGCAACCAGTCAATCAACAGATTTATCGTATTCTCCGTCGCGACATTGTGCATTGTCTGATTGCACCGGGTACGCCGTTATCGGAAAAAGAAGTTTCTGTTCGTTTCAATGTGTCGCGCCAGCCAGTTCGTGAAGCCTTCATTAAGCTGGCGGAAAATGGCCTGATTCAAATTCGCCCGCAACGTGGCAGCTACGTCAATAAAATCTCCATGACTCAGGTACGCAACGGTAGTTTTATCCGTCAGGCCATTGAGTGCGCCGTAGTCCGCAGAGCGGCGACCATGATTACCGATAGCCAGTGCTACCTGCTTGAGCAAAATCTCCACCAGCAACGTATAGCCATTGAACGCAAACAACTGGATGATTTTTTTGAACTTGATGATAACTTCCACCAAATCCTGACGCAGATTGCCGACTGTCAGCTCGCGTGGGACACCATTGAAAACCTGAAAGCGACCATTGACCGGGTACGCTATATGAGTTTTGACCACGTCTCGCCACCAGATATGTTGCTGCGCCAACACATGGATATTTTTACTGCGCTACAAAAGCATGATGTCACTGCGGTAGAAAAAGCAATGACACTGCATTTGCAGGAAATAAGTGAATCCGTGCAGCAAATCCGCCAGGAAAACAGCGACTGGTTTAGCGAAGAGTAATTCATGTCCTCTCATCCCACCCGGGATGAGACTCCATTCCCTTCTTCTGGTTCATGCAAGCATCAAAAAAGATGTGAACTTGATCATAAACAAAAAAATATTCACTCGACAGGAGTATTTATATTGCGCCCGTTACGTGGGCTTCGACTGTAAATCAGAAAGGAGAAAACACCTATGACGACCTACGATCGTAACCGTAACGCAATCACCACTGGCAGCCGTGTTATGGTTAGCGGCACCGGTCACACTGGCAAGATCCTGTCGATTGATACTGAAGGTCTGACCGCAGAGCAAATCCGCCGCGGAAAAACCGTGGTTGTTGAAGGTTGTGATGAAAAACTCGCGCCTCTGGACCTGATTCGTCTCGGCATGAACTAAGCGTGTGAATGCCGCCGATGGCGGCATTGCTGTTTTTACGCCACGGTTGCTTTCGCGCCTTCAGTCAATAAAGACAAATACGCCTCTGTTACTTTATCTGTGAATAAAGCATTGTTCGGCAAATCGTTACCAAAGATCGCCTCAATCGCTATCAATGCCCGCACGCGTTCTTTCCCTTCCTCACTATTTTGTACGGTCTGCTGGATCACAGACAATAACGGGTCGCTGATCTCAATTGGATTACCCAGCTCATCTACACCGCCGACATAACGCATCCAACCCGCGACACCAAGCGCCAGGAGATTAAATGAACTGCCATGCGCTAAATGCCAGCGCACAGAATCCAGCATACGTTGCGGCAGTTTCTGACTACCATCCATCGCAATCTGCCAGGTCCGATGGCGTAAAGCAGGGTTACTGTAGCGCTCAATCAATCGGTTAGCATAATCTTGCAGATCCACTCCCTGCACTTTCAGCGTCGGTGCCTGTTCCTGCAACATTAATGTAAGCGCTGCACGGCGATAATTATCATCTTCCATACAATCATTAATATGCTGATAACCCGCCAGATATCCCAGATAAGCCAGGAAGGAATGGCTGCCGTTGAGCATACGCAGTTTCATCTCTTCATATGGCAGTACATCACTAACCAGTTCGGCTCCCGCTTTTTCCCATTCCGGGCGTCCGGCAACAAAGTTATCTTCAATCACCCACTGGCGGAAAGGTTCACAGGCAACACCTGCCGGATCACGCACACCGGCGAGTTGTTCGATTTTATCCAGTGTTTCTGCCGTGACCGCGGGTACAATGCGATCCACCATTGTCGATGGGAAAGTCACGTTTTCTACAATCCATTGCGCCAGTTTTTCGTCGACAGCACGCGCATAAGAAGTGACAACGTCACGCATGACATGACCATTCTCAGGCATGTTATCGCACGACATCACCGTAAGTGCCTGTAACCCTGCCGCTTTACGTCGTGCCAACGCCTCGACGATAACCCCTGGTGCCGTTTTGGGCTGGTGAGGATTGTTCAGATCAGCGACGATCATTGGGTGATCCAACATTAACTGGCCGCTCGCCGGTGAGTGGAAATAACCTTTCTCCGTAATTGTCAGGGAGACAATAGCAATTTGCGGTTCACACATGGCAGCCAGTACCGCTTCCAAACCGTCGATTTGCACATGCAGCGCTTTTTTCACTACGCCAATGACACGAGCAGTCCAGGCATCTGCGGACATC
This sequence comes from Escherichia sp. 20412-1, assembly GCF_003027595.1. Taxonomy (NCBI): domain Bacteria; kingdom Pseudomonadati; phylum Pseudomonadota; class Gammaproteobacteria; order Enterobacterales; family Enterobacteriaceae; genus Escherichia; species Escherichia sp. 20412-1. Next base: position 270,976 of record NZ_PYQM01000001.1, on the reverse strand, counting down.
TCCGCAACGGTATAGAGATTATCTTGCTGTTTTAGATCGACGATTTGCTGTTCCCCGCCGATTAAGTTGACCTCATAATATCCCCAGTCACTGCAATGTTCAGCGGCAAGAATATCGGCATACACGCCTTGATGCGCGCGATGAAATGCGCCAAAACCTAAATGAACAATTCGAGGTATCAAATTATTACGCTCATAGACAGGAAGCGTAGCCTTCGCTGATAACAAATTATTTCCCATGACAATTCCTTTAATTTAAATTTGGCAAGATGAGATGAATGGCTTGTTATATGAATAAAAAATCCCTTCTCCGTAAAAGAAGGGATTCAGGATTTACAGACTTCTTGAAGGTTGCGCAGCTCTTACAATACGTGGTTGATCTTCCGCGGCATCTTCCAACGCACTCAGATCGCGGTCTTTAACTTCTGGCATTTTCAGCGCGGAAATTAATCCGATAACAGAATAAGCCATAATCATTATTGCAATCGGATACCAGGATTCGGTCATGGTGCAGAAAATGCCTGCCAGAATAGGACCAAAACCTGAAGCAACAAGACCACCTATTTCTTTGGATATTGCCATTCGGGTAAAGCGACTTTTACAGCCGAACATTTCTGCCATAGTAATGTTTTCCAGGGCAAATAATCCCAACACCGCACAGTTGTGAATTACAATCAACGCAACCATGATGGTACTTGGAGCATAGCTTTTATCTACGATAATAGAAAGCATTGGCCACGCCAGTACAATGGCTGAAGTATTCATAATGATATAGGGAATACGACGGCCAATTTTATCGGATAACCAACCGAGGAAAGGTATCGTCATAAAACCAATAATGGAACTGATCATTAATGCATCTGTTGGAATTGCTTTATTGAACAGCAGAGTCTGCACTAAATATCCGGCAAGGAAGGTTTGAATCAAACCAGAGTTTCCTGCCTGTCCAAAACGCAGACCCGTTGCCAGCCAAAAAGATTTACTCTGGAACATACTGCCAGAAGGAACAGCTTTTGGCGCAGGCTGCTTACTGTCATTAACTTTCTCAAAAACCGGGCTTTCTTTCAGGTTCATGCGCAACCAGATAGCAAAGACCATCACCACAACACTAGCGAGAAACGGAATACGCCATCCCCATGCCAGCAACTCTTCTTTGCTGAGGATAAAGAACATAAAGGCCCAGATTGCCGTTGCACTCAAAGTACCGCAGTTCGTTCCCATCGCGACGAATGAGGAGATAATGCCGCGTTTGCCTTTCGGCGCATATTCCGCCAGCATCGTACCAGCTCCGGAAATCTCAGCACCAGCCCCCAACCCCTGAATAATACGTAGAGTCACCAGCAAGATTGGCGCAAAAACACCAATCTGTGCATAAGTCGGCAACACACCAATTAGGGTAGTACAGATCCCCATCATAGTGATGGTAATAAAGAGAACTTTTTTACGCCCTATTCTGTCGCCCATTTTGCCGAAAATAAATGCCCCAACAATGCGTGCTACATAACCAGCACCGTAGGTTCCCATTGCCAGAATTAACGCCATTGCGGCTGATGATTCCGGAAAAAATATTTCATGAAATACTAACGCTGCACCGAGCGAGTACAACTGAAAATCCATAAATTCAAGTGCCGTACCTAACCATCCTGATACCGCTGCCTTCACTAAATCCTTAGTGCTTCTTTCATGTTTTTCTATTGTCATAATTATTATCTCTAAATAAGAGGTAAGATGCGTACTGCTTATCCGCTGTTATTGATATTATTCAGAAAAAGTGAGTAAAACTTTGCAGCAATGCTTTTGATCATTTTCAAATAATGAAATAGCATCAGCGACATGTTGATAATCAAAGGTATGGGTAATTAATTTATCAGGGTTAATTAAACCTTTGCTTAGCCAGTCGATAACCACCGGAAATTTATTGGCATTTAACCGAGAAGAAAAAATAGAGAGTTCTTTACCAGTAATTCCCTGTTGAATAACTTCAGACGGCTCACTGGAGAATCCCATTAACACAATTCGTGCCGCAGGAGATGCCAGCATAACCGCTTCTTTCAGAATTGATGGATGACAAGCGGCATCAATAATTAATGTTGGTTTAATACCCTTTTCAGCGAATATTTCGCCAAGCGGTGTCTGGCTGTTATTAATCGCCCAATCTGCTCCGCTCTCTTTCGCTTTGTCCAGTCGTTCATCAATGCGATCGGCAACAATCACATTTTTAACGTTATAGACCCCCTTTAATACCTGAACAATAGTCAGACCAATTGGACCTGCGCCATAAACTAGCACGGTGTCATCTTCAGTCGGTTGACCGTGTCCGGTAACGTTCGCCGCAATGGTAAAGGGTTCGATCATTACCGCGAATTTATCAGCCACTGCATCGGGAATTTTCCACGCGTTTTTTGCCGGAACTACCGCATATTCGCTAAAACCGCCGTCGGTGTGAACACCTAATACTGCTAGCGTTGTGCAGACGTTCGGCTTACCAATTGAACACGGATAACAATGTCCGCAACTGACTACCGGATCTACCGCAACACGTTCGCCAACTCTGGTGTTCACTACGCCTTCACCTACGGCATCAATCACGCCAAAAAACTCGTGCCCAATGACGCGCGGATATTTCGCAAATGGATTATGACCGCGATAAATATGACTATCCGATCCACAAATCCCGGCGAGTTTCACTTTTACTCGCACTTCACCCGCTGATGGGGTAGGTATTTCCCGTTCGATAATCGCCAGTTGATTCGGTTTTTCAATTAAGATGCTTTTCATTATTTTACTCCTTACCAGTTCCATAACGTGCCATCTTCCAGACGTGCGACTGGCAGATAAGCAGGTTCGTAGGGATATTTCGCCGCCAGCTTTTCATCGAACTCGATGCCAATACCTGGCTTGTCACCCGGATGCATATAGCCGTTATCGAAGCTCCAGTTGTGCGGGAACACTTCGAGCATTTGTTCTGAGTAGCCCATGTATTCTTGTACGCCAAAATTCGGCACCCACAGGTCAAAGTGCAAAGCCGCAGCCATGCAGACTGGTGACAAATCGGAAGGGCCGTGTGAGCCTGTGCGCACCTGATAAAGCGAAGCAAAATCCGCAATCCGACGCATACCGGTAATGCCGCCTGCATGGGTCAGCGTGGTACGGATATAGTCGATAAGTTGCTCTTCAATGAGCTGTTTGCAGTCCCAAATGCTATTGAAGACTTCACCCACCGCAATTGGCGTGACGGTATGTTGGCGAATCAGACGGAAACACTCCTGGTTTTCTGCGGGGGTCGGATCTTCCATCCAGAACATGCGAAAATCTTCAATGCTTTTACCAAAGCGCGCCGCTTCAATAGGCGTTAAGCGATGATGCATGTCATGCAGCAAATGTTCATCAAAACCAAACTTGTTACGTACCGCGTCGAACAGTTTTGGCATGAAGTCGAGATATTTTTCCGTTGACCACAACTGCTCTTCTGGCCACTGCCCTTTGGTCGCAGGTTCATAGGCCTGCCCTTTTCCTTTGGACATACCGTAAGTCGTTTTCATGCCAGGAATACCGCACTGCACGCGGATGGCCTTGAATCCCAGTTCCTGATGACGGGCATAATCATCCAGTGCCTCATCAATACTGTGACCGGTGGTATGGCAATAGACCATCACCCCTTCGCGAGACGCGCCGCCGAGTAACTGGTAAAGCGGCATGTTGGCAGCTTTGGCTTTAATGTCCCATAGCGCCATATCAACGGCTGAAATGGCCGACATAGTCACCGGGCCGCGACGCCAGTAAGCACCTTTATAGAAAAACTGCCAGATATCTTCGATACGGTGGGCATCGCGGCCTATAAGTTGCGGACACAGGTGATCCTGCAAATAGGACGCAACGGAAAGCTCGCGTCCGTTGAGAGTGGCATCACCAAGACCGGTAATACCGTCCTCGGTGGTGATTTTTAAGGTGACGAAATTACGCCCCGGACAGGTAACAAAAACTTCAGCCCCTACAATCTTCATGTTCTATTCCTTGCATCGCTTATCGTGATGCATGAAATCTACGCAACTGAGCTACTACCATACAAGTATGAAGATCAAAAAAAGCCAGAACGATCACAAAAAAAGCGCATATTTGCGCCATGAATAGTTCTAAAAATAGTCAAAGCTTATTGTTTTTCAGTGCCCTGAAAACGCGTATGTCATTGATAATAAAATATCTTATAGACCAGAAAAATCAGGCACGTCCCCAGCCAGCAACAATAATCAACATACCGCAAAGCGCAATTATCGCGCCTGTCCAGTCGTAGAGACTGAGCTTCACCCCATCCACCACACGCAGCCAAATCAACGCCGTACAGACATAAACGCCACCATAAGCCGCATAAACTCGCCCACTTGCTGCGGGATGTAACGTTAACAGCCAGACAAACAGCGCCAGGGAAATCCCCGCCGGAACCAACAGCCAGACGCTGGCATTTCGTTTCAGCCATAACCAGGGTAAAAAGCAACCCATGATTTCACACAGGGCAGTAACAAAAAACAGTAACGTTGTTTTAATCATCTTTGTCACTTATTGACATCATGTATATTTATAGGGCGACATAATATCATCAACATATACATCCTTCTGTTACGTTTCGTGTTCACAGTGGATCGTGTAAAATCGCCTTTAATCATTCATACAAGGAATGAATCATGAATATCACTCTCTGCAAAAAACTCAGCCTGCTCGCTTTTCTGCTGCCTTGCGCACTGGCATTTAGCGCAACTACTCATGCAGAAACTAACAAACTGGTGATTGAATCTGGCGACAGCACACAGAGTCGCCAGCAGGCGGCGATGGAAAAAGAGCAATGGAATGACACGCGTAATCTGCGTCAGAAAGTCAACAAACGCACCGAGAAAGAATGGGATAAAGCTGACGCCGCATTCGATAACCGCGATAAATGTGAGCAGAGTGCCAACATTAATGCCTACTGGGAGCCGAATACTTTACGCTGTCTGGACCGTCGTACTGGCCGCGTAATCATCCCCTAACCTGTTATTGATATAAGGAATGTAAGGACACGTTATGACAAGCGCCCACAGTGTTAAGCTACGTCCGCTGGAGCGTGAAGATTTACGCTATGTGCATCAACTCGACAATAACGCCAGCGTAATGCGTTACTGGTTTGAGGAACCCTACGAAGCCTTCGTTGAACTCTCTGATCTGTACGATAAACATATTCACGATCAGAGTGAACGCCGTTTCGTCGTGGAATGTGATGGCGAAAAAGCCGGTCTGGTAGAGCTGGTGGAAATTAACCACGTCCATCGCCGCGCTGAATTTCAGATAATCATCTCCCCGGAATACCAGGGTAAAGGTCTGGCAACCCGCGCCGCGACATTAGCGATGGATTATGGCTTCACTGTTCTTAATCTCTATAAACTTTATCTGATCGTCGATAAAGAGAATGAAAAAGCGATTCATATTTACCGTAAGCTCGGTTTTACGGTCGAAGGTGAACTGATGCATGAATTCTTTATTAACGGTCAATATCGCAATGCCATTCGCATGTGCATATTCCAGCATCAGTATCTGGCGGAACATAAAACGCAGGGGCAGACTCTACTGAAACCGACCGCGCAATAGCATTAATAATAATCAATGGTATTTTTGATGGTGTAAACCCGTTCGACAGCGGGTTTTTCCCCCTCATCCACAATGATTAATTGGCAGTCCACCGGATTGGCGTGGCTGTCATATTCACAGGTCTGCCTGATATTACCAACCTGTTGATTATTCAGCAAAGTAATGGCCGTATAATCGAGTTTTTTGATCGGATCCTTTGACGGTGTCGCGGTGACAGATAACGTTTTGTCGTTGCTTATTGTCGTTTTACCCAGCGGATACCCCTGGCCATCATACCGATACTCCATCTTCATCTGTTTACTGCTGGCTTTAACCACGAAGCCATTATCATCGGTTTCCCAACTCACCCCTGCGGAAGGTAATTCCGCTAACTGACATTTCCCCTGTAAACGTACTCGCTTCTCCAGCGTCTGTGCATCACGGTAATAATTTGCGTCTAACACCAGGGCAACTACAGTATTATTCTCCAGATCCAGCAATTCGAGAGAATCAAAACAGCCTTCTTCCGATAAAGTACCTGAAACGCGCTTCGTTACTTCCCCTTGCTCATTTATTAATGTCTGAGTGAAATCCTTAACCGGACCACGCAGCGGATCAAAATCGAATTCATTAGAGAAACTGGCCATCTCTGGCGTAAAAGAGAGCGTTACTTCTGTGCGGTCACATCCTATAAGCGTTATCGCGAGCAAACATGGCAGTAATTTGGCATTCACATCAGTCACCTGACAGTAAAGATGATTCTCAATCATAGTAGCAAATACAGTAATTTACACGTGAAATGCTATGCTTAGGTAGTAATATTCATGTAAGGAGCCAATGATGAAAAACGTCGCCTGTAGTGCCGCACTTCTGCTCGCCCTGGCCTCATCCACAGTGCTCGCCGCGTCGGATTCTTGTGAGCGTATAAAAAGCGATATTTCACAGCGCATTATCAATAACGGCGTCCCGGAAAGCAGCTTCACTTTAAGTATTGTGCCGAATGATCAGGTTGATCAGCCTGATTCACAGGTCGTCGGGCATTGTGCCAACGACACGCATAAAATTCTCTATACCCGCACCACCAGCGGTAATGTTTCTGCCCACTCTCAACCAACCCATGATAGTGGCCCTGCCGAACCGCAGCAATAAACCTGTGGCTGCCTGATACGACGCTTACGCGTCTTATCAGGTCTACGTCCAGGTCTGGCGCGTGTGGTATTGTTATGCACTGGTCTAAGATGCAGGCTGTGTTCACTAATCCACGCCATAACCCTTGCCGGGTTTGTGCGGGAATGAATCCTCATACCTGATGGCGAGATGATCGGGCGTGCGCTCTTTTATGGCCTGCATATGACCGTCGGAATGGCCGTCGCAGGTTAACAAATTAGTGCGGGTTACCCCGCACGTTTCAGGATGATAAGAATGACGCATTTTTCACAACAAGATAATTTTTCTGTCGCGGCGCGCGTGCTGGGCGCGCTGTTTTATTACGCTCCAGAGAGTGCAGAAGCCTCTCCGCTGGTTTCTGCGTTAACCGGCGACGGCTGGGATACCCAGTGGCCCTTGTCACAAACGTCATTAGCACCGCTGGTAACGACTTTTAAGGAAGAGTGTGAAGAGTCGCGTAATCAGGCCTGGCAACGGCTGTTTGTCGGCCCGTATGCGCTACCGTCACCGCCGTGGGGATCTGTCTGGCTGGATCGCGAATCGGTGCTGTTTGGCGATTCTACATTGGCGCTCCGTCAATGGATGCGCGAAAAAGGCATTCAGTTTGAAATGAAACAAAACGAACCGGAAGATCATTTTGGTTCACTGCTATTGATGGCAGCATGGCTGGCAGAGAACGGTCGCCAGACCGAGTGCGAAGAATTGCTGGCGTGGCACCTTTTACCGTGGTCGACACGTTTTCTTGAGGTGTTTATCGAAAAAGCAGAACACCCTTTTTATCGCTCACTCGGTGAGCTGGCCCGTTTAACACTGGCACAATGGCAGTCACAATTGTTAATTCCTGTCGCGGTTAAGCCTCTGTTTCGTTGAATAATCGTTAGTATGACCGAAAGGCGGTAACTGCACGCCTTTCGGATAAAATAAGTGACAACGTCACGATTAATTTCTCATAAAGCACATACAGCTTTTGCTCCAGACCCCTTTTCCCGCAAAATAGATGCCTGTGTTTAATTTGCCATTTCTGCTCATGCATCATCTACACATCTACCCGGATCTACGCACCATGTTCCGCCGTCTGTTTATTGCGACGGTGATCGGTATTCTCGCGGCTCTTGCCGTCGCAGGGTTTCATCATGCGATGCTGTTGCTGGAGTGGTTGTTCCTGAACAATGATTCCGGAAGTCTGGTTAATGCTGCCATGAACCTTTCGCCGTGGCGTCGCCTGCTAACTCCGGCACTTGGCGGACTGGCAGCAGGTCTATTGCTGATGGGATGGCAGAAATTCACGCAACAACGCCCTCACGCGCCTACCGATTATATGGAGGCATTACAAACCGATGGGCAGTTTGATTATGCCACCAGTCTGGTCAAATCTTTCGCGTCTTTGCTAGTGGTGACGAGCGGCAGTGCCATTGGACGTGAAGGTGCGATGATCCTGTTGGCAGCGCTTGCCGCCTCCTGGTTTGCACAACGTCTTACACCGCGTGAAGAGTGGAAATTGTGGATTGCCTGTGGCGCTGCTGCGGGGATGGCTGCGGCCTATCGCGCCCCGCTTGCCGGAAGTTTGTTTATTGCTGAAGTGCTGTTTGGCACCATGATGCTGGCCTCTCTCGGTCCGGTGGTAATTTCCGCCGTAGTGGCACTGCTTGTCAGCCATCTTCTTAATAATAGCGATGCTTTGCTCTACAGCGTGCAACTCTCAGTAATAGTTAAGACCCGTGACTATGCGCTGATTATTAGTACTGGTGTACTGATGGGACTGTGCGGTCCACTGTTTTTAAAGCTAATGAACGCCAGTCATCGGGGCTTTGTTAATCTCAAACTTGCGCCCCCCTGGCAACTGACATTGGGAGGTTTGATCGTGGGACTGCTTTCCCTGCTCACACCGGCTGTGTGGGGCAACGGCTATAGTACGGTACAATCCTTTTTAACTGCCCCGCCACTGCTTACGGTCATTGCAGGGATCTTTCTTTGCAAACTTTTTGCCGTGCTGGCCAGCAGTGGTTCCGGCGCGCCAGGCGGTGTGTTTACGCCAACACTATTTATCGGACTGGCTATTGGTATGCTGTATGGTCGTAGCCTGGGGTTATGGCTTCCTGGCGGAGAAGAAATTACGCTGTTACTCGGGCTAACCGGGATGGCAACACTACTGGCTGCAACCACGCATGCGCCAATTATGTCGACATTGATGATATGCGAAATGACCGGAGAGTATCAGCTACTCCCCGGTTTATTAATTGCTTGTGTGATTGCGTCAGTAACGTCGCGGACGTTACACCGTGACTCTATCTACCGCCAACACACTGCGCAGCATGGGTAAGCGGATGTATTGCCCCAGTTCACGCTGTTCTGCGCGCGGCAAATAAGGCAGTTCGCCAATGAGCGGTGCCGGGAGTTTTTTACCCAATACATCTATGATTTCAGCGTAATGTGCTAACCCTGGGTTGATACGGTTAGCCACCCAGCCAATGAGCGGAAGACCATCGTTCGCAATCGCCTGTGCGGTCAGAAGCGCATGGTTAATACAGCCTTCCTGAATGCCCACCACCATCAACACCGGTAGCTGCTCCTGAACCACCCATTCAGAAAGCGGACGCAGGTCATTCATCAGACTACGCCAGCCGCCAGTGCCTTCGACCACCACATGGTCGACTTTATTCGTCAGGTTAGCCAGACCATTTGAAATGAGGGTGTAATTGATCGGGCAACTGTGCGCCACACTACTTTCTTCTTCGCTTAACGCAATGGGATTGACTGCTTCATAAGGCAGTTCAATAGATGAAACACTCTGCAACACCAGGGCATCTTTATTACGTAGCCCATCGGGTGTCTCTTTGCTCCCCTTCGCTACGGGTTTATACCCCGCAACCGTTTTTCCCTGGGAGGCTAACGCTTGTAGCAATGCGCGGGAAACCACCGTTTTCCCTACAGAAGTGTCTGTACCTGTTATAAAGAAACGCTTCAGCATCACTAACTCCACCGTTATGCTTCACAAATATAAGCCAGGAAAATAATTCAACTTTGGAAGTCTAAGTTATGCTTTCCTGCCCCAATTTGAGATAGCGCAAATTTTGGTAGAACAGTTAAAAAATGTTAACCCTGCAACAGACGAATCAACAAAGAACCGTTATACATAGCGTCTTTTACCAATGCGGCTCCCGCCATCGTCCCCTGATTAGAAAACTGAGTGCTTTCGACGCTAATGTGCTGGCTGTAGGCAGGAAGCGCCTGCTGACGGATGCTGTCAGAAATGACAGGGAACAGGATTTCTGCCGCTTTGCTTAACGGCGAACCAATCAGTATTTTTTGTGGGTTAAATAAATTCACCATGATGGCAAGAATGCGCCCAACATGCGCCCCCACACCGGTAATAATATCTTTTGCCAGCAGATCGCCCCGCAGTGCCGCCTGGCACAATGAGTCCACGGTTAACGGCTGTCCGTGTAACATCGAACTCATGGATTGATTCAAACGTAATTGCGCCAGTTCAAGAATGCTGTCAACACTGGCGATGGTTTCCAGGCAGCCGTGGTTACCGCAATAACAGCGTTTTCCATAGGGGTCGACCTGAGTGTGGCCTATCTCCACAAGGCTACTGCTTCCTGCGTGTAACAGATGACCATCGGTAATCACACCCGCTCCCACATTGTGATCGATAACCACCTGAATCACATCGCGCGCTCCGCGGGATGCGCCGAACAAGGCCTCGGCCATCGTCCATGCGCTGATATCATGCTGAATATAAACCGGTACACCGGTATGCTGCTCAAGCGCTTCACCGAGCGGCATCTCTTTTACGTCCTCGTAGAACGGCATACGATGTACAATACCATTTTCCGTATCAATAATTCCCGGCATGGTAATGGCAATAGAAGTCAGGCGCTCGAGTTTTTTCTGATGGCGAATAAAAAACTGATCAATATGAGTAATGATGCGATCCAACAGCGGTAATTCATCCTGCAGCGCCAACTCCAGCGAGTCTTCCACCACCAACTTGCTGCTTAAATCACGCAGTGCAAGAAAAATCTCGCCACGACTAATACGCAAAGAAAGATAGTGCCAGGCTTCCGTTTCTACTACCAACCCCACCGCCGGACGGCCACGGTTTCCAGCCTCTTTAATTTCCAGCTCTTGCACCAGGTGCGCTTCAAGCATTTCGCGGACAATTTTGGTAATACTGGCTGGCGCGAGCTGCGCCATGCGAGAAAGGTCGATACGCGAAATGGGACCAAGCTGATCAATCAGGCGATATACAGCACCTGCGTTGGTCTGCTTTATTTGATCAATGTGCCCCGGCTGGTTTTCAGCAACCACCTCATACTCCCTATATTTTCGCGCTCCGAAATAATCTGTAGGCTATGGTGAAGCACTTCAATGCGTAACGTCAAATTTTTACTTAGCCATGTGATTGACAGCACATTTTTCGGGATTTTTTGCTGAATTTTTCCTCATCAGAGAGCATTCAGTAGCTGAATACGAAAGTTACGTGCTGCCGGGCTTTGTTCATGATGTTTTGGCCAAACCAGCCACATCTCAGAAACCGCATCCTCTTCCGCAATAGATACCCAACGCATTTCATTGAGTTGTACGCGTTTGAAAGAAGCGGGCAAAATCGAAACGCCAAGACCCGCGGAAACCAGGCCGATGATAGTCATCGCCTCGCCGACTTCCTGGGTGATGACTGGGGTGAGATTGTAACGTCGCATCAGGCCGAGAATGTCATCATACAGCCCCGTCCCTACGTGCGGATCAAAAAAAACAAAGGGTTCTTTTGCCAGTTCTGCCAGCGTTACATTCGATTTATTGGCCAAAGGATGATCATGCGGGATCATCGCCATAAGTGGTTCATGCACAATGACCGCGTGGTCCAGCGTCTCCGGCAACACAGTATTTCGTAGCAACCCCATATCCAGCGTCCCTTCGATAAGGGGTGCTATTTGCTCGCGGGTGTTCATCTCGCGTGTCTGCAAATGAACATCAGGAAATTCGCGACGAAACAGCGATAAGGTATCAGATACTGCGCGAATAAATGGCGCTGATGAGGTAAAGCCAATGCGTAACTCTCCCGCCTCTCCCTGATGCAGGCGTTCAGCGCGAGCGGCAGCGTCATCCACCATAGACAGGATTTGCCGACTATCAGCAAGGAACTGCTTCCCTGCTGCCGTCAGCATTACGCTGCGATTGGTTCGTGCCAGCAGTCGCGCGCCAATTTGTTGCTCCAGTATCTGAATCTGCTGGCTTAGCGGCGGTTGTGAAATATTCAGTCGGGCAGCAGCGCGACCAAAATGCAGCTCTTCCGCAACAGCAATGAAGTAACGAAGGTGGCGCAATTCAATATTCATATTTTAAACATCTTATTTGAGACTATTAATATATTAGACATAACAATTCGATTTTCCTAATCTATTCCTAATCCCACATCACGGGCATATTTAGCAAGGATTTCAAGTGAGTCGTACTACAACTGTTGATGGCACTCCGGCAAGTGACACTGACAAGAAAAACCTTTCCCGGACAAACGAATTCATTAAACGCGGTACGCCGCAATTTATGCGTGTCACTCTGGCTCTATTCTCGGCCGGGCTGGCAACCTTTGCGCTTCTTTATTGTGTGCAGCCTATTCTTCCGGTGCTTTCGCAAGAATTTGGCTTAACGCCTGCTAACAGTAGTATTTCACTGTCAATTTCAACGATCATGCTTGCCATTGGTTTACTATTTACTGGCCCACTTTCCGATGCCATAGGTCGCAAGCCGGTGATGGTGACGGCACTACTGTTGGCCTCCATCTGCACGTTACTTTCGACGATGATGACTAGCTGGCACGGTATTTTGATTATGCGCGCCTTGATTGGTCTGTCGTTAAGCGGCGTAGCTGCCGTTGGCATGACCTACCTTAGCGAAGAGATCCACCCCAGTTTTGTGGCATTTTCAATGGGGCTGTACATCAGCGGCAACTCAATTGGCGGTATGAGTGGGCGCTTAATCAGCGGGGTATTTACTGACTTCTTTAACTGGCGAATTGCTCTGGCGGTTATTGGCTGTTTCGCTCTGACCTCAGCGTTAATGTTCTGGAAAATCCTCCCGGAGTCACGCCATTTCCGCCCATCCTCGTTGCGCCCAAAAACGCTGTTTATTAACTTCCGTCTGCACTGCCGTGATCAGGGATTACCCTTATTATTCGTCGAAGGTTTTTTGCTGATGGGGTCGTTCGTCACTCTGTTTAATTACATTGGTTATCGGTTGATGCTTCCCCCCTGGCATGTCAGTCAGGCCGTGGTTGGCTTATTATCGCTAGTCTATTTGACTGGCACCTGGAGTTCGCCAAAAGCAGGCACCATGACTACCCGCTTCGGTCGTGGTCCGGTGATGTTATTTTCGACAGGTGTCATGCTTTTTGGCCTTCTCCTGACATTGTTCAACCCACTGTGGTTGATTTTTGCCGGTATGATGCTTTTCTCTACAGGATTCTTTGCCGCTCACTCTGTCGCCAGTAGCTGGATTGGCCCACGTGCTAAACGCGCCAGAGGCCAGGCTTCCTCGCTGTATCTATTTTGTTACTATCTGGGTTCAAGTATTGCAGGGACATTAGGTGGCGTCTTCTGGCATAACTATGGCTGGAACGGCGTCGGTGCATTTATTGCCGTGATGTTGGTGGTCGCTATTCTGGTCGGAACACGTTTACATCATCGCCTGCACGCCTGAAAAATAAGCCCGGACTGAGTTAAAACCTGTCCGGGCTTATTGTCTGCTCAACTCAACGTTAATAACCATCCCAAAATAGACGAAGTGCCGGCCATTTCTCGCAGTGCATCTAACGCCATCAGGATAATAAGCACCCAAATAAACGGATTCATTTTGCTGTGTGTCATTTATTGTTAATACACGGTGATTCTACCAATTTATAGGTAATGAAAAAGTTAAGTCAATCAATACTACCGATATTGGTGGGAAAATCTCCTTAAGTCACAATGCGTTATTATTTCTCACGTCATCGCTACTCGCTTTGTACATATCGTTACATGCCGAAACCAACCACTCACGGAAGCCTGCTATTTCCAGAGATATAGTCATTACATCGGCCCCGCAGTGGGGTTGCATAAAAAACCAAATTGAGGGTATGACAATGAAAAAAGTATTAGCTCTGGTTGTTGCCGCTGCTATGGGTCTCTCTTCTGCTGCCTTTGCCGCAGAGACTGCGACCACGCCTGCTCCGACTGCTGCTACCAAAGCAGCACCTGCAAAAACCATTCATCATAAAAAACAGCATAAAGCAGCGCCCGCCCAGAAAGCGCAAGCGGCTAAAAAACATCATAAAAAAGCAAAAACTGAACAGAAAGCACCTGAGCAAAAAGCACAGGCCGCCAAAAAGCACAGCAAAAAACACAGCCAGCAACAACCGACAAAACCTGCAGCACAGCCAGCCGCATAAGTTTTCGACAGCAATAGTGGCGCGCCCCCTCGCGCCTGAAAATTACGGTGCTAAGCGGGTAACGTTTAGCACCGCCTTTAGCGGAGGGTACTATGGTGGGCCGTTATCGCTTTGAGTTCATTCTTATCATCCTTATTTTATGTGCGCTGATTGCCGCCCGTTTTTATCTTTCCTGAGCGTAGTTATCTGATTTTACTCCCACTTTCATCCCGTCCCGTCTATAGTATTTACGAGGGTTTGCTTTTAATAATCATAATTACTCGCCAGAGTGTGATATGCGTACAACCATTGCTGTAGTACTGGGTGCAATTAGTCTGACGTCTGCATTTGTGTTTGCGGATAAACCGGACGATCCTAAATCGGCTCATGATGAGGTCAGCACCCTATTTTTTGGTCATGATGATCGTGTACCGGTAAATAACACGACCCAATCGCCGTGGGATGCGGTTGGGCAACTGGAAACGGCCAGCGGCAATTTATGTACGGCGACGCTGATTGCCCCTAATCTCGCATTAACTGCGGGCCACTGTTTATTAACGCCACCAAAAGGTAAACCAGACAAAGCAATTGCGCTGCGTTTTGTTTCGAATAAAGGGCTATGGCGCTATGAGATCCACGATATTGAAGGTCGTGTTGATCCGACGCTAGGGAAACGGTTAAAGGCTGATGGTGATGGCTGGATTGTCCCGCCCGCAGCCGCGCCGTGGGATTTCGGTTTGATTGTGCTGCGCAATCCCCCTTCTGGCATTACGCCGTTGCCATTATTTGAGGGAGATAAAGCCGCGCTTACCGCCGCATTAAAAGCGGCTGGTCGTAAAGTGACTCAGGCGGGGTATCCCGAAGATCATCTTGATACCTTATACAGCCATCAAAATTGCGAAGTGACTGGCTGGGCGCAAACCTCGGTGATGTCGCATCAGTGCGATACCCTGCCGGGTGACAGCGGTTCGCCACTGATGCTGCATACTGATGACGGCTGGCAGTTAATTGGTGTGCAAAGTTCAGCTCCTGCAGCGAAAGATCGCTGGCGCGCCGATAACCGGGCCATTTCTGTCACCGGTTTTCGCGACAAGTTAGAAGAACTGACCCGGCAATAATGTTCAAACGCTGCCCGCATTGTCGGGCAGCGTGGTCATCAGGCGAGTTTCACCATGATCATTCCGGCCAATAGCAAGATCAGGCCAACCCAGCCTTTGCGATTTAAACGTTGACCAAACAAGATCCACCCCGCAGCTAAAGTGGCGGTAATACCAAACCCACCCCACAATGCATAGGCTACAGACAAGTCGATCCCTTTAACGGCCTGCGAAAGCGCGCTAAAGGCAGCAAGCACCGCCGCCAGCGAGAGCAAGCCATAAACTTTGCGGCGAAAGCCATCAGAAAATTTCAAAAAGACGTTAGCCATGATTTCCAGCACAGTTGCCAGTGCCAACCAGGCGGCATGAACCCATTCAAACTGCGCCACGGTTCACCTCCAGCGAGGGTTTACGTACTTTGCGTGTACCAGATTTAATCAACACAATCCCGACAACCAGGGTTGTTAACCCGGCAATTTTTAGCAGCGATAAGCTTTCATCGAATAACAGAACGCTAAATAGCGTAATAAATAAAATACCGATGCCTTCCCACAGAGCATAAGCCACACCAAGCGCTATTTTTTTCACGGCGAAAGAAAGAAATATATATGACAGTGAAATCATCACCAGCATTAAAATAAATCCACCGTTACCGTTACTGACGCTCGCCCATTTCATTGACAGCGTTCCGGTAATTTCTGTGGCAATAGCCAGACCTAATAAAGCCCAATAAATATACATCGTCCTTCCCCTGCAAGAGAATTATTTTAATGTTCGCTGAATTCAGCGAAACCAAAGAAAAGTATTCAGTCCAGCGCAGAGCGCCAGCTTTGACAGAAGAAAGGACTAAAGCGCGTTGCGCCAGTGTTGCTCGCCTGCGAGCAAGATGCTGGATGAGGTACGAAGATGGGTAAATGTAGAAAATAACGTCCTGAACAAATTGTCCATAATATTACAATTATCCGCAGTGTTGCTTCTCGTCATCGCGGATGATAATTGTCCTCGGTAGTTGTACACGCCTGATTTGTATCATAGCTTAAGAATTAACTCAAAACATTTTCATATCTTTACCTGAGTAGTTTGATTTTCGTTATAATGCCGCAGAAAAAATATTATTAGCGAAGAAAAAAACGGGGATAAACATGGCAAAGCCGATCATCACGCTCAATGGCCTAAAAATCGTCATTATGTTGGGAATGCTGGTCATTATTCTCTGCGGTATCCGGTTTGCCGCCGATATCATCGTCCCCTTTATCCTCGCCCTATTTATCGCAGTCATTCTTAACCCGCTGGTACAACGCATGGTTCGCTGGCGAGTACCGCGCGTACTGGCGGTGTCGATTTTAATGACCATCATCGTAATGGCGATGGTGCTTATGCTGGCCTATCTCGGTTCAACACTCAATGAACTGACCCGCACTTTGCCACAGTATCGCAGCTCAATCATAAAGCCTCTGCAAGCTCTGGAGCCTTTATTACAGCGCGTGGGTATTGATGTCTCAGTTGACCAACTGGCGCATTACATTGACCCGAACGCGGCGATGACGTTACTGACCAACTTACTGACGCAGTTATCTAACGCCATGTCATCAATATTTTTATTGCTGTTGACGGTGCTGTTTATGCTGCTCGAAGTTCCGCAACTGCCCGGCAAACTCCAGCAAATGATGGCACGTCCGGTCGAAGGAATGGCGGCGATTCAGCGCGCGATTGACAGTGTGTCGCATTACCTGGTGCTGAAAACGGCCATCAGCATCATCACCGGACTGGTCGCCTGGGCGATGCTCGCAGCACTGGACGTTCGCTTTGCTTTTGTCTGGGGATTGCTGGCCTTTGCGCTTAATTACATTCCTAATATTGGTTCGGTTCTTGCGGCTATTCCCCCTATCGCCCAGGTACTGGTGTTTAATGGTTTCTACGAAGCGTTGTTGGTGCTGGCGGGATATCTGCTGATTAATCTGGTCTTCGGTAATATTCTGGAACCACGCATTATGGGACGCGGATTGGGGCTTTCCACACTGGTGGTCTTTTTGTCGTTAATTTTTTGGGGATGGTTGTTAGGACCGGTGGGGATGCTGCTTTCGGTGCCGTTGACGATTATTGTCAAAATTGCGCTTGAACAAACAGCGGGAGGTCAAAGCATCGCCGTGCTGTTAAGCGATCTCAAGAAAGAGTAACGGCCTCCGCAGAGGCCGTTGAGGTTACAGTGCTTTCAGAATCGCATCCACGCTGGCTTTGGCGTCACCAAACAGCATGTGGGTGTTTTCCTTGAAAAACAGCGGGTTTTGCACACCAGCATAGCCGGTGTTCATCGAACGTTTAAAGACAATCACGTTCTGCGCTTTCCACACTTCCAGTACCGGCATTCCGGCAATTGGGCTTTTCGGATCGTCCTGCGCCGCCGGGTTAACCGTATCGTTCGCACCAATTACCAGCACGGTATCGGTATCAGCAAAGTCATCGTTGATCTCGTCCATTTCCAGCACGATGTCATACGGCACTTTCGCTTCTGCCAGCAATACGTTCATATGCCCAGGCAAACGCCCCGCAACCGGGTGAATACCGAAACGCACGTTGATACCGCGGGCACGCAGTTTCTCGGTGATTTCTGCCACCGGATATTGCGCCTGCGCGACTGCCATGCCGTAACCTGGGGTGATGATCACTGAATGCGAATTTTTCAGCAGTTCCGCCGTCTCTTCCGCCGTAATTTCGCGATGTTCACCCACTTCCTGATCGTCGCCGGTAGAGGAACCATCGGTGCCGAAACCACCCGCAATGACGCTGATAAAGGAACGGTTCATCGCCTTACACATGATGTAAGAAAGGATTGCCCCCGAAGAACCGACCAGCGCACCGGTCACAATCAGCAAGTCGTTGCTGAGCATAAAGCCCGCGGCCGCTGCCGCCCAACCAGAGTAAGAGTTCAGCATCGACACCACCACTGGCATATCTGCGCCACCGATGGAAGCCACTAAATGCCAGCCGAAGACCAGTGCAATGGCGGTCATTATCAGCAATGCCAGAACTTGCAGGCCAACGCTTTCGGTGCGGACAAACACAATCAGCAGCAGGAAGGAAACGACCAGAGCAGCCAGATTCATTTTGTGACGGTTTGGCAGCATCAGCGGTTTAGACGAAATTTTGCCGCACAACTTACCGAATGCCACGACCGAGCCGGTGAAGGTCACCGCACCAATGAAGATACCGAGGAATACTTCCGTCAGGTGAATGTTGGCCAGAATCGGAGCCATATCCGCATCGTGATGCAGATAGCTATTAAAACCAACCAGCACCGCCGCCAGCCCCACAAAACTATGCAGGATCGCCACCAGTTCCGGCATTTCAGTCATTTCGACCTTCTTCGCCAGGCGGATACCAATTGCGCCACCGATGACCATCGCCAGCAAGATCCAACCAACATTGCCAGTATCCGGCCCCAAAATAGTAGCGATTAACGCAATCGCCATCCCGGCGATACCGAAGTTGTTACCCTGGCGAGAGGTTTCATGTTTCGAAAGCCCGGCCAGGCTGAAGATAAACAGGATCGCGGCAACAATGTATGCAGCTGTAACTAATCCTCCAGACATATGTTACCCCTTAGTTTTTGCGGAACATTTTCAGCATACGCTGAGTCACGGTGAAGCCACCGAAAATATTAATGCTGGCTATAAGCACCGCGATAAAACTAAGGAAGCTAACCCAGCCGCCCTGGCCAATCTGCAACAGTGCTCCGACAACAATAATCCCTGAAATCGCGTTGGTGACCGACATCAGCGGCGTATGTAGCGCGTGCGATACATTCCACACCACGTAATAGCCCACAACGCACGCCAGCGCGAACACGGTGAAATGCCCGAGGAACTCTTTTGGTGCAACATTTGCCAGCCAACCGAAGAGGATGATTGCCAACGCCATCAGGGCGTATTTACGCCACGGTGAACAGGTGCATTTTTCCTCAGCTTTGACTTCCGGTGCGGCTTTCTGTGTCGCCTGTGGCTGGGCTGAAACCTGAATCGGCGGTGCCGGCCAGGTAATTTCGCCAGCACGAATCACGGTCACGCCGCGAATCACTACATCATCAAAATCAACAGTAATGTTGCCGTCTTTCTCCTTGCACAACAGCTTCAGCAGATTGACAAGGTTGGTGCCGTAAAGCTGTGAGGATTGTGTTGGCAGACGCCCCGGAAGATCGGTATAACCAATCACTTTGACGCCATTTTCCGTAGTGAAGATTTCACCCGGCACGGTGTATTCACAGTTACCGCCGTTTTGTGCGGCCAGATCGACAATCACACTGCCCGACTTCATGGAGTCAACCATTTCGCGGGTAATCAGTTTCGGTGCCGGTTTACCTGGAATAAGCGCGGTGGTCACAATGATATCGACCTCTTTTGCCTGCGCAGCAAAGAGTTCCATTTCTGCCTTGATGAACGCTTCCGACATCACTTTGGCATAGCCATCGCCGCTGCCTGCTTCCTCTTTGAAATCCAGTTCGAGGAATTCCGCGCCCATACTTTGAACTTGTTCTTTCACTTCCGGGCGGGTATCAAACGCACGCACAATCGCACCGAGACTGTTTGCCGCACCAATGGCCGCGAGACCCGCAACACCCGCACCAATCACCATCACTTTTGCCGGAGGCACTTTACCTGCCGCGGTGATTTGCCCGGTAAAGAAACGCCCAAACTCATGCGCCGCCTCAACAATGGCGCGATAGCCGGCGATGTTCGCCATCGAACTTAACGCGTCCAGTGATTGCGCGCGTGAGATACGCGGTACGGAGTCCATCGCCATCACGGTGACGTTACGTTCCGCAAGCTTTTGCATTAGCTCCGGATTCAGCGCAGGCCAGATAAAACTCACCAGCGTTGTTCCTGGATTCAGTAACGCAATTTCATCATCTAACGGCGCATTGACCTTCAGAATGATATCTGACTGCCAGACGTTATTCCCTTCTACTATTTCAGCGCCCGCTTGCACAAACGCTTTATCGTCAAAACTTGCCAGTTGACCCGCGCCGCTCTCTACCGCGACGGTAAAACCCAGTTTCAGCAACTGCTCCACTGTTTTGGGCGTTGCTGCAACACGGGTTTCATTGGTTAACCGTTCTCTTGGTATTCCAATTCGCATGATATTCCCTTCCATCGGTTTTATTGATGATGGTTTGCCTGTGTCAGGAACCACACAAGCCGCTCATATACGAGCTAAATGTTACTCCGTTAAAATAAATTAGTAACAAACGCCCTATAACGTACTGAAAATAATGCTTGCGATCTAGCGCCAAAAATCACTATTTCGGCGTTAACTCGAAAAATATTAACGATTCAGCCTTGATAGTGAGATAAACACCATAGAACAACGGATAAAGGGCGATAATTGTCTCCGATAGCCAGGTAAAACATGAGATCACCCCGGTGCAAACTGTCACTTAACATTAAATTAACTTATACAATTCAGCCGTTTCAGCCGTTGCATGTTGCTACGGTTACTTTTTAATCACAGATGGTTATTCGATCAGGTTTAAAATCAAATCAGGAAGTCTGATATGAAAAATCACGCAGACAGTTACACCGTTTAAATGCAATAATCAGCCACGTTTCTCGTTAATAACAATACCAGTACCTGGTTTGCGCAAGGCGAAGGATTATTTTTATGAAGCTTAAGAACACCCTCCTGGCGTCGGCACTGCTTTCTGCTACGGCATTCTCCGTTAACGCAGCAACAGAACTGACACCGGAGCAAGCGGCAGCGGTTAAACCTTTTGATCGTGTAGTGGTTACCGGACGTTTCAATGCCATTGGCGAGGCGGTGAAAGCCGTTTCCCGTCGTGCTGATAAAGAAGGTGCAGCCTCCTTTTATGTTGTCGACACGTCAGATTTCGGTAACAGCGGTAACTGGCGAGTGGTTGCCGATCTCTATAAGTCTGATGCTGAAAAAGCAGAAACCGAAAAAAATCGCGTGATTAACGGTGTGGTTGAACTGCCAAAAGACCAGGCCGTTCTGATTGAGCCGTTTGACACTGTCACCGTCCAGGGCTTCTACCGTAGCCAACCGGAAGTGAATGACGCCATCACCAAAGCGGCGAAAGCAAAAGGCGCATACTCTTTCTACATCGTTCGCCAAATCGATGCCAACCAGGGCGGTAACCAACGCATTACAGCGTTCATCTATAAAAAAGATGCTAAGAAACGTGTAGTCCAAAGCCCGGATGTGATCCCGGCAGACTCCGAAGCCGGACGTGCAGCCCTGGCTGCCGGTGGCGAAGCCGCGAAGAAAGTTGAAATCCCGGGTGTTGCCACTACCGCATCACCAAGTTCCGAAGTTGGTCGTTTCTTCGAAACTCAGTCCTCAAAAGGCGGACGTTACACTGTCACGCTTCCTGACGGCACTAAAGTCGAAGAACTGAACAAGGCAACCGCAGCGATGATGGTGCCGTTCGACAGCATTAAGTTCTCAGGTAACTACGGTAACATGACCGAAGTCTCCTACCAGGTTGCTAAACGTGCCGCGAAGAAAGGTGCGAAGTATTACCACATCACCCGCCAGTGGCAGGAACGTGGTAATAATCTGACCATCAGCGCAGACCTGTATAAATAACTATTCAGTATCCCAATGAGGCGGCTTTATGCCGCCTTTAGCATTTTTAGTCACAAATTTCCCCGTGACCATTGCATGCAGACACATCTCTTCGTAAAATCCCGCGCTTCAGTGGCAAACACCATTTTTATGCGTCCTGCCCTAATATTTATTCTTTTGAACACCTTTTAAACACTGGATATCGATGGAAAAGAAACTGGGACTGAGCGCACTCACCGCGCTGGTATTAAGCTCAATGCTGGGCGCAGGTGTTTTCAGTCTGCCACAAAATATGGCCGCGGTTGCCAGCCCGGCAGCACTGCTCATCGGTTGGGGCATTACTGGCGCTGGCATTTTATTACTCGCCTTTGCCATGCTGATCCTGACACGCATTCGTCCCGATCTTGACGGCGGCATCTTTACCTATGCTCGTGAAGGTTTTGGCGAACTCATTGGTTTCTGCTCCGCATGGGGATATTGGCTGTGCGCGGTTATCGCTAACGTCTCCTATCTGGTGATCGTCTTTTCTGCATTGAGTTTCTTCACCGATACGCCGGAACTGCGTCTGTTTGGCGATGGCAACACCTGGCAATCGATCGTCGGTGCATCCGCACTTTTGTGGATTGTTCACTTTTTGATCCTGCGCGGTGTACAGACCGCTGCCAGCATTAACCTGGTGGCAACGCTGGCAAAATTGTTGCCATTGGGACTGTTTATTGTACTGGCGCTGATGATGTTCAAACTGGACACCTTCAGACTCGACTTCTCTGGCCTTGCACTTGGTGTACCGGTGTGGGAACAGGTGAAAAACACCATGCTGATCACCCTGTGGGTATTCATTGGTGTGGAAGGTGCGGTGGTGGTTTCTGCGCGTGCGCGTAATAAACATGATGTCGGCAAAGCGACACTCCTGGCGGTACTTTCCGCGCTGGGCGTTTATTTACTGGTCACTCTGCTTTCGCTGGGCGTGGTTGCGCGTCCTGAACTGGCGGAAATTCGTAACCCGTCTATGGCGGGCCTGATGGTGAAAATGATGGGGCCGTGGGGCGAGATTATCATCGCTGCCGGATTGATCGTTTCCGTTTGTGGCGCATATTTAAGTTGGACCATTATGGCGGCAGAAGTCCCCTTCCTGGCAGCGACCCATAAAGCATTCCCGCGCATTTTTGCCCGCCAGAACGCACAGGCTGCGCCATCCGCCTCGCTGTGGCTGACCAACATCTGCGTGCAAATTTGTCTGGTGCTAATCTGGCTGACCGGTTCCGATTACAACACGTTGCTAACCATTGCCTCAGAAATGATTCTGGTGCCCTATTTCCTTGTTGGCGCGTTCTTGCTGAAAATCGCAACCCGCCCGCTGCATAAAGCGGTAGGTGTCGGTGCCTGCATTTATGGCTTATGGTTATTGTACGCCTCTGGTCCAATGCACCTGTTGTTGTCCGTCGTTCTGTATGCGCCGGGGTTGCTGGTATTCCTGTACGCGCGTAAAACGCATACACATGATAATGTTCTGAATCGTCAGGAAATGGTACTGATTGGCATGCTGTTAATTGCCGCAGTTCCGGCGACCTGGATGCTGGTGGGATAACGTTCGTCCCATCGTTGGATAGCAAAGGAGATAACGATGGGTAATACCCAGCCCTTGCCAATATTAATCACTGGCGGAGGCCGTCGCATCGGCCTCGCCCTCGCCCGGCATTTCATTAATCAAAAGCAACCGGTGATTGTCAGCTATCGGACGCACTATCCTGCCATTGATAGCCTGATTCAGGCGGGAGCACAGTGTATTCAGGCTGATTTTTCGACGAATGATGGCGTGATGGCGTTTGCCGATAAAGTATTAAAAAGCACCCACGGCCTGCGTGCCATTTTGCACAATGCCAGCGCGTGGATGGCAGAAAAACCAGGTACGCCACTGGCTGACGTGCTGGCCTGCATGATGCAAATCCACGTAAATACCCCATACCTTCTTAACCACGCTCTGGAAAGATTACTGCGTGGTCACGGGCACGCCGCCAGCGATATTATTCACTTCACCGATTATGTGGTGGAACGAGGCAGCGACAACCATATCGCCTATGCAGCAAGCAAAGCAGCCCTGGATAATATGACCCGCTCATTTGCCCGCAAGCTGGCACCGGAAGTGAAAGTGAATTCTATTGCACCGTCGCTGATCCTGTTTAATGAACATGATGATGCTGAATATCGCCAACAGGCGCTGAATAAATCGCTGATGAAAACCGCGCCTGGCGAGAAAGAGGTGATCGATCTGGTCGATTACTTGCTCACCAGTTGCTTTGTTACCGGGCGCAGTTTCCCGCTTGATGGAGGTCGACATCTGCGTTAATGCAGTTTCATCCAGCAAATAATCAGCACCCATGCGCTTAGTCCCCAGCACACCACAGAACCTACAAAAGCCGCGGGCAAGCGCATGATTCCAGTGAAATACCACAGCGACGCCAGATAAATAAAATAAGGAATGATCGACCACATACTGAAAATGATGGTTGCGCGTAAGGCTTCAATGCCGCGTTCGCTGGCAACAATATAATGCGCGATGAGCGCAAAGGTTGGGAAAAGCGGGATCAGCCCGGCTATGTAGTAATTTTTCGTTTTTGCTAATACACCAATCAACACCACCACCAGCGCACCAAGCGCGGCTTTGATTACCAGCCCCATCTTTTTACCTTAACACTTCCATAACAAGTCCTTAGTAGAATACCTGATGCAAACTTGTTTAGAAACGATTGATAGTAAGTAAAAACGGTGCAGTGTATTGTGACGTTTTTATATCTACCGTGAATAATATGAACACTATCGTATTTGTGGAAGATGACGCAGAAGTTGGTTCACTGATTGCCGCATACCTGGCAAAACATGATATGCAGGTAACCATAGAACCTCGCGGCGACCATGCAGAAGAAACGATCCTGCGGGAAAATCCGGATCTGGTGCTACTCGATATCATGCTACCAGGCAAAGACGGCATGACTATCTGTCGCGATTTAGGTTCTAAGTGGTCCGGACCAATCGTTCTGCTGACCTCCCTCGACAGTGATATGAACCACATTCTGGCGCTGGAAATGGGTGCCTGCGACTATATTCTCAAAACGACTCCTCCTGCAGTTCTGCTGGCTCGGCTACGTTTACATTTGCGTCAGAATGAGCAAGCGACGCTGACCAAAGGCATTCAGGAAACGCCTCTGACGCCCTACAAAGCATTGCATTTCGGCACGTTGATCATCGACCCTATTAACCGCGTAGTCACCCTTGCTAACACTGAGATTTCACTCTCTACCGCCGATTTCGAACTGCTCTGGGAATTAGCCACTCATGCGGGGCAAATTATGGATCGCGATGCGTTGTTGCGAAATTTACGCGGCGTCAGTTATGACGGTCTGGATCGTAGCGTGGACGTGGCTATTTCGCGGTTAAGAAAAAAACTGCTCGATAACGCTGCTGAACCGTATCGTATTAAAACTGTGCGTAACAAAGGCTATCTTTTTGCGCCCCATGCATGGGAATGAGCGATGAAAAAACTGTTTATCCAGTTTTATCTTTTACTGTTTGTCTGCTTTCTGGTGATGTCCCTGCTGGTTGGACTGGTGTACAAATTTACCGCCGAACGCGCGGGCAAACAGTCGCTGGATGATTTGATGAACAGTTCGCTGTACCTGATGCGTAGCGAGTTGCGGGAGATCCCCCCGCACGACTGGGGAAAAACGCTGAAGGAGATGGATTTAAATCTCTCTTTCGATCTGCGCGTCGAACCCTTGAGTAAGTATCATCTCGATGAAATTTCCATGCACCGACTGCGTGGCGGTGAGATTGTTGCTCTGGATGATCAGTACACTTTTTTGCAACGCATCCCACGCAGCCACTACGTGCTGGCCGTCGGTCCCGTTCCTTATCTCTATTACCTCCATCAAATGCGTTTGTTGGATATCGCGCTGATTGCCTTTATTGCCATCTCTCTCGCCTTTCCAGTATTTATCTGGATGCGTCCGCACTGGCAGGACATGTTAAAACTGGAAGCAGCGGCGCAACGATTTGGCGATGGCCATCTCAATGAACGCATTCACTTTGATGATGGTTCGAGCTTTGAACGACTGGGCGTAGCATTTAACCAGATGGCGGACAATATCAATGCATTAATTGCCAGCAAAAAACAGCTTATCGACGGGATTGCTCACGAACTGCGAACGCCGTTAGTGCGCCTGCGTTATCGGCTGGAGATGAGCGATAACCTGAGTGAAACAGAGTCTCAGGCTCTGAATCGTGATATCAGCCAACTGGAAGCCTTGATCGAAGAACTGCTGACCTATGCCCGATTAGACCGCCCGCAAAATGAGTTGCATCTTAGCGAGCCAGACCTACCGTTATGGCTGTCAACACATCTGGCCGATATCCAGGCTGTTAACCCCGACAAAACGGTACGGATAAAAACGCTCATGCAAGGTCATTATGCGGCGCTGGATATGCGCTTAATGGCGCGCGTGTTGGATAACTTGATCAATAACGCCCTGCGCTACTGCCATTCAACCGTAGAAACCAGCCTGCTACTGGCAGGAAACAGAGCGACATTAATTGTCGAAGATGATGGGCCAGGAATAGCCCCACAGGATCGCGAGCATGTCTTTGAACCCTTTGTGCGTCTCGATCCTAGCCGTGACCGTTCAACCGGCGGTTGTGGGTTGGGACTGGCGATTGTCCACTCTATTGCACTGGCAATGGGCGGCACGGTTAACTGTGACTCCAGCGAACTGGGTGGTGCCCGCTTCTCGTTTAGCTGGCCGTTATGGCATAACATCCCGCAATTTACCTCTGCCTGACACTACGCGCACGGTGGTCAAGTTACCGCCGTTGTGTTATATAATAAGTATGTTGTAACTAAAGTGGTGATTTTATGGCTCGTTACGATCTCGTTGACCGACTCAATACTACCTTTCGTCAGATGGAGCAAGAACTGGCCGCGTTTGCCGCTGAGCTTGAGCAGCACAAGTTGCTGGTTGCCCGCGTGTTCTCTTTACCGGAAGTCAAAAAAGCGGATGAGCATAATCCGCTGAATTGCATTGAAGTTAAGCAACATCTCGGCAAAGAGGCGCAGGCGCTGGCACTACGTCATTTCCGCCATTTGTTTATTCAGCAACAGTCCGAAAACCGCAGCAGCAAGGCCGCTGTTCGTCTGCCTGGCGTGTTGTGTTATCAGGTCGATAATCTTTCACAAGCGGCGCTGGCAAGTCATATTCAGCGCATCAATCAACTCAAAACCACTTTTGAACATATCGTCACGGTTGAGTCAGAACTCCCCACGGCGGCGCGTTTTGAATGGGTACATCGTCATTTGCCGGGACTGATTACCCTTAACGCTTACCGCACGCTCACGGTTCTTCACGATCCTGCCACTTTACGTTTTGGCTGGGCGAATAAGCATATCATTAAGAATTTGCATCGTGATGAAGTACTGGCTCAACTGGAAAAAAGCCTGAAATCACCACGCAGCGTCGCGCCGTGGACGCGCGAGGAGTGGCAAGGAAAACTGGAGCGTGAGTATCAGGATATCGCCGCCCTGCCGCAGGATGCGAAATTAAAAATCAAACGTCCGGTGAAGGTGCAGCCAATTGCCCGTGTCTGGTATAAGGGAGATCAAAAACAGGTACAACATGCCTGCCCTACGCCGCTTATCGCGTTGGTTAATCGGGATAATGGTGCTGGTGTGCCGGACGTTGGCGAGCTGCCAAATTATGATGCCGACAATGTGCAGCACCGTTACAAACCCCAGGCGCAGCCGCTTCGCTTAATCATTCCACGGCTGCACCTGTATGTTGCAGATTAACGCCCGACTTTCATACTGCCGACCATCTGTTCTGGTCGTACCCAACTATCAAACTCGGCTTCGCTAAGATACCCCAACGCAAGGGCTGCGGCTTTTAAAGTCAGCCCTTCTTTGTGTGCTTTTTTAGCGATCTCAGCGGCTTTGTCATAGCCAATGTGGGTGTTGAGCGCAGTCACCAGCATTAGCGACTCATTGAGCAATTGATTGATTCGCTCACGATTCGGCTCAATTCCCACTGCACAATGTTTGTTAAAACTTTCCATGCCATCCGCCAGTAAGCGCACCGATTGCAGGAAATTGTGGATCACCATCGGGCGGAAGACGTTCAGTTCGAAATTACCGGAAGCGCCACCGATGTTGATCGCCACGTCGTTTCCCATCACCTGACAGCAAAGCATGGTTAACGCTTCACACTGCGTTGGGTTCACTTTCCCTGGCATGATTGAGCTGCCCGGCTCGTTTTCCGGAATTGAGATTTCGCCAATGCCACAGCGAGGGCCTGAAGCCAGCCAGCGGACATCGTTCGCAATTTTCATCAGTGACGCCGCCAGCCCTTTCAACGCGCCATGAGCCTGAACCAGTGCATCGCAGGTCGCCAGTGCTTCAAATTTGTTCGGAGCAGTAACAAACGGCGCACAGGTAACTACCGAAAGCTCATCCGCTACGCGACGGGCATATTCCGGATGGGTATTCAGCCCCGTCCCTACCGCTGTACCGCCCAGCGCCAGTTCCGCCACATGCGGCAGGCTGTATTCAATATGTTTGAGATTATGCTCCAGCATCGCTACCCAGCCGGAAATCTCCTGGCCCAGTGTCAGCGGCGTGGCGTCCTGCAAGTGGGTACGACCAATTTTGACGATATCGGCAAATGCGCGCGATTTCTCATTCAGCGTTTGTGTCAGTGTTTTAAGCTGCGGGATGAGTTGCTTGCGTAGCGCCAGCAGCGCCGCAACGTGCATTGCTGTCGGAAAGACATCATTTGAACTTTGGCTTTTGTTCACGTCGTCGTTAGGGTGAATTTTACGTTCCATTCCGCGCACGCCACCGAGCAGTTCGCTCGCCCGATTGGCCAGCACTTCGTTCATATTCATGTTGCTTTGCGTGCCGGAACCCGTCTGCCAGATAGCCAGCGGAAATTCATCGTCATGCTGTCCTGCCAGCACTTCATCCGCTGCCTGACGGATAGCACTCGCTTTCTCTTCAGAGAGTAAACCTAAATCTTCGTTAACTTTTGCCGCTGCACGCTTAGTCAGCGCCAGCGCATGAATCAGTGAGGTGGGCATTTTCTCCGTGGAAATACGGAAATGCTCCAGCGAGCGTTGAGTTTGTGCGCCCCACAGCTTATCTGCCGGGACATCGATCGCACCCATCGAATCTTTTTCGCTGCGTACTGTATTCATGGCCTGCTCCTCACCTGATTAATTTTTTCTTTCTGTTTTGCTTTCGTTAAGCAACTTTTAGCTCACTCATTATTTACTATTTGGTAACAAATGTTTGGTCTTTCGTGCCATGTAAAAAAGCCGCCCCGAAGTAAAGGGCGGCTCAGATTGTTTGCAAAGTACGCTTTGTTCATGCCGGATACGGCGTGAACGCCTTATCCGCCCGCTTATTTCACGCAGCGGGTACACTGCGTGAGTTGAATCTGCTGGAAGAAGTCATTCCCTTTATCATCAACAAGGATAAATGCCGGGAAATCTTCCACTTCAATTTTCCAGATAGCTTCCATACCCAGTTCCGGATATTCAACACATTCCAGGCTCTTAATACTGCCCTGCGCCAGCACTGCTGCCGGGCCGCCGATACTGCCAAGGTAAAAGCCACCATGTTTTTTACAAGCATCGGTCACCTGTTGACTGCGATTACCCTTCGCCAGCATGATCATACTGCCGCCCTGCGCTTGCAGTTGATCGACGTAAGAATCCATCCGTCCGGCGGTCGTTGGGCCAAGAGAGCCGGAGGCATAACCTTCTGGCGTTTTTGCCGGACCAGCATAGTAAATCGGGTGATCTTTGATGTATTGCGGTAACCCTTCGCCGTTGTCCATGCGCTCTTTCAGTTTGGCGTGGGCAATATCACGACCGACAATAATCGTGCCGTTCAGCGACAAGCGGGTAGAAACGGGATACTGCGACAACTGTGCGAGGATCTCTTTCATCGGACGATTAAGGTCAACGCGCACCGCTTCGCCTTCCCCTGCTTTACGCAATTCTTCCGGGATATATTTGCCTGGATTATGTTCCAGTTTTTCGATCCAGATCCCCTGACGATTGATTTTCGCTTTGATATTACGGTCAGCAGAACAGGAAACGCCCATACCAACCGGACAGGATGCGCCGTGGCGTGGCAGACGAATCACGCGGATATCATGGGCAAAATATTTACCGCCAAACTGCGCCCCCAGACCAAGATTTTGCGCTTCAATCAGCAACTCTTTTTCCAGCTCCACATCACGGAACGCCTGACCGTGCTCATTCCCTTCCGTTGGCAGCTCGTCATAGTATTTAGCGGAAGCCAGTTTTACTGTTTTAAGGTTAGTTTCCGCAGATGTACCACCGATCACAAAGGCAATGTGATACGGAGGACACGCCGCCGTGCCCAGCGTACGCATTTTCTCAACCAGATAATTTTTCAGTTTCCCTGGCGTCAGTAACGCTTTGGTTTCCTGATAGAGATACGTCTTGTTTGCGGAACCGCCACCTTTGGCGATACAGAGGAATTTATACTCGTCGCCATCAACAGCATAAAGATCGATCTGCGCTGGCAGGTTAGTGCCAGTATTCACCTCTTTATACATATCCAGCGCTGCGTTTTGCGAGTAGCGCAGGTTATCTTCGATATAGGTGTTATAGACACCGCGCGCCAGCGCCGCTTCATCACCACCACCGGTCCATACACGCTGCCCTTTTTTACCGACGATTATCGCGGTGCCGGTATCCTGACAGGTTGGCAGAACGCCTTTTGCGGCGATGTCGGAGTTGCGCAGGAATTGCAGCGCCACATATTTGTCGTTTTCGCTGGCTTCCGGGTCGCGCAGGATATCGGCCACTTGCTGCTGGTGAGCCGGACGCAGCATAAATGACGCATCATGAAACGCCTGACGCGCCAACAAAGTTAACGCTTCTGGCGCGACTTTCAAAATCTCCTGCCCTTCAAATTCAGATACGCTAACGTGTTCGCTGGTCAGCAGGTAGTACTCGGTATCATCTTTTTTGAGTGGGAAAGGAGCCTGATAATGAAAGGGTTTGTTTGACATTGTTCTCTCACTTACTGCCTGGTTTGGTTATGCTCTGGGCGGGTGTTCCATTGCCCTGTTAAAAGCGAGTTACATTATCCTACACACTTTTTTAACAAAAACTGAGACTAGTACGACTTTTTGCGGCTCCAGGTTACTTCCCGTAGGATTCTTGCTTTAATAGCGGGATTAATTTCCACATTCAAACAGGGATTGATCATGCAAAAACTTATTAACTCAGTGCAAAACTATGCCTGGGGAAGCAAAACGGCACTGACTGAACTTTATGGCATGGAAAATCCATCCAACCAGCCGATGGCTGAATTGTGGATGGGCGCACATCCGAAGAGCAGTTCACGTGTGCACAATGCCGCCGGAGATATCGTTTCACTGCGTGATGAGATTGAGGGTGATAAATCAACTCTGCTGGGAGATGCCGTTGCCAGGCGTTTTGGCGAACTGCCTTTCCTGTTCAAAGTGTTATGCGCAGCCCAGCCGCTCTCCATTCAGGTTCATCCAAATAAACGCAATTCTGAAATCGGTTTTGCCAAAGAAAATGCCGCCGGCATTCCAATGGATGCCGCCGAGCGTAACTATAAAGATCCTAACCACAAGCCAGAGCTGGTTTTTGCCCTGACCCCTTTCCTCGCGATGAACGCGTTTCGTGAGTTTTCCGAGATTGTTTCCCTGCTCCAGCCCGTCGCGGGCGCGCATCCGGCGATTGCTCATTTTTTACAGCAGCCCAATGCCGAACGTTTAAGCGAACTGTTCGCCAGCCTGTTGAATATGCAGGGTGAAGAGAAATCCCGCGCGCTGGCGATTTTGAAATCGGCGCTCGACAGCCAACAGGGTGAGCCGTGGCAAACGATTCGTTTAATTGCTGAATTTTACCCGGATGACAGCGGCCTGTTCTCCCCACTGTTACTGAATGTGGTAAAACTGAACCCTGGTGAAGCGATGTTCCTGTTCGCAGAAACACCACACGCCTACCTGCAAGGCGTGGCGCTGGAAGTGATGGCGAACTCCGATAACGTGCTGCGTGCGGGTCTGACGCCAAAATATATTGATATTCCGGAGCTGGTTGCCAACGTTAAGTTTGAAGCCAAACCGGCCAGCCAGTTGCTGACCCAGCCGGTGAAACAAGGTGCAGAGCTGGACTTCCCGATTCCGGTTGATGATTTTGCTTTCTCGCTGCATGACCTTAGCGATGAAGAAACTACCATCAGCCAGCAAAGTGCCGCCATTTTGTTCTGCGTTGAAGGCGAAGCAACACTGGGTAAAGGTTCTCAACAGTTAGCGCTTAAACCGGGTGAGTCCGCATTTATTGCCGCCAATGAGTCGCCGGTGACGGTGAAAGGCCACGGACGTTTAGCGCGTGTTTACAACAAGCTGTAAGAGCTTACTGAAATAATTAACATCTCTTGCTAAGCTTATTAAAGGCTTATAACACTTCAGGCGGCCAGTCCGCCTGATTTCATTTATGGATAATCATTATGAATAAATCGCTGGTAGCGGTAGGCGTCATTGTTGCGCTCGGCGTAGTCTGGACAGGCGGCGCATGGTACACAGGCAAGAAGATTGAAACCCATCTCGAAGACATGGTCGCACAGGCGAACGCGCAACTCAAACTGACAGCTCCTGAATCCAACCTGGAAGTGAGTTATCAAAACTATCATCGCGGCGTGTTCAGCAGCCAGTTGCAATTAGTGGTGAAGCCCATCGCCGGGAAAGAAAATCCGTGGATTAAAAGTGGCCAGAGCGTCATCTTCAATGAATCTGTTGACCACGGTCCCTTCCCTCTGGCCCAGCTTAAAAAACTGAATTTGATCCCGTCGATGGCGTCGATTCAAACCACGCTGGTCAATAACGCTGTGAGCAAGCCACTGTTTGATATGGCAAAAGGAGATACACCTTTTGAGATTAACTCTCGCATCGGTTACAGCGGCGATTCCAGTTCAGATATCTCGCTCAAGCCACTGAATTACGAGCAAAAAGATGAAAAAGTCGCCTTTAGCGGCGGTGAGTTCCAGTTAAATGCTGACCGAGACGGTAAAGCCATCTCCCTTTCCGGGGAGGCGCAAAGCGGTCGGGTCGATGCAGTTAACGAATACAACCAGAAAGTGCAGTTGACCTTTAATAATCTGAAAACCGATGGTTCCAGCACGCTGGCAAGTTTCGGTGAGCGCGTGGGTAACCAAAAACTGTCGCTGGAAAAAATGACCATTTCAGTGGAAGGCAAAGAACTGGCTCTGTTGGAAGGCATGGAGATCAGTGGTAAATCAGACCTGGTTAATGACGGTAAAACGATCAATAGCCAACTGGATTACTCGCTAAACAGCCTGAAGGTACAGAATCAGGATCTGGGCAGCGGCAAGCTGACTTTAAAAGTCGGTCAGATTGACGGTGAAGCCTGGCATCAGTTTAGCCAGCAATATAACGCGCAAACACAGGCGTTACTGGCACAGCCAGAGATTGCCAACAATGCCGAACTTTATCAGGAGAAAGTGACGGAAGCCTTCTTTAGCGCCCTGCCGCTGATGTTAAAAGGCGATCCGGTAATTACGATTGCGCCGTTAAGCTGGAAAAACAGTCAGGGTGAAAGCGCGCTGAATTTGTCGCTGTTCCTGAAAGATCCGGCAGCGACTAAAGAAGCGCCGCAAACACTGGCGCAGGAAGTTGATCGCTCGGTTAAATCTCTGGATGCAAAACTGACCATTCCGGTCGATATGGCAACCGAACTGATGACTCAGGTGGCGAAGCTGGAAGGCTATCAGGAAGATCAAGCTAAAAAGCTGGCGAAACAGCAAGTTGAAGGTGCATCAGCAATGGGCCAGATGTTCCGTCTGACCACCTTGCAGGACAATGCCATCACCACCAGCCTGCAATATGCTAACGGTCAGATCACGTTGAATGGTCAGAAAATGTCGCTGGAAGATTTTGTCGGTATGTTTGCGATGCCAGCACTTACCGTTCCGGCTGTACCGGCCATCCCGCAACAGTAATTCACAGCCAAAACGCCGGAGAGTTTTCTCTCCGGCGTTTTTTCACTTCAACATAAAGTCATACTGAATACTCATTTTCACATCCCAGTAATTCAGGCGATTGCCCAGCGTACTACCATCGCGCTTTTCCCGTCCTTTATCGGCTGCAAGAAAGAAATTCATCCCTTGTAGCGGCCCTTCGCTGACCCGATAGTTCATACCGCCTAAGATACCTGCGCCTTCAATCCGCACATCTCGTTTACTGGATTCATAGCCGCGAGTCACAATCGGTGCCAATGTCAGCGTAAATTGCGGGGTTAAACGATAATTGACACCCAATTGCCAGGACTGCATACCTTCCCGGTTACGATCAAGACTTAACGAGAAAGGATAACCAATATCGGTGTCCACCACGGCTCCGTTCATCGCATGACGCAGATAACCACCGCTACCAAACACGCTTCCCCACGGCGCGCTCCACGTCAGTTGGCCGCTAACCAGCGCCGTTTCATTGGGCTGGTTGGTGTTACGACTTAAGCCTTCCAGTTGCGCATAAAAGCCGAGCAACTCCCCTTTCAGCGCATAATCCCGGGCGAGCGAAATGCTTTTCTCAAAAATAGTTTGTAGCTGATTAGAAACATCTTTCTGTGCCGATGCCCCCAAA
This sequence comes from Escherichia sp. 20412-1, assembly GCF_003027595.1. Classification (NCBI taxonomy): domain Bacteria; kingdom Pseudomonadati; phylum Pseudomonadota; class Gammaproteobacteria; order Enterobacterales; family Enterobacteriaceae; genus Escherichia; species Escherichia sp. 20412-1. The sequence continues at coordinate 236,418 of NZ_PYQM01000001.1, read as the reverse complement.
GAATAACGGCTGGTATCATCATGCCAACTGGCAGCTAAAAAAGAACGAGCGCGATGTTTATCGTATTTTCCGGTCTGGCTGTTATAAACACCTTCATCACGGATACCGGTTGTTGAATCAGTCCATAAAAATACCCGGGAGCGCCACATTCCCCACAGTTCAATATTGGGCGTTAAAGCCCAATAACCTAATGCTCCTTCAGAAACGGTCGGTAATGTACGTTGCGAACTGCCAGCAATTAACGGAATACGATAAGGTAAACTACCATAACTATAATCTGTCCCGAAACGACCTAATTTAAGTAAACTCTTTTCACTCGGTTTTATTTTTACCGCACCCAATGCATAGCCAAAACTTTTATCGCCATCAAGATACCATCGGGTACTCATATCAGCACGAGCACCTAATTTATAAACATAATAGGCTCCACCTTCGACGCCAATAATATTAGCGTAATAACCGCTATTAAAATCGAGCAATCCTCCTTGCACCCATGCGTAAATATCTCTTCCCGCGCCAGCACTGGGCTTGTCAGCCCGGCGCAATTCATTTTTCAGTCTGATTCGTAGTCCCGCTTCATCGTCAGCCAGTTGTGCAGCGTAAGCGGAGGTAAGGCCAGAGGCAGCCGTCAGGGAAATAACGGCCATGGCCACTATTTTTCTCATAGTTGCACCTTTGATGTTCTGATTATTTTTATAAGATATTAATTAGTGATATCGCTGATTAATTGCTGCTGCATTTTTTTACGATTATCAATTTCGACCACAATTTCTTTGAATTTTTTATCAGTCAGCGGATAAAACCAAATTATAACGAATGCCAGTAGCATAAATCCGCAAGGGACTAAGGCAATTGATGTGCGGATCCCCATAATAACTTCCGGCGTTTGTGCCTGATTCGCAATATATCCGCTTAATCCCAAAATAAAGGCGGGAATTGAACCCCCTATTGCCTGTCCACATTTTCGGGTAAATGAGAATAATGAATAGGTAAGCCCTTCAATGCGTACACCGGTCAGGTATTCACCATATTCTACAGTATCGGCCTCCAGCGCCCACATCACCGTCATGGTAACGCCCTGACCAACTGAAGCGATGGCTAACGCGATCAGTGCCACCGGCAGCGACCAGACTGAAACCCAGAAGAACAGCAAATAACCACAAGTTCCCAGCAGAGCGCCAATCAGGAAGGTATTCTTTTTACCGATTCTGGCAACCATTCCCGGTACCAGCGGTGCCGATGCCACTGTGCCGACCAGGTTTTGCACCAACACCAGCACAGTAAACAACCCGGCATCATTCAGTACATAGCGCACGTAGAACAACGACGAAGCACTGACCGCGAAGGTCGAGATCAGCACGCATAGCGCGCCAATGCACAACATAAACAGCGGACGATTCCGTTTCAGCGTTTGCAGGCTGATCTTCAATGACGGCTGCGCCACGATACGCACTACATTCTCGCGCGTCGATTTAAAGCAAATGAAGTAAAGCACCATCCCGGCAATCGCCAGGGTAATCGTCCAGAAATGGTATACCGACACCATCTCCTCCGGGCTGGAGTGCTTAATGCTCGGGCCAATCAGAAAAGCCAGGCAGACAAAGGTCAGCGAAGCGGCAATCCCGCGAGCCGCGCCCAGACGGGCGCGGGATTGTGGTTGTTGGGTCATGGCAGTTGCCAGTGAGCCATAAGGTATATTGACCAGGCTGTAACAAAGCCCCAGCCCCATATAAGTCAAATATGCATACACCACTTTGCTGCTATGACTCCAGTCGGTCGGCACCCAGAAAACCAGCACGCTGAAGATCATTAACGGTGCAGTGCCGAACAGCAAGAAGGGGCGGAATTTGCCCCAACGGGTATTTACGCTGTCTACCACCCGTCCGGCGAAGACGTCAGCAAAAGCATCGAATACCCGCACCAGTAATAGCATGGTGCCCGCCGCAGCGGCACCGACGCCAGCGACGTCGGTGTAGTAACTCAACAGGAAGAGCGCCCCCATGGCGAAGGCGAAGTTATTGGCAACGTCACCGAGGCTGTAGCCGACGATGGTGCGCCATGAGAGTTGTTGATTCATTTTTTGCCTCCCTGCTGCGGTTTTTCACCGAAATTCATGCCAGTCCAGCGTTTTTGCAGCGAGAAAGCCGCCGATTTTGGTTTGCGGTCACGAGTGAAAATCCCTTTCTTGTTACCGCCAACGCGCAGAATGCCCTGCGAAGTTGCAAAATCAGCGAAGTTCCATACCTGTTCACCAACGACAGCACTAACGCGGTCAAAGACGCGGTGATACATATCCAGCCACGCGCACTGATACTCTTCACTCCACATATCGGTGTACATCGAGTGCAGACCGGCTAACGTATCCACCCCGTATTCGGTGATGATAATCGGCTGATGCAGTTTCTCCTGCCACGCAAGCAGTTCTTTTTCCAGTACCTTTTCTGCCGTCTCCAGATCGCCGCTTTGGACATACCAGCCGTAATAACGGTTCAGACACAGCACATCAAAGAGATCGCTGATGGTATCGGTGTGAGCGTCGCAGAACATCACATTGACGCAGGTGATCGGTCGTGTCGGGTCGAGTTTACGCGTTGCTTCTGCCAGTGGCGCGAAATATTCCCGGGCACCTTGCGGGCGGGTATCTGGTTCATTGGCAATGCTCCACATCACCACGCTTGGGTGGTTTTTGTCACGCGCAATCAGTTCTTTAATCGCCTGTAAGTGCGCCTGCTGGGTTTCCCCATTGACCGCCTCTTCGCTGTACAGTTCTTTCGGTTTGTTGCCCGCTTCGAAACCAATTCCTAAAGAAAGGTTAAAGCCGACGGCGGCAGTTTCATCAATCACCACAATGCCATGTTCGTCAGCCCAGTCGAGCATCTCTTCAGCGTAAGGGTAATGCGAGGTGCGGTAAGAGTTGGCACCAATCCAGTCCATCAATGCGTGATCGTGCACCATCAGCACGTTATCGAATCCCTTGCCACGCAAATCCGCATCTTCATGACGACCAAAGCCAGTGAAGTAGAACGGTTTGTGGTTGATCAGGAACTGTTCACCCTTTACTGCCACCGAGCGGATACCGACGCGCAGTGGATAGATGTCGCACTCTGTCTGGCTTTTTGCGGTGACGCACAGTTCATAGAGATACCCATCACCGGGTTGCCAGAGATTCGGGTTCACCACTTGCAAGGTTCCGCTGTGACCTTGTCCGGCTGCGACAACCTGCTGATCAGCATCACGCAGTTCGACGCTGATATCACCATTGGCCACCACCTGCCAGTCAATGGAAGCGTGGTTGCAGTCTTGCGCTACATGCGTCACCACGGTGATATCGTCCACCCAGGTGTTCGGCGTGGTATAGAGCATTACGCTGCGGTGGATCCCGGCGTAGTTAAAGAAATCATGGAAATAAGACTGCTTTTTCTTGCCGTTTTCGTCGGTAATCACCATTCCCGGCGGGATAGTCTGCCAGTTCAGCTCATTGTTCACACAAACGGTGATACGCACACTTTTTCCGGCAATCACATATGGAGTAACATCGGCTTCAAACGGCGTATAGCCGCCCTGATGCTCCATCACTTCCTGATTATTAACCCACACTTTGCCGTAATGAGTGACCGCATCGAAACGCAGCACGATACGCTGGCCCGCCCAACCTTTGGGTATAAAGACTTCGCGCTGATACCAGACATTGCCCACATAATTACGAATATCCGCATCAGCAAACTGATCGTTAAAACTGCCTGGTACGGCAATCGCCCGACTCTCTTGCAACGTGCTTTCCCACCAACGCTGATCATTTCCACAGTTTTCGCGATCCAGGCTGAATGCCCACAGACCGTCGAGTTTTTTGATTTCACGGGTTGGGGTTTCTACAGGACGTAACATAAGGGACTCCTCATTAAGATAAAAATACTGGTCAACCTTTAATTTGATTAGTTAACCAATTAAGCAATGCAAACAGTTATCTGTGAGAAACCCACGGAAGAGAAATGGAAATAAAAAGAACTGACACCGCGATCAAAAAACCAAAAACTGCAATACCCACAGCGTGACATGGATCGCATTAATCTCTAAAACAACGTTGACAGAAGCCACAAAATAAGCAACCGAACGCTCGTTCGAGTTGCTTAAAACGCTAAATTTCCGTGACATATGGTTGTGGTGTATGTGTTAACGGGATTTTGCGATCAGGCGAGAACGTTTTGGTATGGTGCTGTTAAGGACATTAAATGCGGGCGCAGTGGTCACCGGCCCGCGGCAAGAAGATATCAGGATGCGGTTAAAATACCGCCAATCATCGCACGTAATCCCTGGGCAAATGACGCGTCACCCGCCAGGTCTTCGGCTTCGATGTCGGCCAGTACGCCATAGGTCAGATCCAGCAATAAACGAGAGGTCATCGCCGTGTTAATGTCAGGACTTATCTCACCTTTTTGCTGGGCATCGCGCATACGCTGGGCGATGTATTCGGTGATTGTCAGATGCTTATTCCTGAGCATAGCGGCAACCTGCGGATTGCGCATTCCTTCCGCCATAATCTCTACCACCAGCGCCCGCTGGGCAAAGGCTTCATGCGTCAGGGAGACTATCGACTCGACCATATATTCTACAAAATGAATCCCTTCGATAGGGTCCCGGAAGCGGGCCAGCGCCCTCTCCTGATCCTGGAGGATAATTGCCTGAATCAAGGCTTCTTTAGAAATGAAATGGTGGTAAAGCGTCCCGGGACTTATACCGCAGGATTTACAGATGGCTTTCATCGAGGCACTGTGAAATCCATTTTCTGAAAAAATCTCTCTGGCAGCATTGAGGATCCGGATCCGTGTCGGTTGTGCTTCAGTCTGCATGTTATCCATCGTTAAACCAATATAGTTAGCATGAATAACTAGTTTACCGCGTTGTCAGGTGAGCGCCTATCATTGCTGTTGAATAGTGCGAAGGCACACCCGATTCGTTTACTATTTACACGATAATTGGTCAACCAATGAACATAGCCTGGTTACCAGTTTTCTGGCGTTTTTTCACTGCTGAACTCGCTGTACCGGTAAACAACACTCACTCAGTTGTTTACCGGCCTGCTAGCGATTAATTAAGCTCCTGTACCCCACCGCCGGATACGGTGAGTATTTGCCCGCTTATCCAACTGGCAGCAGGTGAACACAGAAACAGCGCCGCGTTAGCAATATCTTGCGGTTGACCCAGACGTCTGATTGGCGTGTGCTGCAACATTTTTTGTTCAATTTCTGGCGTAATAACGGATTTTAGAGCATCAGTTAATATTGCCCCCGGCGCAATGCCATTCACCCGAATATTTTTTTCACCCAGATCAAATGCCATATTTCTCACCAGATGACTGGCCGCAGCTTTAGATGACGCATAGGAAGTCATGTTTTTATTTTTATTTTCTGCAGCCATAGAAGTGATAGTCAGAATAACGCCTCCGCCATTTTTTTCCATTTCTGGTGCAATGAGTTGTGACAGATGGAAAAAAGAAAACACATTCAGTTCATAAGCGCGGCGGAAATCCGCCATTGGCATATCAAACGGTTTAGGACCACCGCCACCCGCGTTGTTAACCAGAATATCCACTTTGCCCAACTTACTGATGGCAAAGTCTGCCAGAGCAGATAATTCCTGTTCGGAAGTAATATCACAACGCCAGGCAAATGCCTGTCCACCAAGCTGTTGAATCTCATCAACAACATGATTTGCTGCATCGGCATTAATATCACTGACCACCACAGATGCACCTGCTGTCGCGAATGTAATGGCAATTTCTTTACCAATACCAGCACCCGCACCGGTGATGATGGCGCATTTTCCGTCGAGTCTCAGGTTGTCAGAATTAAACACATAAACCTCCTGTGAACTTCAGTAAATAAATTAAAAGGCACCGCCTGTGTGCCACATTTTTTATCATTAACCTCGGGGAAAAGACACTACCAGGTATAGCAGATAAAGAGAGATTATTTCGCCGTAATGAGCCGCGCGGGGATAATCAGATTTCGAGAGTGATTCTCTTCGTGACTGATTTTTTGCATCATGCGATCGGCAAGCGTAAAGCCCAGTTCCCGCGCAGGTGTGCAGGCCCAGACAATCGGAAAATCATCAAGAGAAGTTTGCGTTACATCAGTAAATGCCGCTAATGAAACCTGTTGCTCAAAATAACGATCGACCCCGCTTTCGCCGCTTTGCCGCCCTGCTTTCAGTAAACCAAACCACGCGCCCATCGCAATGGTTTCGTTGTAGCACACCACCGCGCTGATAGTCGGGTTATGGCGCAAAAGCGCCGTTATAGCTTCCGCAGCCAGCTTCTGGCTGGAAGAACATTCCAGTACCCAATCGCTGTGAAACGGCAGACCAAATTTTAATAGTGTTGCGCAATATCCACCCACTCGTTCCGCGCGGGTTAAAGAGGAACTTTGCCCTCCCAGCCAGGCGATACGCTGATGCCCATTGCGAATAAGGTGTTCCGTCAATAACTGCGCTGCCTGCATGTTATCCGGGCGAACAGTATCCACATCTTCAAGATAGCTGGCACGGGATGCAAAAATCACCGGGATGTCTTTTTCTTCTGCCATGCGCCGCAGGTCATCACTGCTTCCTGCCGCACCGGCAATCACCACACCATCGACCCCCTGATTCAGTAGCAGTGAAAATCGCTGGGCCAGTTGCTCGCCATCTTTACCGCCGTGGAGCAAAAAAACCATCCGCCCCTGTGCTTCCAGTGCCTCTGTCAGCCCGGCCGTTAATTCAGCGTAAAACGGCGAAGATAAGTCGCGCACAATTAAGCCAATTACGCCACTCTGCCCGCCGCGCAGCGCAGATGCCTGGCGATTTCGCACAAAGCCTAACTCTTCAATGGCCGCGTTAACCCGTTCTCCCGTGGCGGCAGATATTCGCCCTTTGCCACTAAGCACCAGCGAAACGGTACTGACTGACACGCCCGCAGCCAGCGCAACATCATGAATAGTGATTTTTTTGGCGGTAGCCATGCAGATGACCTACTCCCTGATTATGTGACAGATAAAACGTTTTACCTTTAATTTATCTTATACCCGCTATTATCGTTGCGTAATGTGATTTATGCCTCACTAAAATTTGATAAAACGTTTTATCTTCTCGCGCAATTTATTGAATCCAGACTGTTCTCAACAAGGAGTCGTTTTATGACGGCGAAAGCAGCACCGAAAGTCACGCTGTGGGAATTCTTCCAGCAGTTAGGCAAAACCTTTATGTTACCCGTGGCGTTATTGTCGTTCTGCGGCATTATGCTCGGAATTGGCAGTTCCCTTAGCAGCCACGATGTCATCACCCTAATCCCGGCATTGGGTAACCCCGTGTTGCAGGCCATCTTTACCTGGATGAGTAAGGTTGGCTCGTTTGCTTTTAGCTTTCTGCCAGTGATGTTCTGTATTGCAATCCCACTCGGGCTGGCGCGTGAAAACAAAGGTGTTGCAGCATTCGCGGGTTTTGTCGGTTACGCGGTCATGAACCTTGCGGTTAACTTCTGGTTGACCAATAAAGGCATTCTACCAACCACCGATGCAGCCGTTCTGAAAGCCAATAATATCCAGAGTATTCTTGGGATCCAGTCGATCGACACCGGGATCCTCGGTGCAGTGATCGCCGGTATCATTGTCTGGATGCTGCATGAGCGTTTCCATAATATCCGCCTGCCAGATGCGCTGGCGTTCTTCGGCGGCACCCGCTTCGTGCCCATTATCTCCTCACTGGTGATGGGACTTGTCGGTCTGGTAATTCCGTTAGTCTGGCCGATATTTGCTATGGGCATTAGTGGATTAGGTCATATGATCAATAGCGCAGGCAATTTCGGACCGATGCTGTTTGGTACTGGCGAACGTCTGCTGTTGCCGTTTGGTCTGCATCACATTCTGGTGGCATTAATTCGCTTTACTGATGCGGGCGGCACGCAGGAAGTCTGCGGTCAAACCGTAAGCGGCGCGCTGACTATCTTCCAGGCGCAATTAAGCTGCCCGACCACACACGGTTTCTCTGAAAGCGCTACGCGTTTCCTCTCCCAGGGAAAAATGCCTGCCTTCCTCGGCGGCCTGCCTGGTGCGGCATTAGCCATGTATCACTGCGCACGCCCGGAAAATCGCCATAAAATTAAAGGCCTGCTGATTTCTGGCCTGATCGCCTGTGTCGTTGGCGGCACCACAGAACCGCTGGAGTTCCTGTTCCTGTTCGTTGCGCCAGTCCTGTATGTCATCCACGCACTGTTAACCGGCCTCGGCTTCACTGTCATGTCCGTTCTCGGTGTCACCATCGGTAATACCGACGGTAATATCATCGACTTTGTGGTATTCGGTATTTTGCATGGTCTGTCGACTAAGTGGTACATGGTGCCAGTGGTGGCGGCAATTTGGTTTATTGTTTACTACGTCATCTTCCGTTTCGCTATCACCCGCTTCAATCTGAAAACACCGGGGCGCGACAGTGAAATCGCCAGCTCAATCGAAAAAGCCGTTGTCGGTACGCCGGGTAAATCAGGTTACAACGTTCCGGCAATCCTCGAAGCCCTGGGTGGTGCCGACAATATTGTCAGCCTTGATAACTGTATTACTCGCCTGCGTTTGTCTGTGAAAGATATGTCGCTTGTGAATGTGCAGGCGCTGAAGGACAATCGGGCAATTGGCGTAGTTCAATTGAATCAACATAACCTGCAGGTTGTTATTGGGCCGCAAGTTCAATCGGTAAAAGATGAAATGGCCGGTTTGATGCGCACTGTTCAGGCATAAGGATAAAATATGTTCGATTTTTCAAAGGTCGTGGATCGTCATGGAACATGGTGTACACAATGGGACTATGTCGCTGACCGTTTCGGCTCTGCGGATCTGCTGCCGTTCACGATTTCAGACATGGATTTTGCCACCGCACCCTGCATTATCGAGGCGCTGAATCAGCGCCTGATGCACGGTGTGTTTGGCTACAGCCGCTGGAAAAACGATGAGTTTCTCGCGGCAATTGCCCACTGGTTTTCCACCCAACATAACACAGCCATTGATACGCAGTCGGTGGTTTATGGTCCTTCTGTTATCTATATGGTGTCGGAATTGATTCGCCAGTGGTCTGCCGTCGGTGAAGGCGTGATGATCCATACCCCCGCTTACGACGCATTTTACAAAGCCATTGAAGGTAATCAGCGCACCGTGATGCCCGTTGCTTTAGAGAAGCGGGAGGACGGTTGGTTTTGCAATATGGCAAAACTGGAAGCTGTACTGGCGAAACCAGAATGTAAAATTATGCTCCTGTGTAGCCCGCAGAACCCCACGGGTAAAGTCTGGACTTGCGATGAACTGGAGATAATGGCAGACCTTTGCGAACGCTATGGTGTACGCGTTATCTCCGATGAAATCCATATGGATATGGTATGGGATGAGCAACCACATATTCCCTGGAGCAACGTGGCGCGCGGAGACTGGGCGCTGCTGACTTCTGGTTCGAAAAGTTTCAATATTCCTGCCCTGACCGGAGCTTACGGTATCATTGAAAACAGCGAGAGCCGCGAGACGTATTTATCAGCACTGAAAGGTCGTGATGGGCTTTCCTCCCCTTCTGTACTGGCATTAACAGCACATATCGCCGCCTATCAGCAAGGCGCAGCGTGGCTGGATGCCTTACGTGTCTATCTGAAAGACAATCTGAGGTATATCGCCAATACAATGAACGCCGCGTTCCCGGAACTCAACTGGCAGCCCCCACAATCCACTTATCTTGCCTGGCTTGATTTACGGCCTCTGAACATTGATGACAATGCACTGCAAAAAGTCCTGATTGAGCAAGAAAAAGTGGCGATCATGCCGGGATATACCTACGGCGAAGAAGGCCGTGGCTTTGTTCGTCTCAATGCCGGATGCCCTCGTTCGAAACTGGAAAAAGGTGTCGCCGGATTAATTAACGCCATCCGCACTGTACGTTGATTGCGATTGCGCAACGCAAATAATCGTTGCGCAATCGTAGATTTTTACCCTGCTTTGTTTTTATAATGGTGCGCACTTTTATATCCAGAAAAAGAGTGCGACCATGATTGATACCACCCTGCCATTAACTGATATCCATCGCCACCTTGATGGCAACATTCGTCCCCAGACCATCCTTGAACTTGGCCGCCAGTATAATATTTCACTTCCTGCACAATCGCTGGAAACGCTGCTCCCCCACGTTCAGGTCATCGCCAACGAACCCGATCTGGTCAGCTTCCTGAGCAAACTTGACTGGGGCGTTAAAGTTCTCGCTTCTCTTGATGCCTGCCGTCGCGTGGCATTTGAAAATATTGAAGATGCCGCTCGAAACGGCCTGCACTATGTCGAACTACGTTTTTCGCCAGGCTACATGGCGATGACGCATCAGTTGCCTGTTGCGGGCGTGGTCGAAGCCGTCATTGATGGCGTGCGTGAAGGTTGCCGCACTTTTGGTGTGCAGGCGAATCTTATCGGCATTATGAGTCGAACCTTTGGCGAAGCCGCCTGCCAGCAAGAACTGGAGGCATTTTTAGCCCACCGTGACCAGATTACCGCGCTGGATTTAGCCGGTGATGAACTTGGTTTCCCGGGGAGTCTGTTCCTTTCTCACTTCAATCGCGCACGTGATGCGGGTTGGCATATTACTGTTCATGCAGGTGAAGCTGCTGGCTCGGAAAGCATCTGGCAGGCTATTCGTGAACTGGGGGCGGAACGTATTGGACATGGCGTAAAAGCCATTGAAGATCGGGCGCTGATGGATTTTCTTGCCGAACAGCAAATTGGTATTGAATCCTGTCTGACCTCAAATATTCAGACCAGTACCGTAGCCTCTCTGGTGGCACATCCACTGAAAACGTTCCTTGAGCATGGTATTTGCGCCAGCATTAACACTGATGATCCGGGGGTTCAGGGCGTAGATATCATTCACGAATATACCGTCGCCGCACCCGCTGCGGGTTTATCTCGCGAGCAAATTCGCCAGGCGCAGATTAACGGTCTGGAAATGGCGTTTTTGAGCGCCGATGAGAAACGTGCTCTGAGAGAAAAAGTGACTGCGAAGTAAGAACATGCCTGATAAGGCGCGTAAGCGTCGTATCAGGCATTTGAATTCATCGCCGGATGCAGTGTAGTCGCTTTATCCGGCTCCAAAAATCGATTATCACGCCAGGCACAGCGTCGCGCGATGTTTGGCGGATTCGATACCAAGTTCAATGAGTTCCATCACCTGAATCGCCTGACTTGCCGGCACCGGATTTTCTCCGTCACCATTCAACGCATCACGAATAGCAGCGTAGTAAGCCGGATAATTTCCCGGCACCGTCAGCAGTGTTTCTTCGACGCGTTCCTCACCTTCAACACGGGTAAGTACGCCGTCACGCATATCATAGCCCCAATCTTCCTGCGGCAAACGTTCGCCATTTTTCAGCCGCTCTTCCTGTGGATCGAGTCCATACTTAACGTAGCTGCCGCGAGAACCATGAACGATATAGCGTGCCGACTCTGCTGCCGCCAACATAGTGCCGTGTAAAATGACCCGCCGCTGTGGGTAGGACAAAATGGCGTGGAAATAATCTGTCGACTGCGCTCCCGGGCGTAACTGTGCTAAATCTACGGTCATGCTGACGGGTAAGCCAAACAGCGTAATAGCCTGATCGAGCAAATGCGGCGCTAAATCGTACCAGATACCGCTACCGGGGCCGCCCTGTTCACGCCAGCGATCGCGCACCTGTGGACGGAAGCGGTCGAAATGAGACTCAAAGTAAGCCACTTCCCCCAGCAAGCCTTCCGCGAGCAAACCTTTTAGCGTCAGGAAATCGCTATCCCAGCGACGGTTATGAAACACTGACAACACGCGCCCAAGACTCTTTGCCAGAGCATCCAGCTCCCGTGCTTGTGACAGTGTCACGGTGAAAGGCTTATCAACAACCACATGTTTACCCGCTTCCAGTGCCGCTTTTGCTAACGGAAAATGGGTATCGTTGGGCGTAGGAATGACAATCAGGTCAATATTAGGATCATTAAAGAGATGCTTCGGTTCAGAGACAACCGTAACTGTTGGCCAATCAGCCTTCACTTTTGTTTCGTCACTGCTGGAGATCACCGCCAGCTCCAGCCCGGGCGTGCCCGCAATCAGGGGAGCATGGAAGGTTTTGCTCGCATAACCGTACCCAATCAACCCAACACGGATGTTGTCGCTCATGTCATTGCCTCTCATTGAAGTATGATGCTATTTGACACTATCCTTTACCCTCTCTCAACAGTTTAATAACCTGCCTGCAATACGGGGGGTTATTTAACTTAAGTCAAAAAAAGAGCGAATTTTCTGAAGGCAAAAGATAAATATCGCAAAAACATCAGTAAAAATCTTGCTGGAGCAATTATTGCTAAGTAACATTTACGGCCTTAGTTAATGGATCAATCAACATAGATGTGGGCAGTAATGAATCGTCTTATTGAATTAACAGGTTGGATCGTTCTTATCGTTTCAGTCATTCTTCTTGGCGTGGCGAGTCACATTGACAACTACCAGCCGCCTGAACAGAGTACCCCGGTACAACACAAGTAATCTCTGCGTTTGCAGGGCAACATGCAGCCCGTCCGGGTGCATGTTTTGACTTGTCGGGTATTTAAACCAGGAATTTATTATTTTGCACGGTGTTGTTGACGATTGTCAGGGATAGTAAAGCGCGTTACTCTTTTATTAGCAGTATTTCATCCCAGAATTATTTGCCATCAGCACATTCTTATTATTGCTTTAACGTTCACCTATGGTGAGATTTTATCATTACATATAATGCCTACCACTTTGGTATTAGTTATTTAATGGATCTTTTATGACAGCTCAGGAATACTTATTAAAATTTCGTAAAATCAATTCACTCGAAAGCCTGGAAAAACTCTACGATCATCTTAATTACACCCTGACGGACGATCAGGATATTATAAATATGTATCGTGCAGCCGATCACCGCCGAGCAGAGCTGGTTTCTGGCGGGCGTTTGTTTGACCTCGGGCAGGTTCCGAAATCGGTCTGGCACTACGTTCAATAAAGAAAGTAGCGATCGGTTATAAAAGCTTTATAATGACGCCCCTAAAATTAGATTTGCCCGTTTGCTGTCGCTATTCTGGAGAACTTATGACCACCACAACGCCACAACGTATTGGAGGCTGGTTGCTTGGCCCGTTAGCCTGGCTGTTAGTTGCCTTACTGAGTACGACGCTGGCGCTGTTGCTGTACTCCGCAGCGTTATCTTCTCCTCAAACATTTAAAACGCTCAGCGAACAATCCCTGACAACGCAAATCTCATGGGGCGTTTCGTTTATTACCGCCATCGCTATGTGGTATTACACACTGTGGTTAACCATCGCTTTCTTTAAACGTCGGCGTTGTGTTCCTAAACATTATATTATCTGGCTACTGATTTCCGTATTACTGGCAGTTAAAGCCTTCGCGTTTTCTCCGGTTGAAGATGGTGTAGCCGTTCGCCAGTTGCTGTTTACTTTGTTGGCAACTGCATTGATCGTCCCCTATTTCAAACGCTCGTCGCGGGTGAAAGCGACGTTTGTGAATCCGTAATAACCTTACAGTTAACCTGTTGTCGCCTGCTCTGGATTAACGGATAATAGGCGGCTTTTTTATTTCAGGCCGAAAAATGACTGACTACCTGTTACTGTTTGTCGGAACTGTACTGGTCAATAACTTTGTACTGGTCAAGTTTCTGGGGCTCTGTCCGTTTATGGGGGTTTCCAAAAAGCTGGAAACCGCGATGGGCATGGGGCTGGCAACAACATTTGTGATGACGCTGGCGTCTATTTGCGCCTGGCTTATCGACACGTGGATTTTAATCCCACTCAATCTGATTTATCTGCGCACCCTGGCGTTTATTCTGGTGATTGCCGTAGTCGTGCAGTTCACCGAGATGGTGGTGCGTAAAACCAGCCCGGTACTTTATCGGCTACTCGGGATTTTTCTGCCGCTTATCACCACCAACTGTGCGGTGCTCGGCGTAGCGTTGCTGAATATCAACCTCGGGCACAATTTCTTGCAGTCGGCGCTGTACGGTTTTTCTGCTGCTGTCGGCTTCTCGCTGGTGATGGTGCTTTTTGCCGCCATTCGCGAACGTCTTGCTGTGGCCGATGTTCCGGCCCCTTTTCGTGGTAATGCCATTGCGCTGATTACTGCGGGTCTTATGTCTCTGGCCTTTATGGGCTTTAGTGGTTTGGTAAAGTTGTAATGAATGCTATCTGGATTGCTGTTGCCGCCGTGAGCCTGCTGGGCCTGGTGTTTGGCGCCATTCTGGGTTATGCCTCCCGCCGTTTTGCGGTGGAAGACGATCCGGTCGTTGAGAAAATTGACGAAATTTTACCGCAAAGCCAGTGTGGTCAGTGCGGTTATCCAGGCTGTCGTCCGTATGCGGAAGCCATCAGTTGTAATGGCGAAAAAATCAACCGCTGCGCACCTGGTGGCGAAGCTGTGATGTTGAAAATTGCCGAGTTGCTTAATGTCGAGCCACAGCCGCTGGATGGCGAAGCGCAAGAGTTGACGCCTGCGCGCATGGTGGCAGTTATTGATGAAAATAACTGTATTGGCTGCACTAAGTGCATTCAGGCGTGTCCGGTAGACGCCATTGTTGGCGCTACCCGCGCAATGCATACAGTGATGAGCGATCTGTGCACGGGCTGCAATCTTTGCGTTGACCCATGCCCTACACACTGCATCTCCTTACAACCGGTCGCAGAAACGCCTGACTCCTGGAAATGGGATCTGAACACCATTCCCGTGCGCATCATTCCCGTGGAACACCATGTTTAAGTTATTTTCTGCTTTCAAAAAAAATAAAATCTGGGACTTCAACGGCGGTATTCATCCACCGGAAATGAAAACCCAGTCCAACGGTACGCCTCTACGCCAGGTGCCACTGGCGCAGCGATTTGTCATTCCGCTGAAGCAACATATTGGCGCTGAAGGTGAGCTGTGTGTTAGCGTCGGGGATAAAGTGCTGCGCGGTCAGCCACTCACTCGCGGTCGCGGCAAAATGCTGCCGGTTCACGCACCAACCTCCGGCACCGTTACAGCTATTGCCCCCCACTCTACGGCTCATCCTTCAGCATTAGCTGAGTTAAGCGTGATTATTGATGCTGATGGTGAAGACTGCTGGATCCCACGTGACGGCTGGAGCGATTACCGCTCACGTAGCCGGGAAGAGTTAATTGAACGTATTCATCAGTTTGGCGTCGCCGGGCTGGGGGGGGCGGGCTTCCCTACGGGTGTTAAATTGCAGGGTGGCGGCGATAAAATCGAAACCTTGATTATCAATGCTGCCGAGTGCGAACCATATATTACCGCCGATGACCGTCTGATGCAGGATTGCGCCGCTCAGGTGGTGGAAGGCATTCGCATTCTTGCGCATATCCTACAACCGCGCGAAATTCTTATCGGTATTGAAGATAACAAACCACAGGCGATTTCCATGCTGCGCGCAGTGCTGGCAGACTCCCGCGATATCGCTCTACGGGTTATTCCAACTAAATATCCTTCCGGCGGTGCCAAACAGTTAACGTACATCCTGACCGGGAAGCAGGTGCCACACGGCGGCCGTTCATCAGATATCGGTGTGTTAATGCAAAACGTCGGCACCGCTTACGCGGTGAAACGCGCAGTTATCGATGGCGAGCCCATTACCGAGCGCGTGGTGACGCTGACTGGTGAAGCCATTGCACGTCCGGGCAACGTCTGGGCGCGACTGGGTACACCTGTGCGTCATTTATTGGATGATGCCGGATTCCGTCCTTCTGCTGATCAAATGGTGATTATGGGCGGCCCGCTAATGGGCTTTACATTGCCGTGGCTGGATGTGCCGGTCGTCAAAATCACTAACTGCCTGCTGGCGCCGTCGGCCAGTGAACTCGGTGAACCGCAGGAAGAACAAAGCTGCATCCGCTGTAGCGCCTGTGCTGACGCCTGCCCTGCCGATCTTCTGCCGCAACAGTTGTACTGGTTCAGCAAAGGTCAGCAGCACGATAAAGCCACCGCGCACAACATTGCCGACTGTATTGAATGTGGGGCCTGCGCCTGGGTTTGCCCGAGCAACATTCCACTGGTGCAATATTTCCGTCAGGAAAAAGCAGAAATTGCCGCCATTCGTCAGGAAGAGAAACGCGCCGCAGAAGCAAAAGCGCGTTTTGAAGCCCGTCAGGCACGTCTGGAGCGCGAAAAAGCCGCGCGTCTTGAACGACATAAGAGCGCGGCGGTACAACCTGCAGCCAAAGACAAAGACGCGATTGCTGCCGCACTGGCACGTGTGAAAGAGAAGCAGGCCCAGGCCACGCAGCCTATTGTGATCAAAGCTGGCGAACGTCCGGATAACAGCGCAATTATTGCAGCACGGGAAGCGCGTAAAGCGCAAGCCAGAGCGAAGCAGGCAGAATTACAACAGATCAACGACGCAACAACCGTTGCTGATCCGCGCAAGGCTGCCGTCGAGGCCGCTATTGCCCGCGCCAAAGCGCGTAAACTGGAACAGCAGCAGGCTAACGCCGAGCCGGAAGAACAGGTTGATCCGCGTAAAGCTGCCGTCGAGGCCGCTATTGCTCGTGCCAAAGCGCGTAAACTGGAACAGCAGCAGGCTAACGCCGAGCCGGAAGAACAGGTTGATCCGCGCAAAGCTGCCGTCGAGGCCGCTATTGCTCGTGCCAAAGCACGAAAACTGGAACAGCAGCAGACTAACGCCGAGCCGGAAGAACAGGTTGATCCGCGCAAGGCTGCCGTCGAGGCCGCTATTGCCCGCGCCAAAGCGCGTAAACTGGAACAACAGCAGGCTAACGCCGAGTCAGAAGAACAGGTTGATCCGCGCAAAGCGGCAGTTGCCGCGGCTATTGCCCGCGTTCAGGCAAAAAAAGCCGCCCAGCAAAAGGTTGTAAACGAGGACTAAATGGTATTCAGAATAGCTAGCTCCCCATATACCCATAACCAGCGCCAGACATCGCGCATTATGCTGCTGGTACTGCTCGCAGCCGTGCCTGGAATCGCGGCACAACTGTGGTTTTTTGGCTGGGGCACTCTCGTTCAGATCCTGCTGGCATCGGTCAGTGCATTGTTAGCCGAAGCGCTTGTGCTTAAGCTGCGCAAGCAGTCAGTAGCCGCAACGTTAAAAGATAACTCAGCATTACTAACAGGCTTATTGTTGGCGGTAAGTATTCCACCTCTCGCGCCGTGGTGGATGGTCGTGCTGGGTACGGTGTTTGCGGTGATCATCGCTAAACAGTTGTATGGCGGTCTGGGGCAAAACCCATTCAACCCGGCAATGATTGGTTATGTAGTATTACTGATCTCCTTCCCGGTACAGATGACCAGTTGGTTGCCGCCGCATGAGATTGCGGTCAACATCCCTGGATTTATCGACGCTGTGCAGGTTATCTTCAGCGGCCATACCGTCAGCGGCGGTGATATGAACACGCTACGCTTAGGCATTGATGGTATCAGCCAGGCGACGCCGCTGGATACGTTCAAAACCTCTGTCCGCGCCGGTCATTCGGTTGAGCAAATTATGCAGTATCCGATCTACAGCGGTATTCTGGCAGGCGCTGGCTGGCAATGGGTAAACCTCGCCTGGCTGGTTGGCGGCGTGTGGTTGCTATGGCAGAAAGCGATTCGCTGGCATATTCCCGTCAGCTTCTTAGTGACGCTGGCGCTATGCGCAACGCTGGGCTGGTTGTTCTCACCGGAGACGCTGGCATCACCGCAAATTCATCTGCTGTCTGGCGCGACCATGCTTGGCGCATTCTTTATTCTGACCGATCCGGTGACCGCTTCTACGACTAATCGTGGTCGTCTGATTTTTGGCGCACTGGCGGGCTTATTAGTCTGGTTGATCCGCAGTTTCGGCGGCTATCCTGACGGCGTGGCTTTTGCTGTCCTGCTGGCGAACATCACGGTTCCTCTGATCGATTACTATACGCGTCCGCGCGTTTACGGCCATCGCAAAGGATAAACCATGCTGAAAACTATCCGAAAACACGGTATTACGCTGGCACTGTTTGCCGCCGGTTCAACAGGTTTAACGGCGGCCATCAACCAGATGACCAAAACGACGATTGCTGAACAGGCCAGCCTGCAACAAAAGACGTTATTTGATCAGGTGTTGCCAGCCGAACGCTATAACAATGAGCTGGCACAAAGTTGCTATTTAGTGAATGCGCCTGAGCTGGGTAAAGGTGAACATCGGGTTTACATCGCTAAACAGGATGGCCAGCCGGTAGCTGCCGTTCTGGAAGCGACTGCGCCGGATGGCTATTCAGGCGCGATTCAGCTACTGGTCGGAGCCGATTTTAACGGCACTGTACTTGGCACACGCGTGACAGAACATCACGAAACGCCAGGGCTTGGCGATAAAATCGAACTGCGCCTCTCTGACTGGATCACTCATTTTGCGGGTAAAAAAATCAGCACCGCAAATGACGCTCACTGGGCGGTAAAGAAAGATGGCGGTGATTTCGACCAGTTCACCGGCGCGACCATTACGCCTCGCGCGGTGGTGAATGCGGTAAAACGCGCCGGGTTGTACGCCCAAACGTTACCAGAACAACTTTCTCAACTTCCTGCCTGTGGAGAATAGACCGTGAGCGAAATTAAAGACGTTATTGTTCAGGGGTTATGGAAGAACAACTCCGCACTGGTTCAGTTGCTCGGTCTCTGCCCGCTGCTGGCAGTCACGTCAACTGCCACCAACGCACTGGGTTTAGGGCTTGCGACTACGCTGGTGTTGACTCTCACCAACCTGACTATCTCGACGCTGCGTCACTGGACGCCAGCCGAGATCCGTATCCCTATTTACGTGATGATCATCGCCTCGGTGGTCAGTGCCGTACAAATGCTGATCAACGCCTACGCCTTTGGTCTGTATCAATCGTTAGGAATTTTTATTCCGCTGATTGTCACTAACTGTATCGTTGTTGGTCGCGCTGAAGCCTTCGCTGCAAAAAAAGGTCCGGCGCTTTCGGCGCTGGACGGATTTTCGATTGGCATGGGTGCAACCTGCGCAATGTTCGTGCTGGGTTCACTGCGCGAAATTATCGGCAACGGAACGTTATTTGACGGTGCCGATGCGCTGTTGGGTAACTGGGCAAAAGTATTGCGCGTGGAGATCTTCCACACTGATTCCCCTTTCCTGCTCGCAATGTTACCACCAGGGGCATTTATTGGCCTGGGACTGATGCTGGCAGGAAAATACCTGATTGATGAAAAAATGAAAAAGCGCCGCACTGAAGCAGCCGCTGAACGCGAGTTGCAAAACGGTGAAACAGGGAATGTCTGATGAACAAAGCAAAACGACTGGAGATCCTCACCCGCCTGCGTGAGAACAATCCTCATCCCACAACCGAGCTTAATTTCAGTTCGCCTTTTGAATTGCTGATTGCTGTACTACTTTCTGCCCAGGCCACTGATGTCAGCGTTAATAAAGCAACAGCGAAGCTCTACCCGGTAGCCAATACGCCTGCCGCGATGCTCGAACTGGGTGTTGAAGGCGTGAAAACGTATATCAAAACCATTGGGTTATATAACAGCAAAGCGGAAAATATCATCAAGACCTGCCGTATCTTACTGGAGCAGCATAATGGCGAAGTTCCGGAAGATCGCGCTGCGCTGGAAGCATTGCCCGGCGTTGGACGCAAAACAGCTAACGTGGTGTTGAATACCGCTTTCGGCTGGCCGACCATTGCTGTAGATACCCACATTTTCCGTGTCTGCAACCGCACCCAATTTGCTCCCGGGAAAAACGTCGAACAAGTTGAGGAAAAACTGCTAAAAGTAGTTCCTGCAGAATTTAAAGTCGACTGCCATCACTGGTTAATCCTTCACGGGCGTTATACCTGCATTGCCCGCAAACCGCGCTGTGGCTCCTGCATTATTGAAGATCTTTGTGAATACAAAGAGAAAGTTGACATCTGACACAAACAGGTACTGCCGTTTCTTCATCCATTACCGCTACTCATCCTCTTCAAAAACAACTTTCTAACGTTAATGATGCCGCCTCGCTGCGGCATCATTAGGCAATCCGTTTGTGAATAACCAAAAATGCAGGTTAATTGTTTTTTTAATAGCGAAATTTTCTATTCATTTGTGATCGAAATCACACTGATACACAAATGTAAAAATAATGCACCTCAAAAGTTAAATTTGACAAAGCATTGATTCAATCCGACCTGAAACCTACAAAACATTACACTGGCTATTTTTCAGATAATGGACTATCCCACTACATGAAACACCTTATAGCAGAACATATCGCCAAAGAGGAATTATTACCCGGCTCCAGTAGTGAAAAAATCTGCCGTTACGTTTTTTGAAAAATTTAACGCTGGATAACATTTCCCAAAACCGATGAATTCTCCAGGCCAGTTATATGTAACAGATTATTACAAAGGACTTGTCTGAAAGTGCAAGATAGTGAACATTACCTGCCGTTTCCCCTCCCACTATAACAATTGCGCGTATGTTTTTTAGACATCACGCGAGAATGCACCCCCGTTAATATGGGATGTAAAAAAAGAGGTAAAAGTGTCCACTGCAAACCAAAAACCAACAGAAAGCGTTAGTTTGAACGCTTTCAAACAACCGAAGGCGTTCTATCTCATCTTCTCGATTGAGTTATGGGAACGTTTTGGTTATTACGGCCTACAAGGAATTATGGCTGTCTACCTGGTTAAACAACTGGGTATGTCTGAAGCGGATTCAATCACACTTTTCTCTTCCTTTAGTGCCCTGGTTTATGGTCTGGTCGCTATCGGCGGCTGGTTAGGTGACAAGGTACTGGGTACTAAACGCGTCATTATGCTTGGCGCTATCGTGCTGGCGATTGGCTATGCGCTGGTTGCGTGGTCTGGTCACGACGCAGGTATCGTCTATATGGGTATGGCGGCAATTGCTGTCGGTAACGGCCTGTTTAAAGCCAACCCGTCTTCGCTGCTCTCGACTTGCTATGAGAAAAACGACCCGCGTCTGGACGGTGCATTTACCATGTACTACATGTCCGTCAACATCGGTTCTTTCTTCTCTATGATTGCAACCCCGTGGCTGGCGGTTAAATACGGCTGGAGCGTCGCGTTTGCGCTTAGCGTAGTCGGTCTGTTGATCACCATTGTTAACTTTGCCTTCTGCCAGCGCTGGGTTAAACAGTACGGTTCGAAACCTGACTTTGAACCAGTCAACTACCGTAACCTGCTGCTGACCATTATTGGCGTTGTGGCACTGATCGCGGTTGCAACCTGGCTGCTGCACAACCAGGAAGTTGCACGTATGGCGCTGGGCGTTGTTGCCTTCGGTATCGTTGTTATCTTCGGTAAAGAAGCGTTCGCCATGAAAGGTGCTGCGCGTCGTAAAATGATCGTTGCCTTCATTCTGATGCTTGAAGCAATCATCTTCTTCGTGCTGTACAGCCAGATGCCGACGTCGCTGAACTTCTTTGCGATTCGTAACGTTGAACACTCCATTCTGGGGATGGCGGTTGAACCTGAACAGTATCAGGCGCTGAACCCATTCTGGATCATCATTGGTAGCCCGATTCTGGCCGCTATCTATAACAAGATGGGCGACACTCTGCCGATGCCGACCAAATTTGCAATCGGTATGGTGATGTGTTCCGGCGCATTCCTGATCCTGCCAGTGGGCGCGAAATTCGCTTCTGACGCCGGTATCGTTTCTGTAGGCTGGCTGGTAGCAAGCTATGGCCTGCAGAGTATCGGTGAACTGATGATCTCCGGTCTGGGTCTGGCAATGGTTGCTCAGCTCGTTCCTCAGCGTCTGATGGGCTTCATTATGGGTAGCTGGTTCCTGACCACTGCCGGTGCAAACCTGATTGGTGGTTATGTTGCGGGCATGATGGCTGTTCCGGATAACGTAACCGATCCGCTGATGTCGCTGGATGTGTATGGCCGCGTGTTCTTGCAGATTGGTGTCGCCACTGCCGTTATCGCAGTGCTGATGCTGCTGACCGCACCGAAACTGCATCGCATGACTCAGGACGATGCTGCAGACAAAGCAGCGAAAGCTGCCGTAGCATAAATTTCAGGGAAACTCTTTTACAAGCCGCTAACTTTTCGTTAGCGGCTTTTTTTTTATTCAACAACGCACTACCATTCTTTAAACCACAGCCAAAAGGAGTTACCGATGAAACTGTTCTATAAACCGGGCGCCTGCTCTCTTGCTTCCCATATCACCCTGCGTGAGAGCGGAAAGGATTTTACGCTCGTCAGTGTGGATTTGATGAAAAAACGCCTCGAAAATGGTGATGATTACTTTGCCATTAACCCTAAGGGACAGGTTCCTGCGTTACTGCTCGATGATGCCACGCTACTGACAGAAGGCGTGGCGATTATGCAATACCTTGCCGATAGCGTACCCGACCGTCAATTACTGGCTCCGGTAAATAGTATTTCGCGCTATAAAACCATCGAATGGCTGAACTATATTGCCACCGAACTACATAAAGGCTTTACCCCGCTGTTTCACCCGGCTACACCAGAAGAGTTCAAACCGATTGCGCGCGCACAACTGGAGAAAAAACTGCAGTATGTTAACGACGCGCTGAAAGATGAGCACTGGATCTGTGGGCAACGTTTTACTATTGCTGATGCCTACCTGTTTACGGTTCTGCGCTGGGCATACGCGGTGAAACTGAATCTGGAGGGTTTAGAGCACATTGCGGCATTTATGCAACGTATGGCTGAACGTCCGGCGGTGAAAGCTGCGTTGACGGCGGAAGGATTGCAGTAATAGTCATCGGCCCACAGGAAACTGTGGGCCGAAAAGAGGTATTTCAGAGTTTCGTTGCGCTGAAATAATGTTCCGGTTTGGCTATACGATCTTGTGCTGCAACCACCTGCAGCTCATATTCCTGCATTGCTTTGGTGGTCACCATAATTTCGTATACTGCGGCAGTCACATGTTCCAGCGCCTGTTGCAACGTTGCGCCCTGCAACAGTTTCACCAACAGTAAACCGCTCGTCACATCACCAACACCGACCGGCTGACGCATACCAAAATCTACCAGCGGACGGCTGATATGCCAGGCTTCATCGGCAGTAACCAGCAGCATTTCAAAACGATCGCGGCTGTAACCCGCACGCGCCAGGTGTTTAACCAACACAATTTGTGGCCCTTGCGTAATGAGTTCGCGCGCAGCTTTAACGGCTTCTTCGACGGTATGTACCGGATGCTCACAGAGGATTTCCAGCTCCACCAGATTCGGCGCGATGATATCGCTGGCAGGCAGACCGTGACGCACATGAAACTCCGCCACACCCGGCGCGACGATGCAACCTTTTTCAGGATGCCCCATTACCGGATCGCAAAAATATTTCGCCTGTGGATTCGCCGCTTTCACCTGACGGACAATACCGAGGATATGTTCCCCCTGTTCCGCCGACCCCAGATAACCACTGAGTACAGCATCACAGGTATGTAATTTATCGATGGCGGCAATGCCCTGAACAATTTCGGTTAAATGGCTGGGCGGCATTACGCAGCCAGTCCATTTGCCGTATTGGGTGTGATTAGAAAATTGAACGGTATTCAACGGCCAGACATTCGCGCCCAGGCGGCGCATCGGAAACTCTGCCGCACTGTTACCCGCATGACCATAGACAACGTGAGACTGGATAGCGAGAATATTTTTCATCGTGTTCCCTGTATAAAAACCAGGGGAGTGATTTCTCACTCCCCTTTTCCACTTAGTGCATTATTTCCAGCAAATCAGACAGTAATTCTTTTTGCCACGACGCAGTAAGGTATAACGACCAAACAGACGATCTTCTTCTTTAAAGAAGTATTCAGGATCGGACTGTTTTTCACCGTTAATGGTGATGGCATTGGACGCGATAGTTTTACGCGCCTGACCACGGGACGGTTGAAGCTCAGAATCGACCAGTGCCTGCATCAGATCAGCGCCTTTTTCCATCTCAACCATCGGTACGCCGTCCTGCGCTAGCTGTTCGAAGTCCGCTTCACTAAGCGCACTCAAAGAACCGCTGAACAGGCATTCGGTAATACGTTTCGCGGCTTGCAAACCCTCTTCACCGTGAACCAGACGCGTCACCTGCTCCGCCAGTACATACTGGGCGCGTGGTGCTTTACCACTGTTCTTATCTTCCTCTTCGAGGGCATTGATCTCTTCAATGCTCATGAAGGTGAAGAACTTCAGGAAGCGGTAAACGTCGGCATCAGCGGTATTGATCCAGAACTGGTAGAACTTGTACGGACTGGTTTTCTTCGGGTCCAGCCATACGGCTCCGCCTTCAGTTTTACCAAACTTAGTGCCGTCAGCCTTGGTGATCAAAGGAACGGTCAGGCCAAACACCTGATTCTGATGCAGACGGCGAGTCAGATCGATACCAGAGGTGATGTTCCCCCACTGGTCAGAACCGCCAATCTGCAACGTCACACCATACTGTTTATTCAGGCAGGCGAAGTCATAGCCCTGCAACAGGTTATAAGAAAACTCGGTGAACGAAATACCTTGATCTTCACGGTTGAGACGCTGCTTAACCGCTTCTTTGTTGATCATCTGGTTAACGGAGAAGTGCTTACCGATATCGCGCAGGAAGGTCAGCACGTTCATATTGCCGAACCAGTCATAGTTGTTCGCGGCGATAGCAGAATTTTCTCCACAGTCGAAATCGAGGAACGGGGCAACCTGCTTGCGGATTTTGTCCACCCACTCCTGAACAGTTTCTTCGGTGTTCAGCTTACGCTCGGCAGCTTTGAAGCTCGGGTCGCCAATCAGACCCGTCGCGCCGCCTACCAGCGCAACCGGCTTGTGGCCCGCTTGCTGGAAGCGTTTCAGGCATAACAATGGAACAAGATGCCCCAAATGCAAGCTGTCAGCGGTAGGATCGAAGCCGCAATAGAGCGCGATCGGGCCTTGCGCCAGTCGCTCTGCTAACGCTTCTTCGTCCGTCACCTGGGCCACCAGCCCCCGCTCTTGCAATTGTTTAATCAAGTTACTGCTTGCCATCAAAATCTCCATGTATATAACGACTGCACCTTTGCCGGTACACGACTTTTCGCCAGATGCGAAAGAGACATAGAATAAAGTGCCGGAATCAGGAGTGCCAGCGATTAAAGCAAGATTTTTGCATCTTTTCAGGGTGCGAGACGATCGATTTTCCACGCCTCATTTTCACGCTGGTACAAAAAGCGGTCATGCAGACGATGCTCACCACCCTGCCAGAACTCAACCTGCTCAAGACTGACGCGGAAACCGCCCCAGAAACTCGGTAAAGGGACTTCACCCTGCTGAAACTTCTGCTTCAGCTCAAGGAATTTACTCTCAAGGATCCCGCGCGCGGAAATACGGCTGGACTGCTTCGATACCCACGCGCCAATCTGGCTGTCACGGGGACGGCTATGAAAATATTTCATCACTTCGAGAGTCGAAAGACGTTCCGCTTTACCGATAACCATCACCTGGCGCTCAAGAGTATGCCAGGGGAAAAGCAGGCTAACGCGCGGATTTTGTTCGATTTGATGCGCTTTGCGACTACCAAGGTTAGTGTAAAACACCATACCTTTTTCGTCGTAATGTTTGAGTAAAACGATGCGCTGATAAGGCTGACCATGTTCATCAACGGTCGCGACGACCATCGCAGTAGGATCAGCCAACTTAGCTTCACACGCCTGGGAGAGCCAGCGTTCGAAAAGGGTTAATGGATCGGCGGGAAGATCGCGGCGGCGTAAACCGCCTTTGGTGTATTCACGCCGCAGATGCGCGATTTGCTGCAATTCGTCGTTATCAGACATGGTTTTCTTTACGGATTGTCAGTGGGTGACGCTATTGTGCGCCGCCCCTGGAAAAATCTCAACGCTGTGGATTTTGTAACTGACAGTTATTCAAGACAATGCGGTCACGCTTATAGACCGTCGCCTCATTGCCTTTCGACCAGAAAACGTAGATACCGTCGGTATAACGCGCGCCTGATGCTGAAATGCCCTGTTTAAGGTGCAGTAATTGATTGTCGTAGACAAAACTGACTTCCTGACGTGGATTATTCAGTTTTACCGTCAACGGTTTTTCATCACACTGGTATTCCAGCGTATCGGTTTGCATGCGCTCAACCAGTTGATTGAACGCGCTACAGCCGGTGAGAAGCACCGGTAAACAGATCAGTAACAGTTTTTTCATAAACATATCCCGAAGACTTTCCTGGTCCGGAGAGCAAAACGCTCTCCTCAACATCCAAGTGTAACGGCAGAAGCAGTAGGAAAAATTCAGTTAACTCTGATATCGCGGGTTTGCGGGAAAAATTGCGCCCAATACCGTCGCCTCGCTTGCGCCAGTGACCGAGGGCAGATTGCCTGGCAGCCCCGCCAGCGTCCGCCAGGCAAGCCAGGCGAAGGCCAATGCTTCCATGTCATCACCGCTAATGCCGACAGCATCAGTGGTGGTCACTTCCGTTCCTGGCAGCAAGGCAGCAAGTCGCGTCATCACTAATGGATTACGGCTTCCGCCACCACATACCATCAAACGATCACAACCACCACTCAATAACACCTGTTCAGAAATGGTCACTGCTGTCAGTTCCACCAGCGTCGCCTGGACATCGCGCGCATCAACGCCCGGGAATTGACGCAGGTGACGCTCCAGCCAACCGTAGTTAAAGTATTCACGCCCGGTGCTTTTTGGCGCAGGCTGGGAAAAATACGCATCACTAAGCATATTTTGCAGCAGAGGGAGAATGACCTTGCCCGCGCGTGCCCACTCAGCGTCTTTATCGTAAGGTTTACCCGCCTGACGCCAGATCCACGCATCCATCAGCATGTTACCCGGTCCGGTATCGTAGCCACCCACCGGTTGCCCAGGAATGAGCAGTGACAAATTGGCAATACCACCAATGTTGAGCACCATACGCCGCTCAGTAGGATGAGCCAGCAATGCATGATGAAACGCTGGCACCAGCGGTGCGCCCTGTCCACCCAGGGCGATATCGCGACGGCGAAAATCCCCGACGACAGTAATTCCAGTGCGCGCCACAATTTGGTTGTTATCCCCAATCTGTAGAGTATGCGGCGCGACGCCCGTGGGTTCGTGCCATACAGTCTGACCGTGACAACCAATAGCAACGATATCTTTCGGCTGCAAATTTTCTTCTTTGAGCAATGCGTTAACGGCATCGGCAAACAGGCGACCAAGTTGAGTATCCAGTTGACCAAACTGCGAAAGTGTAAGCTGCTGTCCCTGGCAAATATCCAGCACCGCTTGTTTAAGTGATGGAGGGATCGGCCAACTCAAACTTGCCAACTGCGCCACCCTGTGTTCATCGATTGTCGCCAGCACAACATCGACACCATCCAGACTAGTGCCTGACATTACGCCAATAAAGCGGCCTGATTTCATAGTTCATCCTTTTTCAACCTGACGTTTGCGCTCCACTCAAACACAAACCTCTCGCGAATTCCATGCATGAGTGCCGATTTTTACCGTTGGTAGGAAAACATTATATTTATATCAATAACTACTATGAATGTTTTGTTTATACTTGGTTAACCGTATTCTAATTATGATTCCATCATGTTTTAGTGGAACATGTAATCATAGTTATACCAATGCCATTTACTTTGGCCATGAGGGATGCTTGTGAGGCGTTTCATGGTAATCAGGAGATTTTTCAATGATTAAGCGCGTACTGGTTGTATCAATGGTCGGTCTGTCTCTTGTCGGTTGTGTCAACAACGATACCCTTTCTGGTGATGTCTATACCGCCTCTGAAGCGAAGCAAGTGCAGAATGTCAGCTATGGCACAATCGTTAATGTACGACAGGTACAAATTCAGGGTGGTGATGATTCCAACGTTATCGGCGCAATCGGCGGTGCGGTTCTCGGTGGCTTCCTTGGAAATACCGTTGGCGGCGGAACCGGGCGTTCTCTGGCTACCGCGGCAGGTGCTATCGCAGGCGGTGTAGCCGGTCAGGGCGTGCAGAGCGCAATAAACAAAACCCAGGGTGTGGAGTTGGAAATTCGTAAAGATGATGGCAACACCATCATGGTGGTACAGAAACAGGGCAATACCCACTTCTCTCCGGGACAACGTGTCATTCTGGCCAGCAACGGCAGCCAGGTGACTGTTTCCCCGCGCTAAACACGTTAACGTGTGGTCAGGTAACTGGCCACACGCCTCCTTCATTTCACCCTTTGGCCTGTAACTCTATGATGTTATGCTCAATTTTTACAATGAGCTTAATCAATTGTTCCAGCTCCTCTGCGGAAATCCCATGCAAAATTTCCGCCCGGGTTTTGTTAATCACAGCTTCCATTTCGCTAATCAGCGGCTCCGCCTTTTCCGTCAGTTTAATGCGTTTGGCCCGACGATCACTGGCACAAGTTTGACGCGAAATTAACCCTTTTTCTTCCAGTTGGTCCAACGTACGAACCAGTGAAGGCTGCTCAATGCCGATCGCTTTTGCCAGTTGAATTTGCGACTGGTCTGGAGGTAACTGATGGATATTGTGCAACGTTACCCAATGGGTTTGCGTTAACTCCAGCGGTTTCAGGCGATGGTCTATCAGAGCACGCCATATGCGCACCAACCGTGCCAGATCAGAACCTAGTGGCGATTCCAATTTCATCTCCTTATAATTAGCTTGCTAAGATATTATACAGCTTTTAGAATAGTGTGCAGCAATTGTATTGCTAAAACAAATGTATTGCTGCATTTGCTTACCATCAGACATGCTTTTCAGAAATAGCGAGTAACTTTCTCGCACATAAAGAATATTTATTAATCTAAAGCAATATATTCAGCCGTAAAGGAATCTATTTTGTGAAGTTTATGCATAGTGCAACAGGATTACCCTTACAAGATCTGGTGTTCGGTGCATCCATCTACTTTCCTCCGTTTTTCAAAGCGTTCGCGCTTGGATTTGTCATCTGGCTCGTTATACACCGCCTGCTTCGCGACAAAATCTACGCCGGAGACATCTGGCATCCCTTGTTAATGGATTTGTCGCTGTTTGCGATTTGCGTTTGCTTTGCCCTGGCAATACTGATTGCGTGGTAACTATGTCAATTAAAACCATTAAATATTTCTCAACAATTATTGTAGCGGTTTTTGCAGTTCTTGCCGGATGGTGGCTATGGAACTACTACATGCAGTCCCCCTGGACACGCGACGGAAAAATACGCGCAGAACAGGTTTCTATCACGCCACAGGTGTCTGGACGTATTGTTGAGCTGAATATAAAAGACAACCAGTTGGTTAACGCGGGTGATATTCTGTTCTCTATCGATAAAACGCCCTTTCAGATTGCTGTGCTTAATGCCCAGGCTCAGTTGGCAAAAGCGCAATCTGACCTCGCCAAAGCCAATAATGAAGCTAACCGTCGCCGCCATCTCTCACAAAACTTTATCTCTGCCGAAGAGCTGGATACCGCTAACCTCAATGTTAAAGCGATGCAGGCAAGTGTCGATGCCGCACAAGCAACGCTGAAACAGGCACAATGGCAACTGGCGCAAACGGAAATTCGCGCCCCGGTGAGTGGATGGGTCACTAATCTCACCACCCGCATCGGTGACTACGCCGACACCGGAAAACCACTGTTTGCTCTGGTGGACAGCCACTCGTTTTACGCCATTGGTTATTTTGAAGAAACCAAATTGCGCCATATCCGGGGCGGTGCGCCAGCACAAATTACACTCTACAGCGACAATAAAACGTTACAGGGTCACGTTTCCAGTATTGGTCGGGCGATTTATGATCAGAGTGTGGAAAATGATTCCAGCCTGATTCCCGACGTTAAACCTAACGTTCCCTGGGTTCGTCTCGCCCAACGTGTTCCTGTTCGTTTTGCTCTCGATAACGTCCCCGGCGATGTCACGCTGGTATCCGGCACCACCTGTAGTATCGCTGTAGGCCCGTAATGAACGTACCGCCATGGTCGCTGCACAATTTCCCCTGGTTCAGAGCCACGCTGGCGCAATGGCGTTATGCGTTACGCAACACCATTGCCATGTGTCTGGCGCTGACGGTTGCCTATTATTTAAATCTTGATGAACCTTACTGGGCAATGACCTCGGCGGCGGTGGTCAGCTTCCCCACCGTTGGCGGTGTCATCAGCAAAAGCATGGGACGTATTGCTGGCAGTTTGCTCGGAGCTATCGCGGCACTGATTCTTGCCGGACATACTCTCAACGAGCCGTGGTTTTTTCTGTTGAGCATGTCTGCGTGGCTTGGCTTTTGTACCTGGGCCTGCGCGCATTTCACGAATAACGTGGCCTATGCATTTCAACTGGCGGGCTATACTGCGGCCATTATCGCCTTTCCGATGGTCAATATTACTGAAGCCAGCCAGCTATGGGATATCGCTCAGGCACGTGTTTGTGAAGTGATTGTCGGTATTCTTTGCGGCGGCATGATGATGATGATCCTGCCGAGCAGTTCTGATGCCACCGCTCTTTTAACCGCACTGAAAAACATGCATGCTCGTTTACTGGAGCATGCCAGTTTGCTTTGGCAGCCCGAAACGACCGATGCCATTCGCACAGCACATGAATCGGTAATTGGGCAAATACTGACCATGAATTTGCTGCGTATTCAGGCGTTCTGGAGCCACTATCGTTTCCGCCAGCAAAATGCACGCCTGAATGCGCTACTCCACCAGCAATTACGTATGACCAGCGTCATCTCCAGCCTGCGACGTATGTTGCTCAACTGGCCCTCACCGCCCGGTGCCACACGGGAAATTATCGAACAGTTACTGACGGTGCTCGCCAACTCGCAAACAAATTTTTACACCGTTGCGCGCATTATTGCCCCGCTACGCCCAACCAACTTAGCCGACTACCGGCACGTCGCCTTCTGGCACCGATTACGTTATTTTTGCCACCTTTATCTGCAAAGTAGTCAGGAATTGCATCGCCTGGAAAGCAGCTCAGATGATCATACCAGGCTCCCTCGCGCATCTGGTCTGGCACGTCATACCGATAATGCCGAAGCTATGTGGAGCGGACTGCGTACATTTTGTACATTGATGATGATTGGCGCATGGAGTATTGCCTCGCAATGGGATGCTGGTGCCAATGCATTAACGCTGGCAGCAATTAGTTGCGTACTTTACTCCGCAGTCGCGGCACCGTTTAAGTCGTTGTCGCTACTGATGCGCACGCTGGTATTACTTTCGCTATTCAGTTTTGTGGTTAAGTTTGGCCTGATGGTTCAGATTAGCGATCTGTGGCAATTTTTGCTGTTTCTCTTCCCGCTACTGGCGACAATGCAGCTTCTCAAGTTGCAGATGCCAAAACTGGCCGCGCTGTGGGGACAACTGATTGTATTTATGGGGTCGTTTATCGCTGTCACTAATCCTCCGGTGTATGATTTTGCTGATTTTCTTAACGATAACCTGGCAAAAATCGTTGGCGTGGCGCTGGCATGGTTAGCATTCGCCATTTTGCGACCGGGGTCCGATGCCCGCAAAAGCCGCCGTCATATTCGCGCACTGCGACGGGATTTTGTCGATCAACTTAGCCGTCACCCAACCCTGAGTGAAAGCGAATTTGAATCGCTCACTTATCATCACGTCAGCCAGTTGAGTAACAGCCAGGACGCGCTGGCTCGCCGTTGGTTATTACGCTGGGGCGTGGTGCTGCTGAACTGTTCACATGTTGTCTGGCAATTGCGCGACTGGGAATCACGTTCCGATCCTTTATCGCAGGTGCGAGATAACTGTATTTCATTGTTGCGAGGAGTGATGAGCGAGCGTGGCGTTCAGCAAAAATCACTGGCGGCCACACTTGAAGAGTTACAGCGAATCTGCGACAGCCTTGCCCGCCATCATCAACCCGCTGCCCGTGAGCTGGCGGCGATTGTCTGGCGACTGTACTGCTCGCTTTCGCAACTTGAGCAGGCACCACCACAGGGTACGCTAGCCTCTTAATTAATAACACCACAGGCATAGCGTTCACCGCCGCCGCCCAGCGGTTTTGGTTGATCGGACATATTATCGCCGCCAACGTGGATCATCAGCGCCTTGTCTTTAACTTCGTCGAGTGATTTCAGACGAGGCGCAATGACGGCATCGGTTGCTTTACCGTCATTGTTGACCACCAGCGCAGGCAGATCGCCTAAATGCCCTGCACCTTCTGGCCCTTCATGTTTACCGGTATTTTTGGGATCAAGATGTCCGCCTGCAGATTGCGCCGCAGTAGCTTTGCCATCTTTCGTTGCTGGCTGGCAGCTTCCTTTGGCATGAACATGGAAGCCATGCTCACCGGGCGGTAATGCTTTCAGATCGGGCGAAAATTCCAGACCTTTATCGGTTTCAGTAATCGTTATGCTGCCAATTGACTGCCCAATCCCCTGTGATGTGACGAGGTTCATCTCGACTTTTTCACTGGCGGCTTGCGCGCCGGTCGCAACAACCAGCGTCAGAATAGCCAGACTAAAACGTTTCATAAGACCTCCGCTCAATGTGCATACCTGAATAAGTGTAAACCAGTGACACATATTTGAACGGAGGCGATTCCGAAAGTGCTTACGGGACGTCGTAACCTAATGCCGCTTTACGGATACGGAACCACTGCTGGCGTGTCATTTTCAGGGATTCCGCTTCAACGGCGGCACGCACACGCTCAATTTTACCGGAGCCAATAATCGGCAGCGGCTGCGATGGCAGACGCAATATCCAGGCATAAACCACCTGCTCGATAGAACCCGCGTTTAATTCTTCCGTCACCACAGCAAGTTCATCACGTAGCGGCCTGAAATAATCATCATTAAATAAACGGCCACCGCCAAGACAAGACCAGGCCATCGGGCGAATACGCAGTTGTTGTAGTTGATCGAGCGTACCATCCAGCAACAACGGCTGATGCACCGGAGAAATTTCCACCTGATTAGTGGCAAGAGTAAATGGCAAACGCGATTGCAGCAGGGCAAATTGCGCAGGCGTGAAGTTCGATACGCCAAAATGGCGCACTTTGCCGCTCTGATGCAAATGTTTAAACGCATCCGCCACTTCATCGGCATCCATTAACGGGTCGGGACGGTGGATTAACAGTAAATCCAGATGATCGGTCGCGAGATTAATTAGCGACTGTTCGGCACTTTTAATAATATGGTCGCGATCGGTGATGTAATGGCCAATAACGTTTTCTTCACGCGCAGTCGTCGCGATGCCGCATTTGCTGACAATTTCCATCCGTTCACGCAAATGCGGTGCCAGTTTCAGCGCCTCGCCAAATGCCGCTTCGCACTGATAGCCGCCATAAATATCAGCGTGATCCACGGTGGTCACACCGAGATCCAGATGCTCTTCAATAAAACTAACTAACTGGCGTGCGGACATATTCCAGTCCATCAGTCGCCAGTAGCCCATCACAAAACGGGAAAACTCCGGGCCTTGCGGCGCAATAGTAATACGCTGAACCATAATCGCTTCCTCTTATCAGATATGAGAGGAGTATACGCAAGATTGCTCTCAAAAGAGTGATGGTTGCTCTGGTTCGTCTGATGACGTTGGCCTGTTCGCGCGTAATTTACGCATAAGTCGTTGTCGGCAAAGTCGCAGAACCTCCTGTTTTTCACCATCACTCATTTTATTCCAGTTAAAACGCTCATCCCGGCTACGAAAACAGCCACGGCAAAATCCGCGTTCGTCAGACTGGCAAATTCCCCGGCATGGGCTCTGGACGGGAAAGAACTCTAATTGCTCCGCCACCTCGCCCTCCTTATATAAGATTATTACCACTATTGAAGCTGTTAATGCCCAAAGTAGCAACTTTGCTTGCACTAGACCGACCGGTCTACTACACTCAAGCGCATGAACAAACATCCTGAACACGATACTCGCGAACACCTCCTGGCAACCGGAGAGCAACTCTGCCTGCAGCGTGGGTTTACCGGAATGGGGTTAAGCGAATTACTGAAGACCGCCGAAGTGCCAAAAGGGTCTTTCTACCACTACTTTCGTTCTAAAGAGGCGTTTGGTGTTGCCATGCTTGAACGCCATTACGCGGCATACCACCAACGACTGACGGAGTTGCTGCAATCTGGCGAGGGAAATTACCGCGACCGTATTCTGGCCTATTACCAGCAAACGCTGAACCAGTTCTGCCAGCATGGGACGATCAGCGGCTGTCTGACAGTAAAACTTTCTGCTGAAGTGTGCGACCTGTCAGAAGATATGCGCAGCGCGATGGATAAAGGTGCGCGCCAGGTAATCGCTCTGCTCGCCCAGGCGCTGGAAAATGGCCGCGATAGCCACTGTTTAACCTTTTGCGGAGATCCGCTGCAACAGGCGCAAGTTCTCTATGCGCTGTGGCTGGGGGCCAATCTGCAAGCCAAAATTTCGCGCAGCTCCGGGCCTCTGGAAAACGCGCTAACACATGTCAAAACCATTATTGCGACGCCTGCCGTTTAGCAGACATTTTTTATTTTATCACCAGACGACCGGGAGTCTTTATGTCATCTGAAAAACTGTATTCCCCACTGAAAGTGGGCGCAATCACGGCGGCAAACCGTATCTTTATGGCTCCTCTGACGCGCCTGCGTAGCATTGAACCGGGTGATATCCCTACTCCGTTGATGGCGGAATATTATCGCCAACGCGCCAGTGCAGGTTTGATCATTAGCGAAGCCACCCAGGTTTCCGCCCAGGCAAAAGGGTATGCGGGCGCGCCAGGCATTCATAGTCCGGAGCAAATCGCCGCGTGGAAAAAAATTACCGCCGGTGTTCATGCTGAAAATGGTCATATCGCCGTGCAACTTTGGCACACGGGGCGCATTTCTCACGCCAGCCTGCAACCTGGTGGCCAGGCACCGGTAGCGCCTTCTGCACTTAGTGCGGGTACACGAACTTCTCTGCGCGATGAAAATGGTCAGGCGATCCGCGTCGAAACCACCATGCCGCGTGCGCTGGAGCTGGAAGAAATCCCGGGTATTGTCAACGATTTCCGCCAGGCTATCGCCAACGCCCGTGAAGCCGGTTTTGATCTGGTGGAACTCCACTCCGCTCACGGTTATTTACTGCATCAGTTCCTCTCTCCATCCTCCAACCATCGTACCGATCAGTACGGCGGCAGCGTGGAAAATCGCGCTCGTCTGGTGCTGGAAGTTGTTGATGCCGGGATTAAAGAATGGGGTGCCGATCGCATTGGTATTCGCGTTTCGCCAATTGGTACTTTCCAGAACACCGATAACGGCCCGAATGAAGAAGCCGATGCGCTGTATCTGATTGAACAACTGGGTAAACGCGGCATTGCTTATCTGCATATGTCCGAACCAGACTGGGCAGGCGGCAAACCATATACCGAGGCGTTCCGCGAAAAAGTACGCGCCCGTTTCCACGGCCCGATTATCGGGGCTGGTGCATATACGGTAGAAAAAGCAGAAACGCTGATCGGCAAAGGGTTAATTGATGCGGTGGCGTTTGGTCGTGACTGGATTGCAAACCCGGATCTGGTCGCTCGATTGCAGCGCAAAGCTGAGCTTAACCCACAGCGTGCCGAAAGTTTTTACGGCGGCGGTGCGGAAGGTTATACCGACTACCCTACGCTGTAATCCAACATTGCGAGCGGCGCAAAACCGCCGCTATACTAAAACAACATTTTGAATCTGTTAGCCATTTTGAGGATATAAAGATGCGTCTTCTTCACACCATGCTGCGCGTTGGCGATCTGCAACGCTCCATCGATTTTTATACCAACGTGCTGGGCATGAAACTGCTGCGTACCAGCGAAAATCCAGAATACAAATACTCGCTGGCGTTTGTTGGCTACGGCCCGGAAACAGAAGAAGCGGTAATTGAACTGACCTATAACTGGGGCGTGGATAAATACGAACTTGGCACCGCTTATGGTCACATCGCCCTTAGCGTCGATAACGCCGCAGAAGCTTGCGAAAAAATCCGTCAGAACGGCGGTAACGTTACCCGTGAAGCGGGTCCGGTAAAAGGCGGTACTACGGTTATCGCTTTTGTGGAAGATCCAGACGGTTACAAAATTGAATTGATTGAAGAGAAAGACGCCGGTCGCGGTCTGGGCAACTAATCTCCTGCCGGGCGTGAACTCATCGCGCCCGCATCTTTACTGCATCAGCGGGTAATATTTGTCATAATGCACGCTGCAATTTTTCCGTATTAAGAGAATCAGATGTCCGATAACGCTCAACTTACCGGTCTGTGCGACCGTTTTCGTGGTTTTTATCCTGTTGTGATCGATGTCGAAACCGCCGGATTTAACGCCAAAACCGATGCACTGCTTGAGATCGCCGCCATCACCCTGAAAATGGATGAACAAGGCTGGCTGATGCCGGACACCACATTACATTTTCACGTCGAGCCGTTTGTCGGCGCTAATTTGCAACCAGAAGCCCTCGCCTTCAATGGTATTGACCCGAACGATCCCGATCGCGGTGCAGTCAGCGAATATGAGGCGTTGCATGAGATTTTCAAAGTTGTCCGTAAAGGCATTAAAGCGAGCGGCTGTAACCGCGCCATTATGGTGGCGCACAATGCCAATTTCGACCACAGTTTTATGATGGCTGCCGCAGAACGCGCCTCACTGAAACGTAACCCGTTCCACCCTTTTGTCACTTTCGACACCGCGGCACTGGCCGGGCTGGCTCTCGGACAAACCGTATTATCAAAAGCCTGCCAGACCGCTGGCATGGATTTTGACAGCACCCAGGCGCATTCCGCGCTGTACGACACTGAACGCACCGCCGTGCTGTTTTGTGAAATCGTCAACCGCTGGAAACGACTGGGCGGCTGGCCGCTCCCTGCCGCTGAAGAGGTGTAATCGAGTCGATGCCTGATGACATGTAATGACTCAGGCATCTATAGTGAGGCTATTCCACGAATCATGCATGATATTCACGGGGAATAGCGTTAATTGTTGTTCCGGGAAGTCGCCACCTGGTTCTCGAACGCTGTCACGATGAAATTGGCGACTGGCGTATTATTTTACACTCCCCTTATGGGCGACGAGTGCATGAACCGTGGGCGGGGGCGCTGGTAGTCATTGCTGGCGGAAAATTGTTGCTCTACCTGGCACAAGGCGGCAAGAAGATGCTGGTATGGCAAGAAAAAGATGAACTGCTCCCCCCAGAAGTATTCCACGCACTGGCAACCGCACTACGCCGCGAACCACGGCTACGCTTTACATTGACAGAAGTGAATGATCAACCGGTACGGCAAACGCCGATGTTTACGCTGCTGCGTGAGGCGGGATTTTCCAGTTCGCCACAAGGGCTGGATTGGGGATAAAAAACA
Source organism: Escherichia sp. 20412-1 (assembly GCF_003027595.1). Lineage (NCBI taxonomy): Bacteria > Pseudomonadati > Pseudomonadota > Gammaproteobacteria > Enterobacterales > Enterobacteriaceae > Escherichia > Escherichia sp. 20412-1. The sequence continues at coordinate 199,176 of NZ_PYQM01000001.1, read as the reverse complement.
CTGACGGATGCCCGTTAGCCTCCGTCAGTATTGCGGGACGGATTATTCCGCGTCCGGCTCTTCAGACTTGTATTTAGCGGCGGTTTCTTTGATTAGCTGCTGCAGTTCGCCACGCTGATACATTTCGATCACGATATCACAGCCACCTACCAGCTCGCCGTCCACCCACAACTGTGGGAAAGTCGGCCAGTTAGCGTATTTCGGCAGTTCCGCGCGAATGTCCGGATTCTGCAGGATATCAACGTAGGCAAAACGTTCGCCACATGCGGCAAGCGCCTGAACTGCCTGGGCAGAAAAACCGCAGCTTGGCAGTTTCGGTGAACCTTTCATGTACAGCAGGATCGGATTTTCAGCAATCTGGCGTTGGATTTTTTCGATAGTGGTGCTCATTGTCTTGCTTCCTCAAACTTCTTTACGGCAGTAATCTGACATTGTAGCGGGTCAGTGCGGCAACGGAAAATAACATTTTCATCACGCTTTTGCTATTTTATCCCTTTGCTCTATTTGTTGCATTTCAAATATTCGTTTCTTCGCTGTTGCGCTGCAAACTGGCGTATTTATGACCATTTCCAGCTTTCACTGCTGCATTTTTTTACGCTCACCGACGAAATATATTTTTTAACAATAAAAGCTATTAACTTTCTCTTCTTCTATGCATTAGAATCATCAAGTTTTGTAAATCAGACGCAGGCATGATAGACCTGCCTTAACAGAGGGACGCTCAGTGGCGCGGATAAACCGTATTTCGATCACGCTCTGTGCTTTACTTTTTACCACCCTGCCTTTAACGCCTATGGCCCATGCTTCAAAGCAAGCCAGGGAGAGTTCTGCTACTACTCACATCACCAAAAAAGCAGATAAAAAGAAAAGCACGGCAACCACCAAAAAGACCAATAAAGCCAGCCAGAAAACAGCGAAAAAAGCCGCCAGTAAAAGTACCACTAAAAGTAAAACTGCTTCTTCCGTAAAAAAATCCTCCATTACCGCTTCTAAAAACGCCAAAAACCGCAGCAAACAAGTTGTGAATAAAACAGCGGCAGCCAGCTTTACGGAAAAGTGCACTAAACGTAAGGGTTATAAAACACATTGCGTGAAAGTTAAAAATGCCGCACCAGGAACCCTCGCTGACGCGCATAAAGCCAAAGTACAGAAAGCCACTACCGTGGCAATGAATAAACTGATGCAACAAATTGGCAAGCCATATCGCTGGGGCGGCAGCTCACCGCGTACCGGTTTCGATTGTAGCGGGCTGGTTTATTACGCCTATAAAGATCTGGTGAAGATCCGTATTCCACGTACAGCTAACGAAATGTATCACCTGCGTGACGCCGCACCGATCGATCGCAGTGAATTGAAAAATGGCGACCTGGTCTTCTTCCGCACTCAGGGTCGCGGAACCGCCGATCACGTTGGCGTGTATGTTGGCAACGGCAAATTTATTCAGTCTCCGCGCAGTGGACAGGAAATTAAAATCACTTCTTTAAGCGAAGATTACTGGCAGCGCCACTATGTAGGTGCTCGTCGGGTAATGACCCCAAAAACACTTCGCTAAAACTTTACCCTGTTGTTACAGCAACAGGGTAAGTTCATCTTTTGTCTCACCTTTTATTTTGCTACCCTATCCTTACGCACAATAAGGCTATTGTACGTATGCCAATTAATAATAAAGGAGAGTAGCAATGTCATTTGAATTACCTGCACTACCATATGCTAAAGATGCTCTGGCACCGCACATTTCTGCGGAAACTATCGAGTATCACTACGGCAAACATCATCAAACTTATGTCACTAACCTGAACAACCTGATCAAAGGTACTGCGTTTGAAGGTAAATCACTGGAAGAGATTATTCGTAGCTCTGAAGGTGGCGTATTCAACAACGCTGCTCAGGTCTGGAACCATACTTTCTACTGGAACTGCCTGGCACCGAACGCCGGTGGCGAACCGACTGGTGAACTGGCTGACGCTATCGCCGCTTCTTTTGGTAGCTTTGCCGATTTTAAAGCGCAGTTTACTGATGCTGCGATCAAAAACTTTGGTTCTGGCTGGACCTGGCTGGTGAAAAACAGCGATGGCAAACTGGCTATCGTTTCTACTTCTAATGCCGGTACTCCGCTGACCACCGATGCGACCCCGCTGCTGACCGTTGATGTCTGGGAACACGCTTACTACATCGACTATCGCAATGCGCGTCCTGGCTACCTGGAACACTTCTGGGCGCTGGTGAACTGGGAGTTCGTGGCGAAAAATCTCGCGGCATAATAACTGATGGCAAATGCAACATTGCCTGATGCGTTACGCTTATCAGACCTACGCGGATGAGGCGTTAACACCACATCTGGCAAGATAAATCGCACTTTGCCTGCAAACTGTAACGCAGAAGGTTATCCTTCTGCGTTTTTGTTTTATTAGCTGTTGGCAACGCAAACTGCTTCAGGTTGTTTTCTGGCTGACATAAACACCAACAATAATGCCAGTCCCGCGACAATCGCCCCCATCACCGGCACAAAACTGTCCCCCAGACCACCGGAAATCACCGCACCACCAGCAGCCGCTCCCAATGCATTTCCAAGGTTAAAGGCACCAATATTCACCGATGATGACAGACCCGGCGCTTCGCTGGCGACTCGCATCACTCGCATCTGCAAGGGCGGTACGACCGCAAAGGTTGCCGCGCCCCACACTACCATGCTGATTGCCGCACCGAACTCATTACGGGCCAGGAACGGGATTGCCAGCATAATCACCATCAGCAGCAACAAAAATCCCTTCAGCGTGCCGTTGACCGAACGATCTGCCAGTTTACCGCCGAGATAGTTACCGATAGAGAATCCGACACCAATCAGCACCAGCATGGCTGTAACAAACACCGGCGTCGCGTGGGTGATACTTTGCAGCACCGGAGAAATATAAGTGTAGAGCGTAAACATTGCGCCAGCCCCCAACACCGTCGTCAGTAAAGCCGATAACACCTGCGGACGCAGCAGCACCGCCAGCTCTTTTTTCACTTCTGGTCGCGCCCCTGCGCCACCTTTCGGTAAAGAGAAGTACAGGCTAATCATCGAAATCACGCCCAACCCCGCCGTTGCCAGGAACGACATTCGCCAGCCAATAGTTTCACCCAGCCAGGTCGCCGCCGGAACACCGCCGATATTCGCCAAAGTTAAGCCCATAAACATGGTCGCAACTGCGCTGGCCTGTTTATGTTTTGGCACAACGCTTGCGGCCACAACTGACCCCAGGCCAAAAAATGCACCGTGATTCAGACTGGTCAAAATACGTGAAAGCAGCAGTGTCATGTAATCCGGGGCAATGGCAGAAAGTACATTACCAAGGGTAAAAATCGCCATCAGGAAAATCAGCGCGCTGCGGCGGGCACGATGAGAAAGTAATAATGTCATCAGCGGCGCGCCAACCATCACACCAACCGCATAGGCACTGATTAACATTCCGGCAGCAGGAATCGAGACATCCACACCGCGCGCAATGACGGGCAACAGGCCCATTGGCGAGAACTCCGTTGTCCCGATACCAAACGCGCCAATCGCCAGCGCCAGCAACGGATAGTTAATTTTCATGCCTAATCTCCACCTCTTCGCGTCATCACGCGATGTTCATCAAAGTGGCGAAAGCATGACATCAATCACAAAAGAATGAAAATAACAAAAAGAGAAAACACTTTTGCCATTTTGCTAACAAAGAGGAGAGAGATGCGAGGGAGAACGCGCTCCCTCGAGGGGAAATCAGTGCAGCGCGGCAGTCAAACCCACTGCCACGATCAAACCAAGAACGATAATGGTTGTTACCAATGAAAATTTAAGGTCGGTGCTCATCAAGTTTTCTCCTTTTTTATTACCACACAAAAAATGATATTACTCATTTTTACACAGTGTGATGAAAAAATCTCCCGGCATTTATAATGATAAGTGTTTTTACTACTTCCCCTTTTCATCAAGATCGGCCAAAATTCCACGCTTACACTATTTGCGTACTGGCCATTGACCCCTTCCTGACGCTCCGTGTCATTTTTCCGGCGTACCGCAACACTTTCGTTGTGCGTAAGGTGTGTAAAGGCAAACGTTTACCTTGCGATTTTGCAGGAGCTGAAGTTAGGGTCTGGAGTGAAATGGAATGGCAACAATAAAAGATGTAGCGAAACGAGCAAACGTTTCCACTACAACTGTGTCACACGTTATAAACAAAACGCGTTTTGTCGCGGAAGAGACTCGTAACGCTGTGTGGGCAGCGATTAAAGAATTACACTACTCTCCTAGCGCGGTGGCGCGTAGCCTGAAGGTTAACCACACCAAGTCTATCGGTTTGCTGGCGACCAGCAGCGAAGCGGCCTATTTTGCCGAGATCATTGAAGCGGTAGAAAAAAATTGCTTCCAGAAAGGCTACACACTGATTCTGGGCAATGCGTGGAACAATCTTGAGAAACAGCGGGCCTATCTGTCGATGATGGCGCAAAAACGCGTCGATGGCCTGCTGGTCATGTGTTCTGAGTATCCGGAACCATTGCTGGCGATGCTGGAAGAGTATCGCCATATCCCGATGGTGGTGATGGACTGGGGCGAAGCAAAAGCGGACTTTACCGATGCAGTTATCGATAACGCTTTTGAAGGCGGCTACATGGCCGGGCGCTATCTGATTGAACGCGGTCATCGCGAAATTGGCGTTATTCCTGGTCCGCTGGAGCGCAACACCGGCGCTGGCCGTCTGGCGGGTTTTATGAAAGCGATGGAAGAAGCCATGATCAAGGTGCCGGAAAACTGGATTGTGCAGGGTGACTTTGAGCCTGAATCGGGTTATCGCGCCATGCAGCAAATCCTGTCGCAACCGCACCGCCCTACTGCTGTCTTCTGTGGCGGCGATATCATGGCTATGGGCGCACTTTGCGCCGCTGATGAAATGGGTCTGCGCGTACCGCAAGATATTTCGCTGATCGGTTATGATAACGTGCGCAACGCCCGTTATTTTACTCCGGCGCTGACGACTATCCATCAGCCAAAAGATTCGCTGGGCGAAACGGCGTTCAACATGCTGTTGGATCGTATCGTCAACAAACGCGAAGAACCGCAGTCAATTGAAGTTCATCCGCGGCTTATTGAACGCCGCTCCGTGGCTGACGGCCCGTTCCGCGACTATCGTCGTTAATCATCCGTTGCGGGAGTCTCTTCCGGCTCCCGCAGCCATTCCTTATTCAGCGTCTCGCTATCACCGAGATACTCCAGCAGCCAGGTTAACGCAGGCGACATATCATTCTGCTGCCAGGTCAGACAACATGCCGAATCAGGGAATGGATTTTCCAGTTCTAATGCTACCCACTTCCCCTCGTTCAGCCACGGTTTAGCGAAATGGGTCGGCACCATGCCAATGCATAACCCGGCCGAGATACAGGTTGCCGATGATTCCCAGTCCGGGACAACCAGGCGCTTTTGGTTATCGAGCAGCCAGGTAATACGTTTGGGCAGCGTCCGTGACGTGTCTTCGCGCACCAGTGACGGCCAGTTGCGCAACGTATCATCGCTGAACGGCCCATTCATCGACGCAAGCGGATGGTGGCGGGCAACAACACAACTCCAGCTCAACATTCCCATATCACGGAAGGCGTAACGCCCACCTACCGGAATCGCCCGTGTCGCACCAATCGCCAGTTCCACACGTCCGTCGGAAAGCGCATCCCAGACACCGTTAAACACCTCCTGAAAAACCAGAAGTTCGACGTCATCAAAATGGCGATAGAAATCAACAATCATCTGCCGCGTGCGTTCTGGCCTGACAATATTATCTACCGCGATGGCTAACTGACCGCGCCAACCGTTCGCTATCTGCTGACATTGCTGGCGAGTGATCTGCATTTTTTTGACAACAGAGCGCCCTTCTTTGAGAAACCACGCCCCGGCAGCGGTCAGTTCCACGTCACGATGACGCCTTTCAAAAAGCGGCACTGCCAGCCACTCTTCCAACTGACGAACGGTATAGCTGACCGCAGAAGGAACGCGATGCAACTCCTGGGCCGCGGCGCTAAAACTACCATTACGCGCCACCGCATCAACCACTTCGAGAGAATACTCAGACCACATAGTTTGCCTGCAAAATTTTTGAAACCAGTCATCAAATATTACCGTTTCACAACACGAATTTCACTCCCTACACTTTGCGACGGTGTTTAATTGAGAGATTTAGAGAATATACATGCAACCTGGGAAAAGATTTTTAGTCTGGCTGGCGGGTTTGAGCGTACTCGGTTTTCTGGCAACCGATATGTATCTGCCTGCTTTCGCCGCCATTCAGGCCGATCTGCAAACGCCTGCGTCTGCTGTCAGTGCCAGCCTTAGTCTGTTCCTTGCCGGTTTTGCCGCAGCCCAGCTCTTGTGGGGGCCGCTCTCCGACCGATATGGTCGTAAACCGGTGTTATTGATCGGCCTGACAATTTTTGCTCTGGGTAGTCTGGGGATGTTATGGGTGGAAAACGCCGTCACTCTGCTGGTATTGCGGTTCGTGCAAGCTGTGGGGGTCTGCGCCGCGGCAGTTATCTGGCAGGCGTTGGTGACGGACTACTACCCTTCACAAAAAGTGAATCGTATTTTCGCCACTATCATGCCGTTAGTGGGACTGTCTCCGGCGCTTGCTCCTCTTTTAGGTAGCTGGCTGCTGGTCCATTTTTCCTGGCAGGCGATTTTCGCCACCCTGTTTGCCATTACCGTAGTACTGATTCTGCCCATTTTCTGGCTTAAACCCACGACTAAAGCACGTAATGATAGCCAGGATGGTCTGACCTTTACCGATCTGCTGCGTTCAAAAATCTATCGCGGAAACGTACTGATTTATGCTGCCTGTTCAGCCAGTTTCTTTGCCTGGCTGACCGGTTCTCCGTTCATCCTTAGCGAAATGGGTTACAGCCCGGCCGTCATTGGTTTAAGTTATGTCCCGCAAACTATTGCGTTTCTGATTGGTGGTTATGGCTGTCGCGCCGCGTTGCAGAAATGGCAAGGTAAGCAGTTGTTGCCGTGGCTACTGATGCTGTTTGCTGTCAGCGTCGTGGCAACCTGGGCGGCAGGATTCATTAGCCATGTTTCACTGGTCGAAATTCTGGTCCCATTCTGTGTGATGGCGATTGCCAACGGCGCAATCTACCCGATTGTTGTCGCACAGGCGTTGCGGCCCTTCCCACATGCAACCGGACGCGCCGCAGCCTTGCAGAACACTCTGCAACTGGGACTGTGCTTCCTCGCAAGCCTGGTGGTTTCCTGGCTTATCAGCGTTAGCACACCTCTGTTCACCACCACTAGCGTGATGTTATCAACTGTGGTGCTGGCCGCTCTGGGTTACATGATGCAACGTTGTAAAGAACGAGACTGCCAGAATCAAAGCAATGCCGAAGTCGCTCATAGTGAATCGCATTGATATATATCGATATCTTTATACTTAGGCCGCTAACAAAATTTTGTTGTATGATTGAAATTAGCGGCCTATACTAATTTTCAGTTGTTAAGATTACGATAAATATTATGTTTCTACGGGGACAGGAGTGTTCCCGGTTTACTATGGATGGTCATTTCGGCAAGGGTTCCTCCTTTCCCTCTGTTCTACGTCGGATTATAGACTCGCGGTTTTTTCTGCGAGATTTCTCACAAAGCCCAAAAAGCGTCTACGCTGTTTTAAGGTTCTGATCACCGACCAGTGATGGAGAAACTATGAGTTCATCGTGTATAGAAGAAGTCAGTGTACCGGATGACAACTGGTATCGTATCGCCAACGAATTACTTAGCCGTGCTGGCATTGCTATTAATGGCCCTGCTCCGGCAGATATTCGTGTTAAAAACCCCGATTTTTTTAAACGCGTCCTGCAAGAAGGATCGTTAGGGTTAGGCGAAAGTTATATGGATGGTTGGTGGGAATGTGACCGACTGGATATGTTTTTTAGCAAGGTCTTGCGCGCAGGTCTCGAAAACCAACTCCCCCATCATTTCAAAGACACACTGCGCATTGCTGGTGCACGCCTTTTCAATCTACAAAGTAAAAAACGTGCCTGGATAGTTGGCAAAGAGCATTACGATCTCGGTAATGACTTGTTTAGCCGCATGCTTGATCCCTTCATGCAATACTCCTGCGCTTACTGGAAAGATGCCGATAATCTGGAATCAGCCCAGCAAGCGAAGCTCAAAATGATCTGTGAAAAATTGCAGTTAAAACCGGGTATGCGCGTACTGGATATTGGCTGTGGTTGGGGCGGTCTGGCACATTACATGGCGTCTAATTATGACGTAAGTGTGGTGGGTGTCACGATTTCTGCCGAACAGCAAAAAATGGCTCAGGAGCGCTGCGCAGGTCTGGATGTCACCATCTTGCTGCAAGATTACCGGGACCTGAACGACCAGTTTGACCGTATTGTTTCGGTTGGAATGTTCGAACATGTCGGGCCGAAAAATTACGATACCTATTTCGAAGTGGTGGATCGTAATCTGAAACCGGAAGGTATTTTCCTGTTGCATACTATCGGCTCGAAAAAAACCGACCTGAATGTTGACCCGTGGATAAATAAATATATTTTTCCGAACGGTTGTCTGCCCTCTGTTCGGCAAATTGCTCGCTCCAGCGAACCGCATTTCGTGATGGAAGACTGGCATAACTTTGGTGCCGATTACGACACCACGTTAATGGCCTGGTATGAGCGATTCCTCGCCGCATGGCCAGAAATTGCTGATAACTACAGTGAGCGCTTTAAACGGATGTTTACCTATTATCTGAATGCTTGCGCTGGTGCTTTCCGCGCCCGCGATATTCAGCTCTGGCAAGTGGTGTTCTCACGTGGGATCGAAAGCGGTCTTCGGGTTGCACGCTAAATGTCATTCTATCGCCCCCGTTTTGGGGGCGATGTCATTTCAAATCAGGCTTCAGTATCTTATTGATTCAAGGCCTGCTCACGCATTGCCAGCACACGTTCTACTGTATCTACCACTGCCTGAGTTTGTGGATCGATTTCGATATTGACACGCGCGCCGAGTTTTTTCTTACCGAGGGTGGTACGTTCCAGCGTTTCCGGAATTAAATGCACACAGAAACGGGTCGACGTTACTTCGCCTACGGTCAGGCTAATACCGTCGATTCCGATAAATCCTTTATACAGGATATATTTCATCAACTGACTATCCTGCACTTTAAACCAGATCTGGCGATTATTTTCAGAGGTTAATATTTTCGCGACTTCGGCGGTGGTCATAATATGACCCGACATTAAATGCCCACCTATTTCATCACTGAATTTCGCCGCACGTTCTACATTTACCCAATCCCCAACCTGTAAATCGCCAAGATTGGTAATGCGTAACGTCTCTTTCATCAGGTCAAAACTGATATGGTTACCGTTGATTTCCGTCACGGTCAGGCAACAACCGTTGTGTGCTACAGACGCACCGGTCTCCAGACCATCAAGCATGTAGTCAGGTAACTCAACCACATGAGTACGAAAATTTGGTTTCTCGTCAATCGACACCAGTTTTGCAGTGCCCTGCACTATCCCCGTAAACATACTTACAACTCCTGAAATCAGTTAAGGCATTCTGTTCAGCACAATAGCAGGTGGGAAACACCCTTGCCAGTAAAGGGGGCTGAATGGTTATTTTTTCACTGGAGAATTAATAAATCCTCGCTACAATAGACTGAATTTCCCCTGCTTCTTCTTTTTGCTGCCCATTCAGGCGGCTTTTTAGTCTCTCATATAACAACAATATAAAAGGTGTTCACGTGCAGAAGTATATCAGTGAAGCGCGTCTGTTATTAGCATTAGCAATCCCGGTGATTCTCGCGCAAATCGCCCAAACCGCAATGGGTTTTGTCGATACCGTGATGGCGGGCGGCTATAGTGCCACCGACATGGCGGCGGTGGCTATCGGTACGTCAATCTGGCTTCCGGCCATCCTCTTTGGCCACGGACTGCTACTGGCATTAACGCCGGTTATCGCGCAATTAAATGGTTCTGGTCGCCGTGAGCGCATTGCGCACCAGGTGCGACAAGGTTTCTGGCTTGCCGGTTTCGTTTCAGTGCTCATTATGGTGGTACTGTGGAATGCGGGTTATATCATCCGCTCCATGCAAAATATCGATCCGGCGCTCGCTGATAAAGCGGTAGGTTATCTGCGAGCACTGTTGTGGGGCGCACCGGGCTATCTATTCTTCCAGGTCGCACGTAACCAGTGTGAAGGTCTGGCAAAAACCAAACCTGGGATGGTGATGGGTTTTATTGGCCTGTTGGTGAACATTCCAGTGAACTATATCTTTATTTATGGTCATTTTGGGATGCCAGAACTCGGTGGCGTCGGCTGTGGTGTGGCGACTGCGGCTGTGTATTGGGTGATGTTCCTCGCTATGGTTTCTTATATTAAACGTGCCCGCTCCATGCGCGATATCCGCAACGAAAAAGGCACCGCTAAACCGGATCCAGCCGCCATGAAACGCCTGGTGCAACTTGGTCTTCCTATCGCGCTGGCGCTGTTCTTTGAAGTGACGCTGTTTGCTGTGGTGGCGCTGTTGGTATCCCCACTCGGTATTGTCGATGTGGCAGGCCACCAGATTGCACTGAACTTCAGTTCGTTGATGTTCGTTCTTCCAATGTCACTGGCTGCAGCGGTAACCATCCGCGTAGGTTATCGTCTGGGTCAGGGTTCGACGCTGGATGCACAAACAGCCGCACGGACAGGGCTTATGGTTGGCGTTTGTATGGCGACTCTGACCGCAATTTTCACGATTTCACTGCGGGAGCAAATCGCCCTGTTGTATAACGATAACCCAGAGGTTGTGACGCTGGCGGCTCACTTGATGTTACTGGCAGCGGTGTATCAGATTTCTGACTCCATACAGGTGATCGGCAGTGGGATTTTGCGTGGTTATAAAGATACGCGTTCCATTTTCTATATCACCTTTACGGCTTACTGGGTGCTGGGTTTGCCGAGCGGCTACATTCTGGCTCTGACCGATCTGGTGGTTGAACCAATGGGGCCAGCAGGCTTCTGGATCGGTTTTATTATCGGCCTGACTTCTGCTGCCATTATGATGATGCTGCGTATGCGTTTTCTGCAACGTTTACCGTCAGCCATTATTCTGCAACGAGCCGCTCGTTAATAAAGACAAGGCGCAACCTTCGCGGGTTGCGCCTTTGTTTTCATGCAGGCCGGAGCGTTGCGCCAATCCCGTCTTCGTCTGGCTGAAGTTTAAGCGCGCTACAGACAGGTTGCCGACTGGCATCCGTTATCTCAACGTGAATATCACCGCTAACTTCCCCTTTCACACTGATAGAGTCAGGCGAAATCTCTTTCGCACTGGTTTGCAGGCAGATCGTTCCTTCTCCGCGCAGGCTTTTCGCTTTCAGTTGTACATGCGTTGCTGCCGCCGTGATCAGCCACACTTTTCCACCGTCAAGCTTTAACTCTCCAATACGAAAAGTGACACTGTCACCCTTCACCGTGCTACCATCGAGGATTAACACGCCCCCCTGCTGTACCGTAACCGTTGACTGCTGTAAATCGGCACCATAACCAATAATCAAAGAGCTACTTTCTTGTACGGCGACGTTACCCATCAGTTCAACTGGCGCACAATCCTCTTCCACTACAAATTTATCGTCCGCGCTGGTGGGAGACATAACAATCATCGTGCCACCTTTCACCACCACATTTTCCACCGTCCCCGCATGAATTTCAGCCCGTCCCCCCGTATTCACCGCCAAATCTTTAGCCTTACCGGAACTGTAGAGCTGTAGACCGTCCGTCCCCAGGCGATAAACGGCGCTATTCTCAACCAGGGTGTGGATGTCTTCTCCACCAAGATTATTCATGGCACCGCCCACAAGTGTCGTATCGCTGGCTTTCCCCGCCAGCATAAAGACACCGCCCTGGTTAATCATACTGTTGGAAGCTTCTCCACCTGGGTAAACCAACAATTCACCGCCTTCATCCACTATTGCAGATGAAGTTGTTCCGTTAACCAACAAACCACCAGCCTGATCGAGAATAATTTTTTCTGCCCGATGACCTTCCAGTACGCGCAAGTTACCGCCGTTCTCCAGCAACAAACCGCAGGCATAGCCCTGATCAACGCTAAATTCACCTTCAGGGTGGCGGCCATTAACAGTGGCGAGCGTTGAAAGGCTAATTGCTCCACCGTCGGACTGAACAATATCTGTGGCAATGGCCCCGTCACTGACTGATAACGTGCCATTGTTGCCGTACTGTGCCCCCCTGGCGATCCCGCCTGCTTCCACTTTCAGCCAGCCCGCACCAGTCACTATGGTGTTTTCTGCCCTTCCGCCAGCCTCAATAATCAACTCACCGTCCGTAAGTTGAGTCGCACTGACGACCTCGCCTGTCTTAACAATTTGCACGTTCCCGTCGCTCATCAAATTTTTTTCATCAGATCCCATGATTTATTCCTTTGCTGCATCTGTGTGCCCTTATCACCACCTAAGTGTAAAGGCTACGAAGGATTTATCCACGCCAGAATTGATATGGAGGCAAACGGCACGGTTTACATCCTGATGCGCGAGGCCATTGACTGTGTCAGATGTAAATATGACTCTGAACAAAAACCGCCCTTTAAAATCAACAAAATATAGACGATTTGCTTAAAAGCTCTGCAAACGGTCGAAATGGTGCAGAAAATTACGTTTTACCTCTTGCCACCTTTCCACTCTGCCGCTAATATTCGTCCCCGTTGTCACCTACAACGTTGCGTTCATAGCTCAGTTGGTTAGAGCACCACCTTGACATGGTGGGGGTCGTTGGTTCGAGTCCAATTGAACGCACCATCCTGCGTCCGTAGCTCAGTTGGTTAGAGCACCACCTTGACATGGTGGGGGTCGGTGGTTCGAGTCCACTCGGACGCACCAGATTTTCTTAGTCTGGTCTCCTCATTTTTATTCCCTTATTTATTCTCTGTATCCAATACGTTAAAAGATTTACACTATTTTCGTATGTGTTATCAGAAGGAGAATAACGATGGCGACTTTGTTACAGCTTCACTTTTCATTTAATGGTCCCTTTGGCAATGAAATGGCCGAACAGCTTAAACCGCTTGCCGAGTCGATTAATCAGGAACCCGGTTTTCTGTGGAAGGTGTGGACGGAAAGTGAAAAGAACCACGAAGCCGGTGGCATCTATCTCTTTGCTGATGAAAAAAGCGCTCTTGCCTATCTGGACAAACATACAGCTCTCCTGAAAAATCTCGGTGTCGATGAAGTTATTGCCAAAGTTTTCGATGTCAATGAGCCACTGAGTCACATCAATCAGGCAAAACTCGCCTGACAGATCTTAATGAAGGGCGGTTAGCGCCCTTTTCATCCCTGTCTGAAATTTCTCATTTTATATAGATTTCAACCAAACTTATCTGATAACGCTAAATTCGAAAGAATGCACACAGGTAAGTAACAATGAAAAAAATCGCCATTGTGGGTGCCGGACCAACAGGGATTTATACTTTCTTCTCACTTTTACAACAACAAACGCCGCTTTCTATTTCCATCTTCGAGCAGGCCGACGAAGCCGGTGTCGGTATGCCGTACAGCGATGAAGAAAATTCTAAAATTATGCTGGCAAATATTGCCAGTATTGAAATACCACCGATTTATTGTACTTATCTGGAATGGTTACAAAGGCAAGAGGCCAGTCACCTGCAACGTTACGGCGTTAAAAAAGATACCTTGCACGATCGCCAGTTTTTACCGCGTATTCTGCTGGGTGAGTATTTTCGCAATTGCTTTTTACAATTAGTTGAACAAGCCCGGCAGTTGAATTTTGAGATAAACGTGTATGAATCATGTCAGGTGACCGATCTGCAGGTCACAGACTCCGGTGTCATTCTTGCCACAAATCAGGATCTACTCACAGAGACGTTCGATTTAGCGCTGATAGCTACCGGTCACGTCTGGCCTGATGAAGAAGAAGTCACCCGAACGTATTTCCCCAGCCCGTAGTCAGGATTACTGGAAGCGAAAATTGATGCCTGTAACGTCGGCATTATAGGCACATCCTTGAGCGGACTGGATGCAGCAATGGCGGTTGCCATTCAGCACGGTTCGTTTATTGAAGAAGATAATCAACACGTTCGCTTTCAACGCGATAGTAACAGTGAAAATCTGCATATTACGTTGATGTCCCGTACAGGTATTTTGCCGGAAGCCGATTTCTATTGCCCTATCCCCTACAAACCATTACGCATCGTCACAGAACAGGCTTTAAATAGAGAAATAGAAAAAGGTGCAGACGGTCTGTTGGATCGGGTATTCAAATTGATACAACAAGAAATTAGTTCTGCCGATCCTGACTGGAGTCAACGTATAGCGTTAGAGAGCCTCAATGTAGATACCTTTGCTCAAGCCTGGTTTGCCGAGCGTAAACAACATGATCCTTTTGGCTGGGCGGAAGAGAACTTAGCCGAAGTCGAGCAAAATAAACGGGAAAAACATACTGTCCCCTGGCGTTATGCCATTCTGCGTTTGCATGAAGCCGTACAGGAAATTGTGCCGCATCTGAATGTACACGACCATAAACGATTCAGTAAAGGACTTGCCAGAGTCTTTATCGATAATTATGCGGCAATCCCTTCAGAATCTATTCGTCGCCTGCTGGCCTTGCGCGAGGCGGGGATCATTCATATTCTCGCCCTTGGTGAGGACTACGAGATGGAAACCAACGAAACGCACACCGTTCTGAAAACAGCAGACAACAGCTACTCGTTTGATGTTTTTATTGATGCCCGGGGTCAACGTCCACTCAAAATACAAGATATTCCTTTCCCTGGGCTGCGCGAACAGTTGCAGAAAACAGGCGAGGAAATCCCTGATGTTGGTGAAGATTATTCGTTACAGCAGCCTGAAGAATTACGGGGGCGCGTGGCATTCGGCGCGTTACCCTGGCTGATGCACGACCAGCCTTTCATTCAGGGGCTTACGGCTTGTGCAGAAATTGGCAAGGCTATGGCACAGGCCATCGCAAAGCCTGCTTCCCGTTCACGCCGGCGTCTTACGTTTGATTAAAGGTAAAGTTATCAGCACTCAACAAACTGATGTTGCTCATTGAGACGATAGCGAACTCCGGCACAAATATTATTTTCGCCTTCAACGGCGACGGCAAAGCGCACTCTTTCGCCGTCATGATATGCCAGCACGGCGCTGCAACCTGGACCGAGAATATTAGCCATGATTTTTCCTTTGCAAGACTCACACAGTAATATCTTTCCACTCGGTTATTTTTTACTTTTGGTATTTACGGTGGCCATCATCCACGGACATGCCGTAGTACAGGCACTACAGCCAATACGCTATAAATTAAAATACATATCGAAATTATGATAATTCCCTTTTATACCTTTCTTAAAACAAATCCTCATAGAGCAATAAAATAATAGAGGATGAAGTATTGCACTCCATCCCCGAACAATTATTTCACCAGTGCGTTAATAACTGTTTCCATCGCTTGCTTTTCCAATTCGCTACGCTGAATACGTTTATTTGCTAATGCTGTACGCAACACACCAGCGATGACTATGTGCTTTGGCTCCTGACCCAAATCGCGCATCTCCAGAACCACCTTCCCTACCACTCTGCACATTTCGCGGTACAGCTCGTCATCTTTTGTCCGGTTGCCCATTATTCATACCCATTTATCATGCCAGTCATCAGCATATATCAATCTCATCAATTAAACAAAAAACAAACAAAATCAAACAAATAACCCGATAAATTATTTTAATTGTATCAGTTGAATGGTATGACTTTGCGCCAGCAGACCTTCTCTCTCCAGCTATCGTTTTCACGTTGCGCAAACAGTGATGTTTTTGCGTAATCTCTTTCTGAGGACGTTAAATCTTTGATAACAATTTATTGTGAATATGGATGATTGTTTTTTGAAACGCTGTTTTTGTTTTCCTTTTGGATTAAATTCAGCGTATAATGCGCGCCAATTGACTCTTGAATGGTTTCAGCACTTTGGACTGTAGAACTCAACGACTCAAAAACAGGCACTCACGTTGGGCTGAGACACAAGCACACATTCCTCTGCACGCTTTTTCGATGTCACCTATCCTTAGAGCGAGGCATCATCACTTTCGTAATACCGGATTCGCTTTCCGGCAGTGCGCCCAGAAAGCAAGTTTCTCCTATCCTTCTCAACTTAAAGACTAAGACTGTCATGAAAAAGACCAAAATTGTTTGCACCATCGGACCAAAAACCGAATCTGAAGAGATGTTAGCTAAAATGCTGGACGCAGGCATGAACGTCATGCGTCTGAACTTCTCTCATGGTGACTATGCAGAACACGGTCAGCGCATTCAGAATCTGCGCAACGTGATGAGCAAAACCGGCAAAACTGCCGCTATCCTGCTCGATACCAAAGGTCCGGAAATCCGCACCATGAAACTGGAAGGCGGTAATGACGTTTCTCTGAAAGCAGGCCAGACCTTTACTTTCACCACTGACAAATCTGTTATCGGCAACAGCGAAATGGTTGCGGTAACTTATGAAGGTTTCACTACCGACCTGTCCGTCGGCAACACCGTGCTGGTTGACGATGGTCTGATCGGTATGGAAGTTACCGCTATCGAAGGTAACAAAGTTATCTGTAAAGTACTGAACAACGGTGACCTGGGCGAAAACAAAGGTGTGAACCTGCCGGGCGTTTCTATTGCCCTGCCGGCACTGGCTGAAAAAGACAAACAGGATCTGATCTTCGGTTGCGAACAAGGTGTAGACTTTGTTGCAGCTTCCTTTATCCGTAAGCGTTCTGACGTTATCGAAATCCGTGAACATCTGAAAGCGCACGGTGGCGAAAACATCCAAATCATCTCCAAAATCGAAAACCAGGAAGGCCTCAACAACTTCGACGAAATTCTCGAAGCCTCTGACGGCATCATGGTTGCACGTGGTGACCTGGGCGTAGAAATCCCGGTTGAAGAAGTTATCTTCGCCCAGAAGATGATGATCGAAAAATGTATCCGTGCACGTAAAGTCGTTATTACTGCGACCCAGATGCTGGATTCTATGATCAAAAACCCGCGTCCTACCCGTGCAGAAGCCGGTGACGTCGCGAACGCCATCCTTGACGGTACTGACGCAGTCATGCTGTCTGGTGAATCCGCAAAAGGTAAATACCCGCTGGAAGCTGTTTCTATCATGGCAACCATTTGCGAACGTACTGACCGCGTGATGAACAGCCGTCTCGAGTTCAACAACGATAACCGTAAACTACGCATTACCGAAGCAGTTTGCCGTGGCGCGGTTGAAACGGCTGAAAAACTGGATGCTCCGCTGATCGTCGTCGCAACCCAGGGCGGTAAATCTGCTCGTGCAGTGCGTAAATACTTCCCGGATGCAACTATCCTGGCCCTGACCACTAATGAAAAAACTGCACATCAATTAGTGTTGAGCAAAGGCGTTGTACCGCAACTGGTTAAAGAAATCACCTCTACTGATGATTTCTATCGTCTGGGTAAAGAACTGGCTCTGCAGAGCGGTCTGGCGCACAAAGGCGACGTTGTAGTAATGGTTTCTGGCGCACTTGTCCCGAGCGGCACTACCAACACTGCATCTGTTCACGTCCTGTAATATTGCTTTTGTGAATTAATTTGTATATCGAAGCGCCCTGATGGGCGCTTTTTTTATTTAATCGATAATCAGAAACAATAAAAAATCAAATCGGATTTCACTATATAATCTCACTTTATCTAAGATGAATCCGATGGAAGCATCCTGTTTTCTCTCAATTTTTTTATCTAAAACCCAGCGTTCGATGCTTCTTTGAGCGAACGATCAAAAATAAGTGCCTTCCCATCAAAAAAATATTCTCAACATAAAAAAGTTTGTGTAATACTTGTAACGCTACATGGAGATTAACTCAATCTAGAGGGTATTAATAATGAAAGCTACTAAACTGGTACTGGGCGCGGTAATCCTGGGTTCTACTCTGCTGGCAGGTTGCTCCAGCAACGCTAAAATCGATCAGCTGTCTTCTGACGTTCAGACTCTGAACGCTAAAGTTGACCAGCTGAGCAACGACGTGAACGCAATGCGTTCCGACGTTCAGGCTGCTAAAGATGACGCAGCTCGTGCTAACCAGCGTCTGGACAACATGGCTACTAAATACCGCAAGTAATAGTACCTGTGAAGTGAAAAATGGCGCACATTGTGCGCCATTTTTTTTGCCTGCTAATGACTGCTATTGCGTCGCGCGTAACATATTTCCCTGCTCAGGCTCGCCATTCTGCGCTGACTCAACTGCGGACGCATTGCTGGCTGCGGGCGTCGCTCCGTTGCTCACCGCAACCGGATACCCTGCCCGACGATATAATGCTTTATCAACTAGCGTCTGATCTACCGCCTTATTATCTTTGAATTGTGTAAAACCAACGGGCAGTTTATACGGCATCGTCTGAACGTTCTGCTGTTCCTCTGCCGATAGCGGTCGATGCACTTCCACATAACGCATTCCGTTCGGTTCTACGGAGTATTTCACCGGCTCATTGATCACTTTAACCGGCGTTCCCGTTCTCACGCTGGAGAACAACGCTTTAATATCCGGCGCATTCATACGAATACAGCCCGAACTGACGCGCAAACCAACGCTGTCCGGCGCGCTGGTGCCATGAATGAGATACTCGCCATTACCATGCGCCAGGCGCAGTGCGTAGCGTCCTAGTGGGTTATTTGGCCCGGCGGGTACAACTGGCGGTAATTTGATGCCTCGCTCCAGTGAGCGTTGACGAATACCTGCAGTTGGCGTCCAGGTAGGATTCGGGATTTTTTGCCCTACCCGTGTTTCCATCACCGGCGTTTCCAGTCCCTGCAAACCAATTCCTATCGGGTAGACCTGTACGATATTTTCTCCCGGCGGATAATAATAAAGTCGCAGCTCAGCAAGGTTAACAATAATTCCCTGACGCGGCGCATCAGGTAATAACAATTGCGAAGGGATGGTTATCATCGTGCCAGGTTTTGGTACTGGTGCAATGGTGTTATTGGCTTCAAGGATCAACATTGCCGCAGTATCAAAACGTCGTGCGATAGCCTGAAGGTTTTTATCCCCCTCTTGAACCGTATAGGTTTGATTCTGCCCAACCAGTCGGCTTCCGGTTGGTGGAAGCGGATAATCTACCGCCCAGGCCGCGTGGATGGCGCTAAAAGCACCGATAAGAGTCAGTGTAAGCAGAGACGCGCGTTTCATTGTAAACCTCCTGTATTTGCCGGAGACTCACGCTGAGACGTCGGATGGTGCTTTTGCTTACCTGAAGCCAAAACACTCCTGTGCTGGCCAGAGTAAACATCGACCATCCGGCAATGTGAGTCATCCGGATGAAAGCTGTTCTTTTAGTTTAGCTAAGTGCAGCGGCTTTGGCGCGAATTGCACGAATCATCGCTTCCAGACCTTGTGAGCGAGACGGGGTGAGATGTTGGGTGAGCGCCATTTTTTCAAACCACGGACGCACGTCAAAATTAATAATATCCTGCGGCGTCATCTGGTCGTAGAGAATAAAGACGACCGCGATAAGCCCTTTCACAATGGCGGCATCGCTGTCGCCCTGTAATTCAATAATTCCCTGCGCATTCTGGCGCATCACAATCCACACCTGACTCTGGCAGCCCTGAATGCTATTTTGCGGGCTTCTGTCTTCGTCACGTAATTCAGGCAGACGCTGGCCCAGCTCAATAATGTAGAGGTATTTTTCTTCCCAATTGGTGCAACGTAAAAAATTACGCAGCAATTTTTCTTTATCTGGCAACACAGCCATAGAGCCTCCCTGTTATCCCAGCAGACGGTGAATACGTTGTAATCCTGTTACCAGACGATCCACTTCTTCATGGGTGTTATACATAGCCAACGATGCCCGACACATAGCGGGTACGTTGTAATACGCCATTAATGGCATCGCGCAGTGATGACCGGTACGCACAGCAATGCCATAGTTATCAAGAAAACTGCCGACGTCATAGGCATGATGTTTACCGAGATTAAAGGCAATAACGCCAAGTCTGTTCTGTGGGCCATAGAGAGTAAGATCCGGCACTGCTGCCAGTTGTGACAGCGCGTAATGCATCAGATTCTGTTCATACTCAGCAATGTGCTTAAGCCCCAGCGCCGAAACATATTCCAGCGCCGCGCCAAGTCCAATAATGCCGCCGGTATTGGGCGTACCTGCTTCAAACCGCCACGGCGCTTTGGCCCAGGTGGTGCCTTCGCTAAGACTAACGGTGGCGATCATTGATCCGCCCCCTTCCCACGGCGGCATCTCCTGCAACAAGGCTTCTTTAACATAAAGAATGCCAATCCCGGTGGGACCGTACAGTTTATGCCCGGAGAAAACGTAGAAATCGCAATCCAGCACCTGCATATCCACCGGATGATGCATCACTGCCTGAGCGCCATCCACCAGCACTTTTGCGCCATGCTGATGCGCAAGAGCAATCATTTCCGGTAGCGGATTTTCCGTCCCCAGCACATTAGACACGTGAGTAATCGCCAGCAGGCGGGTTTTCTCATCGAACAGATTAGGCAGCGTCTCCAGTTGCAGCGTGCCATCGGGGTTGAGGGGGATCACCCGCAACTCTGCACCAACGCGCGCACAAAGCATTTGCCAGGGAACGATGTTAGCGTGGTGCTCCATCTGACTGATAATGATGTTATCGCCCGCCCGCACGTTGCTGTTGCCCCAGCTATTGGCCACCAGATTGATGCCTTCCGTTGTACCGCGAACGAACACCAGTTCTTCCGCCGAGCGGGCATTGATAAACAGCGACGCCCGCTTGCGTACGTTCTCCATTTTCTCGGTCGCCTGGGCGCTCAACGTATGAATACCGCGATGCACCGCCGCATAGCCGTGACGATAGAACCCGGCTTCAGCGTCAATCACCTGGCTCGGTTTCTGCGCGCTGGCGGCGCTGTCGAGATAAGCCAGCGGCAGACCGTTCACCTCACGCGAAAGCACCGGAAAGTCGGCCCGCACTTTGTCGACGGAAAAAGTCATCTTGCACCTCCCGGCAGCCGTTGACCGATACGGGCCAGCACCTGCTGTTTAAGCCCCTCATCACGCAATGCTTCTGTCAGTTCAGCAGCAAAGGCGTAGATAATCATCTGCAGGGCATCCTGCTGATTGATCCCGCGCGAACGCAGATAGAACATCTGTTCGTCATTGATGCGCCCGACCGTTGCGCCGTGGCTACATTTCACATCATCAGCATAGATTTCCAGTTGCGGTTTGGTATCCACTTCCGCCAGCTTGCCCATCAACAGATTATTGTTGGTCATCTGGCCGTCAGTTTTAATGGCGTGCTGCGCGACGTTAATCAAACCATTAAATACCGCGCGCCCTTTGTCGCTGACGATGGTTTTGTGCACCTGACGGCTGTTACAAAACCCTTTATTATGTTCAAGCCAGGTGCGGGTATCACATACCTCGTTTTTCACCGGCATCGCCAGGCTATTAATACGTAACGTGCTGTTTTCGCCATTGAGTTGCGTACTGGTGTTATGGCGTAAAACAGCGCCACCAAGCAGGAAGCTGTGGCTAAATACGGAGGCATCGCCCGCCAGCAGCAAATCGTTATGTGCAAAGTGGTGGCTTACAGGATTTTCAAACGCGAGCTTGATATGCTGCAAGTGGGCGTTCGCGGCAACGTTGATAGTGAACCGCGCTCCGGTAAAATGACGAGCGTCATTCAGGCTGACAAAATGTTCAATCACCGTGGCTTCGGCACCTTCCGCCAGATCCAGATGATGCCGATAGTGGGCGGTGTTCACTTCTTCACCTGCCACGCCCTGGGTAATATGCATTAACAGCAATGGCTTCGCGGGCCGTTGACCGCGCTTCACGGCAATATGTGTCACGCTTTGTGCCAGGCTTTCCGTCAGATGCAGAAACACTTCCGGCTGTATGGCATCAGGCAGTCCCTGACGTTCGTCGTTAATACTCACCTCATAGCCGCTGCCTTCGGTCGTATCGCTAAGTGATGGCACGTAGCGTCCATCGACAAACACCAGCCGCACGGCGTCTAAAGTGAGTGCTAAAGCATCTCGCTGTTGCGGGGATATCTCACCCGCAATGCTGACAAACTGGCTATTGGTCAGCCCTTCCAGTGGCGTATATTTCCAGTGCTCATGTTTACGTGTCGGCAGTCCGGTACGCAGCAGTTGTTGTAAATGCTGCTGTGCTTGCGGGGAGCGTTTCGCCCCTCCGGTCTCAAACAAGTGATACCACTGTTGCAGCATGTTACTGCTGTTCGCTAAGCCAGCCATAACCCTGCTCCTCCAGTTGTTTGACCAACGTGAAATCACCGGATTTCACAATTCGCCCCTGATACAAAACATGGACATAATCAGGTTTGATGTAATCAAGAATGCGCTGGTAATGCGTAACGATGATGAACGAGCGTTTGCCATCACGCAGCGAGTTCACACCATCAGCAACCACTTTTAATGCGTCAATATCCAGCCCGGAGTCCGACTCATCAAGAATACACAGTTCCGGCTCCAGCACGGCCATTTGCAAAATATCGTTGCGCTTTTTCTCGCCCCCGGAAAACCCAACGTTAACCGAACGGGTTAATAAATCTTCCGGCATTTTCAGCAGGGCGATTTTCTCTTCCATCAAATCCTGAAAATCGAAGCGGTCGAGTGTTTCCTGGCCGCGATAGCTGCGCACCGCATTGAGCGCCGTTTGCAGGAAAAACTGGTTACTGACGCCAGGGATTTCCACCGGATACTGGAAGGCCATAAAGATACCTTCACCTGCACGATCTTCCGGCGACAACTCAAGCAAATCTTTGCCTTTAAACTCAACCGTCCCCCCCGTCACTTCATAATCTTCGCGCCCGGCAAGCGTTGCCGATAAGGTACTTTTCCCCGAACCGTTTGGCCCCATAATGGCGTGAACTTCACCTGGACGAACGTCGAGGCTTAATCCGCGCAGGATAGCTTTATCTTCCACGCTGACGTGTAAATCTTTAATACTTAACATATTTATTCCTTATCCGACGCTATGTTCAAGACTGATGGCGAGGAGTTTTTGTGCTTCAACGGCAAATTCCAGCGGCAGTTCAGAGAACACATCTTTGCAGAAACCGTTAACAATCATCGAGATGGCGTCCTCTTCACTGATCCCGCGTTGCAGGCAATAAAACAACTGATCTTCGCCAATGCGCGACGTAGTCGCCTCGTGCTCCAGTTGCGCGCTGTTATTGCGACACTCGACATACGGGAAAGTATGCGCCCCGCAGTTAGCGCCAATCAGCATTGAGTCGCACTGAGTGAAATTGCGCGCATTGGTTGCCGTTGGCATGATTTTCACCAGGCCGCGATAACTGTTCTGGCTGTGCCCTGCGGAGATCCCTTTCGAGATAATGGTCGATTTGGTGTTCTTACCGATGTGGATCATCTTGGTGCCGGTATCAGCCTGCTGATGGCCACTGGTCAGCGCCACCGAGTAGAACTCACCGATTGAGTTATCGCCGCGCAGAATGCAGCTTGGGTATTTCCAGGTAATCGCTGAACCGGTTTCCGATTGCGTCCACGACATTTTACTGTTTTCTCCTTCACACAAGGCGCGCTTGGTGACGAAGTTGAGAATACCGCCAGTATTGTTATCGCCTGGGAACCAGTTTTGCACCGTGGAATATTTCACCTCGGCGTTTTTATGGATGATGACTTCCACCACCGCCGCGTGTAGCTGATAGCTATCTCGCACTGGTGCGGAGCAGCCTTCGATGTAGCTGACATAACTGTCTTCGTCGGCTATCAGAATAGTGCGCTCAAACTGCCCGGTTTTTTCTGCGTTAATACGGAAATAGGTCGAAAGTTCCATTGGGCAGCGCACACCTTTAGGTACATAAATAAACGTACCGTCGGAAGCTACTGCCGCATTGAGTGCGGCAAAGAAATTGTCATTACCTGGCACCACAGTGCCGAGATATTTCCTCACCAGTTCCGGGTGTTCATGAATCGCTTCGCCAAAGGAGCAGAAGATGATCCCTTGCTCTGCCAGTTTTTCACGGTAGGTGGTGGCAACCGAAACAGAATCGAAAATAGCATCCACCGCCACCTCTTTGCCTTCACGCACCGGTACGCCCAACTGCTCAAATGCCGCTTCCACCTCTTTACTTAAAAAAGCGTTCGCACCCGTTTGTTGCACGGCACCAGGTTCCGACGCACAAGTATCATCACAGTTACCGCACGATGGTGCCGAGTAATAGCTGTAATCCTGATAATTCAGCTTGTCATAGTGGCCTTTCAGCCAGTGCGGTTCTTCCATCTCCAGCCATGCGCGGTAGGCATTGAGCCGAAATTCCAGCATCCATTCTGGCTCATTACGCTTAGCCGAAATTGCGCGCACCACTTCTTCGTTTATGCCCTTAGCCAGCTCATCAGTAGCTAACTGGGTGAAGAATCCTTCTTTATAATTCAGTGGGCCGCCGGTCCAGGTTTTGACATCGTCAGTTGCTTCAGTATTACGAGACATAGTACCGCCTATACCCCAAAGCTTTCGCCACAGCCACATTCATTCTGGGCTTTCGGGTTGTGAAATTTGAATATCTGATTAAGTCCTTCGTGAACGAAATCGACTTCCGTGCCATCAATAAACGGCATCGCTTGCAGCGGGACGAACAACTTCGCGCCGTCGTGTTCAAACAGCAGATCGTCTTTGTCCGGCTCGCTGACGCTGTCGAGTACATAGCCAAAGCCCGCACAGCCCGTTTGTTTAACACCTAATCGCACGCCGACCATGCCCGACTGCTTCGCCACCAACTCACGGATGTGTGCTGCCGCTGCCGGTGTTAGCGTTAAGCCTTGCCAGGCGAAATCCTCTGGATTAAACGTTCCTGAATGCATGTCCATCGATTTACCTCACTTAAATCGCTTACCGCGGATAACAGCATGTTAGTGATAATGATTATCAGTTCAACCCAGCAAACGCAGGGGCTTTCCCGTAAAACATGCTTTTTGCCTGCATTTAATAAGCATAGACCCTGATTTGTGGGTTAACAGGTACGCTAAGAATTAGGTATCTCATTGTTAGATAATGATTATTATAGAAATAGAGTTAAGGCGGTGATGGAAAAGGAAAAGTTGTATCGAAAATGACTATTTAAGGGATAGGTAAAAAAGTAGCGAGTTCAGAAATAAGAAAACCCTTAAGTCTGTTCGACACAGACTTAAGGGTTTCTACCCCATCCGGCGCTTATCTCCGGCACTCACAGTGGCTTAGCTCTTGAAGGGGCGATAAGAATAATCTCATAAGACCAGGCCACCGTTTTAACACAAACTGCGATTTGTATTCTTTTTAAGCGAGATCAAGCGGGTAAAATAAGCAGCATTAAGGAAGCCGTCGAGCCTGAACGGAGGTTAATCCAGGTCGATTTGGCGAGCTTTCGGCATTACACCACAATCAATGCACGCCCAGACGCCAGGCGAAGTAGATTTCTTCTTTTAATTCAGCAGAAGAGAGTGTGAGCAGGTCAGCGAATTCAAGTTCTAATTGTTTCAGTCGTTTGAGATATTGGGCAGGAGAAAGATTGCTCTGGTCACGGCGTAAAAATTCCATAGCCAGTTGGGTGGGATCAAGTTGAGTAGACATAGCATCCTCGTTTGTAGACAAGACCTGCACAGTATACCACCGTTTACTGCGCAGATAATAACCAAAAACAATATGCGTCACATTTTTCTGGTGACAACGTCACAAAATGGCGGTCGTCAATCGTGACGAACAGCACAAACGCTCTTTCTCATCGAAGATTTCAATCTGCCAGACCTGGTGCCTTGAACCGAGATGCAGCGGTTTGCAAACGCCGCGAACCCGCCCTTCTCGCGCCGACCGGACATGGTTGGCATTGATTTCCAGACCAACGACTTTTTGCTCGCCTTCGGTACATAAATAACCGGCAACGGAACCGATACTCTCAGCCAGAACCACAGACGCCCCGCCATGCAGCAACCCAAAAGGCTGCTTCGTCCGCTGATCTACTGGCATTGTCGCTTCCAGCGTGTCATCACCAATATGTTCAAAGCGAATATCCAGTAACCCCACCATGTTTCCTTCACCCATGACATTCAGCGCCTCAAGGGTGATTTT
Source organism: Escherichia sp. 20412-1 (assembly GCF_003027595.1). NCBI lineage: Bacteria > Pseudomonadati > Pseudomonadota > Gammaproteobacteria > Enterobacterales > Enterobacteriaceae > Escherichia > Escherichia sp. 20412-1. The sequence goes on along the minus strand of NZ_PYQM01000001.1, from coordinate 173,070 downwards.
ACGTTTCCATATCATTTAATAATCTCCAGTAATGCCTGCACAGGATGGCGTACCCCCGTGCCTTCAACCCGTTTTACCTGGCTTCGGCAGGAATATCCGGTTGCCAGGCAGCGATTACGCGGCAGTCGCTGCATCGCCTGATGCCAGGATAACTCATAGATCCCGAGCGAATTTTTATGATTTTTCGCTTCATGTCCGTAAGTCCCCGCCATGCCGCAGCAACCCACACTGACATTTTCCAGCTTCGCGCCAAAACGGGCAAATATCGTGGCCCACTGCGCTGGCGCACCCGGCAAGGCGGTGACTTCGGTACAGTGGCCAAAGAAATACCACGGCTCGCCACTAACCGCTGCCACCGGCTGTGGCTGAAGTGCGTTTGCCAGCCATTCATTTGCCAGTAAGACCTGAAAATCACCGCGCTCCTCGCCCAGCGCCAGCTTATATTCGTCGCGATAACAAAGCACCAGAGCTGGATCGACGCCCACCATTGGCATTCCCAGCTTCGCCATGCGGTTGAGGAAATCCGCCGTCTTTTTCGCTGTCTTTGCAAAACGATTGAGAAAGCCTTTGATATGCTGCGCTTTACCATTTGGTGAGAACGGCAGTAACACGGGCTGGAAACCTAATTTCTCGACCAGACGGACAAAATCCGCTACCACCTGTGCATCGTAATAACTGGTGAAAGGGTCTTGCACCACCAGCACCGTGCGTGCTTTCTGCTCAGCATTAAGCACTTCAAGCTGTTCCAGCGTCATGTTTGCCGAGCGATGCCCCACCATTTGTTGTTGCAACGACGGCACCGAAAGCAGCGGCAAGTCGACCATGCCGATATGTTTTTTCGACAGTTTGCGCACCAGCGGTTGGTTAATGAAGAAGTTAAACGTCTTCGGCGCTCGCGCCATCAGTGGCGCATAACTCTCGACCGTCGCCACCAGATGGTCACGCAGCGGGCGTAAATAACGGGTGTGATAAAGTTGCAGGAAACGAGAGCGGAACTCCGGCACATCAATTTTGATAGGGCACTGGGTTGAACAGGCTTTACAGGCCAGGCAGCCAGACATCGCCTCTTTGACTTCGTGGGAGAAGTCATACTCACCTTTATTGGCATGCCAGCTATTACGAGTGCGGGCAATCAACGTGCGCAAACTGGCTCGCGTTTCAGGCAGTTCTTGTTCCAGTTTTAATGGGTCAACACCACGGTCAGCCAGCAAACGCAACCATTCGCGCACCAGCGTCGCGCGCCCTTTCGGTGAATGGATACGATTCTGGGTTATCTTCATCGACGGGCACATTGGGCTACGAGCATCAAAGTTGAAGCATAAACCGTTGCCGTTACATTCCATTGCCCCGCGCCACTGCTGACGAACTGCGATAGGGATCTGCCGGTCAAACGTACCGCGTTTCACCGCGTCCACTTTCATCATCGGCGCGTCGATACCTTCTGGCGGACAAATTTTCCCCGGATTAAGCCGATTATGCGGATCAAACGCCGCTTTAACTTTGCGCAGTTCAGCGAAAAGTTCCTCACCGAAAAACGCCGGGCTGTATTCGGCACGAAAACCTTTACCGTGCTCCCCCCACAACAAACCCCCGTATTTCGCGGTAAGCGCCACCACGTCATCAGAGATTTGTTTCATCAAAATCTCTTGTTGCGGATCGCACATATCCAGCGCCGGACGGACGTGCAAGACCCCCGCATCGACGTGGCCAAACATGCCATAGCTTAAACCGTGACTGTCGAGCAGTGCGCGAAATTCAGCAATATAATCCGCCAGATGTTCCGGCGGTACGCAGGTATCTTCGGCAAATGGGATCGGTTTGGCTGCCCCTTTAGCATTGCCAAGCAGGCCAACAGCTTTTTTACGCATCGCATAAATGCGCTCGACTCCAGCCAGCTCACGACACACCTGCCAGCCGATCACGCCCGCTTGCTGGCTGGCGATCAGCTCATCCAGCCGCGCACAGAGTGCGTCTACCCGCTCGTCGATCAACGCCTCATCGTCCCCGGCAAATTCAACAATGTTCAGCCCGAGCATCTCTTTGTCGGGCACATCGGTAATCAGTTCGCTAACGGAATGCCAGACGATATCTTCCCGCGCCAGATTCAGCACTTTAGAGTCCACCGTCTCTACTGAAAGCGCGCGCGCCTCAACCATAAACGGCGCATTACGCAGCGCGGAGTCAAAAGAGTCATATTTGACATTCACCAGACGGCGCACTTTAGGCAAACGAGTAATATCCAGTCGCGCTTCGGTAATAAAGGCCAGCGTCCCTTCTGAACCCGTCAGAATACGAGTCAGGTCGAACTCGGTCATCTCATCGTTAAAGACATGGCGCAGATCGTAACCGGTAAGAAAACGGTTAAGTTTGGGGAACTTGTCGATAATTAACTGCCGCTGCTGGCGGCAGCGTTGATAAACCGTTTTATAGATACGCCCGATAGCGGTGTTGGTTTTACCCAGCGTTTCAGCCAGTTCTACGGGTAAAGGTTGCGTATCGAGAATATCGCCCCCCAACAACACCGCCCGCACGCCCAGCACGTGATCTGACGTTTTGCCATAGACCAGCGATCCCTGACCGGAAGCATCGGTATTAATCATCCCGCCGAGCGTTGCCCGGTTGCTGGTCGAAAGCTCCGGTGCAAAGAAATATCCGAACGGTTTCAGATACTGGTTAAGTTGATCTTTAATCACCCCAGCTTCAACGCGCACCCAGCCCTCTTCAGGATTAATTTCGATGATGCGGTTCATATGGCGAGACATATCAACAATAATCCCCTGGTTGAGCGCCTGACCGTTAGTGCCGGTGCCACCGCCGCGTGGGGTGAAGATCAGCGATGAATAGCGTTCCTGCGCAGCCAGACGGGCGATTAACGCCACATCTGCGGTTGAACGTGGAAATACCACCGCATCGGGGAGAAGTTGGTAAATGCTGTTGTCGGTCGACATTGTCAGACGATCGGCATAACTTGTCGCCGTATCGCCAGTAAAACCCTGTTGCTCCAGCTCTTGCAAAAAATTAAGCACCAGTTGAACGACGCCGGGTGCCTGGGAAATCTGTGGAATCATTATATTGACCCTTTCCTGCGGTCTGTGATGAGAGATTAATCGTTTGCGTGTTATGTCACTTGTTGTACCACATTTTTTTCTTACACGCCCATCAGAATTAAGGGCAGAATCGGCCTGTTAAAAACCGCTGAAATTGCTCATCATTATGCAGGTGAGTTTCACGTGTTCACGTCGCGTCGACGATTTGACGCACAAAAAAGGTGAAAAGTAGTTATGGTAAATGTTCGTCAGCCCAGGGATGTCGCACAAATTCTGCTTTCGGTGCTGTTTTTAGCCATCATGATTGTTGCATGTCTGTGGATTGTTCAACCCTTTATTCTCGGCTTTGCATGGGCCGGTACGGTGGTTATCGCCACCTGGCCGGTATTGTTACGTTTGCAAAAAATCATGTTTGGCCGCCGCTCTCTCGCCGTTCTGGTAATGACGCTGTTGTTGGTGATGGTGTTTATCATCCCTATTGCCTTACTGGTTAACAGTATTGTCGATGGCAGCGGTCCGGTAATTAAAGCCATTTCCAGCGGTGACATGACGTTACCCGATTTAGCGTGGCTTAATACCATTCCGGTGATTGGCGCGAAGCTGTATGCAGGCTGGCACAATTTGCTGGATATGGGGGGGACGGCGATCATGGCGAAAGTCCGTCCTTATATTGGCACCACCACCACCTGGTTCGTCGGACAAGCGGCACATATTGGTCGCTTTATGGTGCATTGTGCGCTGATGCTGTTATTCAGCGCCCTGTTGTACTGGCGCGGTGAACAGGTAGCGCAAGGTATTCGCCATTTTGCGACTCGTCTGGCAGGCGCTCGCGGTGATGCCGCTGTACTGCTGGCGGCGCAGGCTATCCGCGCAGTAGCGCTGGGCGTTGTGGTGACTGCGTTAGTACAAGCCGTTCTTGGTGGGATCGGTCTGGCCGTTTCCGGCGTTCCTTACGCCACGCTGCTGACGGTATTAATGATCCTCTCCTGCCTTGTCCAGCTTGGTCCGTTGCCGGTGTTGATTCCGGCGATCATCTGGCTTTACTGGACCGGCGATACCACCTGGGGCACGGTATTGTTAGTGTGGAGTGGCGTGGTCGGCACACTGGATAACGTTATTCGCCCGATGTTAATTCGCATGGGAGCAGATTTACCGCTCATCCTCATCCTCTCCGGGGTCATCGGTGGTTTGATTGCCTTCGGTATGATCGGCTTGTTTATTGGTCCGGTACTTCTGGCTGTTTCCTGGCGTCTGTTTGCCGCGTGGGTGGAAGAAGTCCCGCCGCCGACTGACCAGCCGGAGGAAATTATCGAAGAACTGGGCGAAGTTGAAAAAACGAATAAGTAAATCTCTCATCAGGCGGCTTTGCCGCCTGATTGTTAATCAGGGCTAATTAATATTTCCTTTTTTTCATTCACCCTCTTGCTTACTGCCATTCAGCAACGCTTACCTGTCGCAAATCCTTTACAGTTTTTAAACTAATGAGACGAATCTGATCGACGCAAAAAGTCCGTATGCCTACTATTAGCTCACGGTTATAAATCAACATATTGATTTATAAGCATGGAATCCCCTGAGTGAAAAACGAATTGCTGTGTGTAGTCTTTGCCCATCTCCCATGATGGGCTTTTTTTTAACACTTTTTCGCCCCAACAACTCGCCTCTCGATATCTCCAGGAATATTGCACAAGATACTGTGATTCTCTTCAAGCCGTTAGCTGGCTGATAGTGTTATTTATATTTTATCCTTTTATTCATGCAGCCATTACACAATGAACGCTTATGAACTCCAGGCACTACGCCATATTTTTGCCATGACTATTGATGAATGCGCGACCTGGATTGCCCTGACGGGTGACAGTGAAAGCTGGAAACAGTGGGAAGACGGCAAACGTGCCATTCCTGATCGCGTTGTTGAACAACTGCTGGCTATGCGTCAGCAAAGAAAAAAACATCTTCACGCTATCATAAAGAAAATAAATAACCGCATCGGCAATAATACCATGCGTTCCTTCCCTGACTTAACTGCGTTTCAACGTGTCTACCCTGATGGCAATTTTATTGACTGGAAGATTTATCAATCGGTAGCCGCTGAATTATATGCGCACGATCTGGAACGCCTGTGTTGATATTTTAACGGGATACGACGGACGTCATGACAAAAATAATAAACGGATGCTGACATAACAACAGCAACTTTTAAGCAATATTGCTAAGTAGATCTTATGAAAAATCCCTATCTCCCTACCGCACTGGGACTGTATTTCAATTACCTGGTGCATGGTATGGGCGTCATTTTGATGAGCCTGAATATGGCCTCGCTTGAGACGCTTTGGCAGACTAATGCCGCGGGCGTCTCGATAGTTATCTCATCGCTGGGCATTGGTCGATTAAGTGTCTTGCTTTTTGCAGGATTATTATCCGATCGCTTTGGTCGCCGCCCTTTTATTATTCTGGGTATGTGCTGCTATATGGCCTTCTTTTTTGGCATCCTGCACACCAATAACATCATTATTGCTTATGTTTTTGGTTTCCTGGCGGGCATGGCGAACAGTTTTCTCGATGCTGGTACCTATCCCAGTTTGATGGAAGCCTTTCCTCATTCACCGGGTACAGCCAATATTTTAATTAAAGCCTTTGTCTCCAGCGGGCAATTTTTATTGCCGCTAATTATCAGCCTGTTAGTGTGGGCTGAAATGTGGTTCGGTTGGTCTTTTATGATTGCCGCAGCAATTATGATCGTTAACGGTCTGTTTTTATATCGCTGTACCTTTCCACCACATCCGGGCCGTCGCTTGCCTGTGGTAAAGAAAGCGACCACTTCTGCGGGGCATCGCTGCTCAATTATTGATTTAGCCAGTTACACCCTCTATGGCTATATTTCAATGGCAACCTTTTATCTGGTTAGCCAGTGGCTGGCACAATACGGGCAATTTGTCGCTGGCATGTCATACACCATGTCGATCAAATTACTCAGTATCTATACCGTGGGTTCGCTGCTGTGTGTATTTATTACGGCTCCACTCATTCGTAAAACCGTTCACTCAACAACATTGTTGATGCTGTACACTTTTATCTCATTTATCGCCCTGCTTACCGTCTACCTGCATCCCACATTTTATGTGGTGATAATATTTGCTTTCGTCATCGGTTTTACCTCCGCAGGTGGTGTTGTACAAATTGGCCTGACGTTAATGGCGGAACGTTTTCCCCATGCCAAAGGCAAAGCTACGGGGATCTATTACAGTGCGGGCAGTATTGCGACCTTTACTATCTCGTTGATTACTGCCCATCTTTCGCAAAGAAGTATTGCCGATATTATGTGGTTCGATACCGCCATCGCTGCTATCGGCTTTTTACTGGTGCTGTTTATTGGCGTACGCAGTCGAAAAGAAGCACAACATCCATCATTAAAGGAGAATGTTTCTATAGGCGGGTAATGCAATATTCTTTTCAGGTCATGCAAGATTTTACGGATAAATTACTCTTTCTGCGCTAATTAAGGAAAATCGCGATCAAAAACAAACTATCACATGCAATATTCCTGGAAACATAAACTTTATGCCATGTACCCAGAGAAAATTATCTTCAGTATAGTGATTATGAAAACCGTCGAAATACAACACGGACGGTAACAAAATTATCTTTCAGCAAGGAGCTGTGAAAATGTCTCAAAATAAGGCTTTCAGCACGCCATTTATCCTGGCTGTTCTTTGTATTTACTTCAGTTATTTCCTACATGGTATTAGTGTTATTACACTTGCACAAAACATGTCATCTCTGGCAGAAAAATTTTCTACCGATAACGCCGGTATCGCCTATTTAATTTCCGGTATCGGTCTGGGTCGTCTGATCAGCATTTTATTCTTCGGTGTAATCTCCGATAAATTTGGTCGGCGAGCAGTAATATTCATGGCCGTCGCCATGTATATGCTGTTTTTCTTTGGTATTCCGGCCTGCCCAAGTTTAGCTCTCGCTTACGGTCTGGCAGTGTGCGTTGGTATCGCCAACTCGGCCCTGGATACCGGTGGATATCCGGCGTTGATGGAATGCTTCCCGAAAGCCTCGGGTTCAGCCGTAATATTGGTTAAGGCGATGATATCGTTCGGACAAATGCTCTATCCGATGCTGGTGAGTTATATGCTGTTGAATAACATCTGGTACGGTTATGGGCTGATTATTCCAGGCATCGTGTTTGTGCTGATCATGCTGATGCTATTGAAAAGTAAATTCCCAGGTCAGTTGGTGGATGCCAGCGTAGCTGGTGAACTACCGCAAATGAACAGTAAGCCGTTAGTCTGGTTGGAAGGTGTTTCATCAGTACTGTTCGGTGTTGCCGCGTTCTCGACCTTTTATGTAATTGTCGTGTGGATGCCCAAATATGCGATGGCATTTGCCGGTATGTCGGAATCCGAGGCATTAAAAACTATCTCTTATTACAGTATGGGTTCGCTGGTCTGTGTCTTTATTTTTGCCGCACTATTGAAAAAAATGGTACGTCCCATCTGGGCTAACGTGTTTAACTCAGCACTGGCAACGGTAACCGCTGCTATCATTTATCTGTACCCTTCTCCACTGGTGTGTAATGCAGGGGCTTTTGTTATCGGCTTTTCTGCTGCTGGCGGTATTTTACAGCTTGGCGTTTCAGTCATGTCAGAGTTCTTCCCGAAAAGCAAAGCCAAAGTCACCAGTATTTATATGATGATGGGTGGTCTGGCCAATTTTGTTATTCCGCTGATTACCGGTTATCTGTCGAATATAGGTCTGCAATACATCATCGTTCTCGATTTTACTTTCGCGCTGCTGGCCCTGATTACCGCAATTATTGTTTTCATCCGCTATTACCGCGTTTTCATTATTCCTGAAAATGATGTCCGGTTTGGCGAACGCAATCTTAGCACCCCGGTTAGACACAATTAAGCAAAGAAATTAGAGGAGTTAATTATGGATGTTACCGCTAAATACGAATTGATTGGCCTGATGGCCTATCCTATCCGCCACAGTTTATCGCCTGAAATGCAAAACAAAGCCTTAGAAAAAGCGGGATTACCATTTACCTATATGGCCTTTGAAGTGGATAACGATAGCTTTGCCGGTGCAATTGAAGGATTAAAAGCCTTAAAAATGCGCGGAACCGGTGTTTCGATGCCAAACAAACAACTGGCGTGTGAATATGTTGATGAATTAACACCTGCGGCAAAACTGGTTGGCGCTATCAATACCATCGTTAATGATGATGGCTATCTGCGTGGCTATAACACCGACGGCACGGGCCATATTCGCGCCATTAAAGAGAGCGGTTTTGATATCAAAGGCAAAACGATGGTGCTGCTAGGTGCCGGTGGTGCATCAACGGCAATTGGCGCGCAGGGCGCGATTGAAGGTTTAAAAGAGATTAAAATCTTCAACCGTCGGGATGAATTCTTCGATAAAGCCCTCGCCTTCGCGCAACGAGTCAACGAAAACACCGATTGTGTCGTCACCGTTACCGATCTCGCCGATCAGCAAGCCTTTGCTGAAGCCTTGTCTTCCGCCGACATTTTAACCAACGGCACAAAAGTGGGTATGAAGCCTCTTGAAAATGAATCATTAGTTAACGATATCAGTTTGTTACATCCAGGACTGCTGGTCACTGAATGCGTGTATAACCCGCATATGACGAAGTTATTGCAGCAGGCGCAACAAGCAGGTTGCAAAACGATTGATGGATACGGCATGTTGTTGTGGCAAGGGGCTGAACAGTTCACGTTATGGACTGGCAAAGATTTCCCTCTGGAATACGTTAAACAGGTCATGGGGTTCGGCGCCTGACAGGCTGACCGCGTGCAGAAAGGGTAAAAAATGAAAACCGTAACTGTAAAAGATCTCGTCATTGGTACGGGCGCACCAAAAATCATCGTCTCGCTGATGGCGAAAGATATCGCCAGCGTGAAATCTGAAGCTCTCGCCTATCGTGAAGCGGACTTTGATATTCTGGAATGGCGTGTGGACCACTTTGCCGACCTCTCCAGCGTGGAGTCTGTCATGGCAGCGGCAAAAATCCTCCGTGAGATCATGCCAGAAAAACCATTGCTGTTTACCTTCCGTAGCGCTAAAGAAGGCGGCGAGCAGGCGATTTCCACTGAGGCTTATATTGCACTCAATCGCGCAGCCATCGACAGCGGTCTGGTCGATATGATCGATCTGGAGTTATTTACCGGCGATGATCAGGTTAAAGAAACCGTCGCCTATGCACATGCGCATGATGTGAAGGTTGTCATGTCCAACCATGACTTCCATAAAACGCCGGAAGCCGAAGAGATTATTGCCCGTTTACGTAAAATGCAGTCCTTCGACGCCGATATTCCTAAAATTGCGTTGATGCCGCAAAGCACCAGCGATGTCCTGACGTTGCTCGCCGCTACCCTGGAGATGCAGGAGCAGTATGCCGATCGACCAATCATCACGATGTCGATGGCAAAAACTGGCGTAATTTCCCGTCTGGCTGGTGAAGTATTTGGTTCGGCCGCAACGTTTGGCGCAGTAAAAAAAGCCTCTGCGCCTGGGCAAATATCGGTGAATGATTTGCGCACAGTATTAACTATTTTGCACCAGGCGTAATAAATAACGTACCGGCGGGAGTAATCTTCCCCGCCGTATTAAAAAATTTTTTTTAAAGAGTATTTGATAAAAATATTCTGTGGGTATCTGTGCGCTATTTTTAATTCTTGCGCAGAGAAATCCACACCTGAATCAGGAAAAAATAATGAAACCTGTAAAACCACCTCGTATTAATGGACGCGTGCCGGTCCTGTCGGCACAGGAAGCGGTAAGTTATATTCCCGACGAAGCAACACTTTGTGTATTAGGTGCAGGTGGCGGTATTCTGGAAGCCACCACATTAATTACCGCTCTTGCTGACAAATATAAACAAACCCAGACACCGCGTAATTTATCGATTATTAGCCCTACAGGGCTTGGCGATCGCGCCGATCGTGGTATTAGTCCGCTGGCGCAAGAAGGTCTGGTGAAATGGGCATTATGCGGCCATTGGGGACAATCACCGCGTATTTCTGAACTCGCAGAACAAAATAAAATTGTTGCCTATAACTATCCACAAGGTGTGCTCACTCAAACATTGCGCGCCGCTGCTGCCCACCAGCCAGGAATTATTAGCGATATTGGTATCGGAACGTTTGTCGACCCTCGCCAACAAGGCGGCAAACTGAATGAAGTGACTAAAGAAGATCTGATTAAACTGGTCGAGTTTGATAGTAAAGAATATCTCTATTACAAAGCGATCGCGCCAGATATTGCCTTTATTCGCGCCACCACCTGCGACAGCGAAGGCTACGCTACCTTTGAAGATGAAGTGATGTATCTCGACGCATTGGTTATTGCCCAGGCGGTGCACAATAACGGTGGTGTCGTGATGATGCAGGTGCAGAAGATGGTTAAGAAAGCCACGCTGCATCCTAAAGCTGTCCGTATTCCAGGTTATCTTATCGATATTGTGGTGGTCGATCCGGACCAAACCCAACTGTATGGCGGTGCGCCAGTTAATCGTTTTATTTCTGGTGACTTCACACTGGATGACAGTACCCAACTTAGCTTGCCTCTTAATCAGCGTAAATTAGTCGCGCGACGCGCATTGTTTGAAATGCGCAAAGGTGCTGTGGGGAATGTTGGTGTCGGTATTGCCGACGGTATTGGCCTGGTCGCCCGGGAAGAAGGTTGTGCTGATGACTTTATTCTGACGGTGGAAACAGGCCCAATTGGCGGTATTACTTCGCAAGGTATCGCCTTTGGCGCGAACGTGAATACCCGCGCCATTCTGGATATGACTTCCCAGTTCGATTTTTATCACGGCGGTGGTCTGGATGTCTGTTATTTGAGTTTTGCCGAAGTCGACCAGCACGGTAACGTCGGTGTGCATAAATTCAATGGCAAAATCATGGGTACCGGTGGATTTATTGATATCAGTGCCACCTCGAAGAAAATCATTTTCTGCGGCACGTTAACTGCGGGCAGTTTAAAAACAGAAATTGCCGATGGTAAATTAAATATCGTCCAGGAAGGACGGGTAAATAAATTTATCCGTGAACTACCGGAAATTACTTTTAGCGGAAAAATCGCGCTCGAACGGGGACTGGATGTTCGTTACATCACCGAACGTGCTGTATTCACCCTGAAAGAAGACGGTCTGTATTTAATCGAAATCGCCCCTGGCGTCGATTTGCAAAAAGATATTCTCGACAAAATGGATTTCACCCCAGTTATTTCGCCAGAACTAAAACTGATGGACGAAAGATTATTTATCGATGCGGCGATGGGTTTTGTCCTGCCTGAAGCGGCTCATTAACAGGAGTATCACGATGGATTTTTCTTTAACTGAAGAACAAGAACTGCTGCTGGCCAGTATTCGCGAACTGATTACGACTAACTTTCCGGAAGAGTATTTCCGCACCTGCGATCAAAACGGGACATATCCGCGTGAGTTTATGCGGGCGCTGGCGGATAACGGTATTTCCATGCTTGGCGTGCCGGAAGAATTTGGTGGTATCCCTGCGGATTACGTCACCCAGATGCTGGCGCTGATGGAAGTGTCAAAATGCGGTGCTCCGGCGTTTTTGATTACCAACGGTCAGTGTATTCACAGCATGCGCCGTTTCGGTTCTGAGGAGCAGCTACGTAAAACGGCAGAAAGCACGCTGGAAACCGGCGACCCCGCCTATGCCCTGGCGTTGACGGAACCCGGTGCTGGCTCAGATAACAACAGCGCCACCACCACTTACACGCGTAAAAATGGCAAGGTTTACATCAACGGACAGAAAACCTTTATTACCGGTGCGAAAGAGTACCCGTATATGCTGGTGTTGGCGCGCGATCCAGAACCGAAAGATCCGAAAAAAGCCTTCACCCTGTGGTGGGTTGAGTCCAGTAAGCCCGGCATTAAGATCAATCCGCTGCATAAAATCGGCTGGCATATGCTTAGCACCTGCGAAGTTTATCTCGACAACGTGGAAGTTGAAGAGAGCGACATGGTAGGCGAAGAAGGAATGGGTTTCCTCAATGTGATGTACAACTTTGAGATGGAGCGCCTGATCAACGCCGCGCGCAGCACCGGCTTTGCCGAATGCGCATTCGAAGATGCCGCCCGCTATGCCAACCAGCGTATCGCTTTTGGTAAGCCAATTGGTCATAACCAGATGATCCAGGAAAAACTGGCACTAATGGCGATTAAGATCGACAACATGCGCAATATGGTGCTGAAAGTGGCGTGGCAAGCTGATCAGCATCAGTCACTGCGCACCAGCGCGGCGCTGGCAAAACTGTACTGCGCGCGTACTGCGATGGAAGTCATTGACGATGCGATTCAAATCATGGGCGGTCTGGGCTACACCGATGAGGCGCGCGTCTCCCGCTTCTGGCGTGATGTCCGCTGTGAACGAATTGGCGGTGGTACTGACGAGATTATGATTTACGTTGCAGGTCGGCAGATCCTGAAAGATTACCAGAATAAATAATCTTCAGGCGGCGCAGCTTCAGATAAAAACTGCGCCGCCACATTTACCCGGCAAAACTTACAGGTGCAGAAAATTCAGACAAGATTTCTTGTTCCGCAAAACAGTTTTTAAATTGCCTGCGATAATCGCCTGGCGAACAGCCGACATGGCGCAAAAACAATTTGGCAAAGTGGTCGACATTTTCATAACCCACGCGCCATGAGATTTCTGCCTGCGACAAATCGGTATTGGTCAGCAGCCATTTTGCTTCGGTCATACGCCGTTGAATCACATAGTTGATGGGAGAAATACGATACTCTTTAGTAAATTCATGGCAAATATAACTGACGCTGGCACGAAATTTTTTCGATAACTGTTCTAAAGTGATTTTTTCGCGGTAATTATTATTAAGATAAAAGAGAATATCTTTTATCAGGACATCTTTTTTAATATACCCCTGCTCCGAACGATAAGCATTTTTAAAGTTTTCGTAATAGAGAATCGCTAACGTATAGGAAAATGCATCCCACACTGAAGATGTGTTGCCATTTTTACTTTGCGGTAAAATCACACTTAATTCATTAAAAAGCGTTTTGATGACCTCTTTTCCCTGCCCTGCGGCAATTACCGGGCAAGAATGCGGTTGCAGTAACTGATTTTCTTCTGCGCCCTGAAACTGAAAACCGTATAGCGCACAGGTACAGGTCGTTGCCGGGTCGTTAGCATCTGAGGCCACCGCGTGCAGCCTGCCACGTTCTATCACTACAATGTCATCGGCATGTGCCACATATAACGAAGAATCAATGGTAAATCTTGCCACCCCTTTCTTAACATAGATCAGCTCGGTTTCATTATCATGAACGTGATGTCCCGACTCCCATTTAGGATCATCACTAAACGCAAAGCGCGAAAGTCGTGGTATTTTACCGGCGACAAACAGCGTTTCGCTGGCATTATCAAAACAGCGTTGATACATGACAACCTCCCTATTCCATAAGCAAGCAAAAGCAATATATGCAGGATAAAATACGGTGTGTACTGCACTTATACAACTGCGTTTAGCGAGAGCTAAACAAGATTATTTACACTGAATGCAAGATAGTACGTCCACGACGGCATAATATTGCCGCTTATTGTGCTTTTGTTTTAACGATCTCATTTTTTTTGCAAGATTGTTTGCAAGGAAAACAGATTGCTCCGTCGAAAACCCCTTCCTGCTATCGCACACTATTTTCAGGCAATTTTTACCTTCCATCGGAGATGGTTCCGTATGCGACCCACAGGAGAAATCATGAAAATAATAACCTGCTTTAAGCTGGTGCCTGAAGAACAGGACATTGTTGTCACTCCCGAGTACACCCTCAATTTCGACAATGCCGACGCCAAAATTAGCCAGTTCGATCTCAATGCCATTGAAGCCGCAAGCCAGCTTGCAATGGATGATGATGAGATAGCCGCGCTGACCGTTGGCGGCTCATTGTTGCAGAACTCAAAAGTGCGTAAAGACGTGTTATCCCGCGGACCGCACTGTCTGTATATGGTGCAGGATGCCCAGCTTGAGCATGCTCTCCCCCTTGATACGGCTAAGGCACTGGCCGCGGCGGCAGAAAAGATCGGCTTCGATTTACTGATCTTCGGTGAAGGTTCTGGCGATCTCTATGCCCAACAGGTTGGTTTACTGGTAGGGGAAATTCTGCAGCTTCCGGTAATTAACGCTGTCAGCGCCATTCAACGTCAGGGCGACAGCCTGATTATCGAACGCGCTCTGGAAGAGGAAGTTGAAGTCGTTGAGCTTTCACTGCCAGCAGTGCTGTGTGTCACGTCCGATATTAACGTGCCACGTATTCCTTCAATGAAAGCCATTCTCGGCGCGGGCAAAAAAACGGTACATCAGTGGCAGGCGAGTGATATCGGCTGGAGCCAGGCCACGCCGCTTGCTGAACTGATCGGCGTTCGCGTACCGCCGCAAACAGAACGCAAACACATCATTCTCGATAACGATTCGCCGGAAGCCATTGCCGAGCTGGTGGAACATCTGAAGAAAGCCCTGAACTAAAGCCAACGGAGAAGAAACGATGAATCAATTAAACAACGTCTGGGTCTTTAGCGATAATCCTGAACGTTATGCTGAACTGTTTGGCGGCGCGCAGCAATGGGGCCAACAGGTTTATGCCATTGTACAAAATACCGACCAGGCACAGGCTGTTATGCCTTATGGTCCAAAATGTATTTATGTTCTTGAGCAAAACGATGCACTGCAACGCACTGAAAATTACGCTGAAAGCGTTGCTGCCCTGCTGAAAGATAAACACACCTCTATGCTACTGCTGGCCGCGACAAAACGCGGTAAAGCGCTGGCTGCACGGTTAAGTGTGCAACTGAATGCGGCGCTGGTGAACGATGCCACTGCGGTTGATGTGGTCGATGGTCACGTTTACGCCGAGCACCGTATGTATGGCGGGCTAGCGTTCGCCCAGGAAAAGATCAATAGCCCGCTGGCGATCATTACCCTTGCGCCCGGTGTTCAGGAACCTTGCACCAGTGACGCCTCGCATCAGTGTCCGATTGAAACTGTGCCTTACGTTGCTCCGCGTCATGAAATTCTTAGTCGCGAACGCCGTGCGAAAGCGGCAAGCAGCGTGGACCTGAGCAAAGCAAAACGCGTGGTCGGCGTCGGTCGTGGTCTGGCGGCGCAGGATGACCTGAAAATGGTCCACGAACTGGCAGCGACACTCAATGCCGAAGTCGGCTGTTCACGCCCGATTGCCGAAGGCGAGAACTGGATGGAGCGTGAACGTTATATCGGTGTCTCCGGCGTGTTGCTGAAATCCGACCTCTACCTGACGCTGGGGATCTCCGGGCAGATCCAACATATGGTTGGCGGCAATGGCGCAAAAGTGATTGTCGCCATCAATAAAGATAAAAACGCGCCAATCTTCAACTATGCCGACTACGGTCTGGTGGGCGATATCTACAAAGTCGTCCCTGCCCTGATTAGCCAGTTGAGTC
This sequence comes from Escherichia sp. 20412-1, assembly GCF_003027595.1. Classification (NCBI taxonomy): domain Bacteria; kingdom Pseudomonadati; phylum Pseudomonadota; class Gammaproteobacteria; order Enterobacterales; family Enterobacteriaceae; genus Escherichia; species Escherichia sp. 20412-1. Next base: position 157,529 of record NZ_PYQM01000001.1, on the reverse strand, counting down.
GCTAATTCCCTTTCAACCACATCTCCCGCTGTAAACGCAGCGGGAAGGGAGCATAACGCATGTCGGATGACAAATTTGATGCCATTGTGGTCGGTGCGGGCGTTGCCGGTAGCGTTGCCGCATTGGTCATGGCGCGAGCCGGACTGGATGTCCTGGTGATCGAACGCGGCGACAGTGCCGGATGTAAAAATATGACCGGCGGGCGTCTTTATGCCCACACGCTTGAAGCGATCATTCCAGGCTTTGCTGCATCAGCGCCGGTAGAACGCAAAGTCACACGCGAGAAAATCTCCTTCTTAACCGAAGAGAGCGCCGTTACCCTCGATTTTCACCGCGAGCAGCCAGATGTTCCGCAACACGCTTCTTATACCGTATTGCGCAATCGTCTCGACCCGTGGTTGATGGAACAAGCCGAACAGGCGGGCGCGCAGTTTATCCCGGGCGTTCGCGTCGATGCGCTGGTTCGTGAAGGTAACAAGGTCACTGGCGTCCAGGCCGGGGATGATATTCTTGAAGCCAATGTGGTGATTCTGGCTGATGGTGTTAATTCGATGCTTGGCCGTTCGCTGGGAATGGTTCCCGCCTCCGATCCGCATCATTACGCTGTTGGCGTTAAAGAAGTCATTGGCATCACGCCGGAGCAAATCAACGATCGCTTTAACGTCACTGACGATGAAGGTGTCGCCTGGCTGTTTGCCGGTTCCCCTTCTGACGGCCTAATGGGCGGCGGATTCATCTACACCAATCACGATTCCGTATCGTTGGGTCTGGTTTGTGGATTGGGTGATATCGCCCATGCGCAAAAAAGCGTGCCGCAAATGCTGGAGGATTTTAAACAGCACCCCGCCATTCGCCCACTGATTAGCGGTGGCAAACTGCTTGAATATTCCGCGCATATGGTGCCGGAAGGCGGTCTGGCAATGGTACCGCAACTGGTCAACGATGGTGTGATGATCGTCGGTGACGCAGCAGGCTTCTGCCTCAATCTGGGCTTTACGGTTCGCGGAATGGATTTAGCCATCGCATCGGCCCAGGCGGCAGCCACAACGGTGATTGCCGCCAAAGAACGCGCGGATTTTTCTGTCACTAGCCTGGCGCAATACAAACGCGAACTGGAACAAAGCTGTGTCATGCGTGATATGCAGCATTTTCGCAAGATCCCGGCGCTGATGGAAAACCCGCGCCTGTTTAGTCAGTATCCGCGCATGGTCGCCGATATCATGAACGACATGTTCACTATTGACGGTAAACCAAACCAGCCGGTACGAAAAATGATTCTCGGACATGCGAAGAAAATCGGGCTGATTAATCTGCTGAAAGATGGCATTAAGGGAGCAACCGCGCTATGAGCCAGAACGCTACGGTCAACGTTGACGTCAAATTAGGCGTCAACAAATTCCATGTTGATGAGGGCCACCCACATATCATTCTGGCAGCAAATCCCGACATCAATGAATTTCAAAAATTAATGAAAGCCTGCCCTGCCGGACTGTATAAGCAGGATGACGCGGGAAACATTCATTTTGATTCCGCCGGTTGTCTGGAGTGCGGCACCTGTCGGGTGCTGTGTGGCAACACTATTCTCGAACAATGGCAATACCCCGCAGGCACCTTCGGTATTGATTTCCGTTACGGCTAATTACGCTTCCCACAGGCCCGCACCTCGGGCCTGACGTTCTGTTTCGAGAGTCCAAAATGAAAGTGACATTAACGTTTAACGCGCAGCGTCGTGCAGCCTATCGACAACAAGGATTGTGGGGAGACGCTTCGCTGGTCGACTACTGGCGGCAGACTGCATGCGCGATGCCAGACAAAATAGCCGTTGTCGATAATCATGGCGAATCGTACACCTATAGCGCACTCGATCACGCCGCGAACTGTCTGGCAAGCTGGTTACTGGCTAACGGTATTGAATCGGGCGATCGTATCGCTTTTCAATTGCCTGGCTGGTGTGAATTTACTGTTATCTATCTTGCCTGCCTGAAAACCGGTGCGGTTTCCGTGCCGTTGTTGCCTTCCTGGCGAGAAGCTGAACTGGTGTGGGTGCTCAATAAGTGTCAGGCAAAAATGTTTTTTGCACCGACATTGTTTAAACAAACGCGTCCGGTAGATTTAATCCTGCCACTGCAAAATCAGCTTCCACAACTACAACAGATCGTCGGCGTGGATAAGCTGGCTCCCGCCACCTCGTCTCTCTCGTTAAGTCAGATTATTGCCGACAATCCCCCGCTGGTCGCCGCAACATCGGTCCACGGCGATGAATTAGCGGCGGTGCTATTTACCTCCGGAACTGAGGGCATGCCAAAGGGCGTGATGCTAACGCATAATAATATTCTCGCCAGCGAACGGGCTTATTGTGCACGGCTTAACCTGACCTGGCTGGATGTCTTTATGATGCCTGCACCACTCGGTCACGCGACGGGGTTTCTGCATGGCGTAACAGCGCCGTTTTTGATTGGCGCCCGCAGCGTGTTGTTAGATATTTTTACCCCGGAAGCCTGTCTCTCGCTGCTTGAGCAACAACGTTGCACCTGTATGCTCGGAGCAACGCCGTTTGTTTATGACCTATTGAATCTACTTGAGAAACAGCCTGCCGACCTTTCTGCGCTGCGTTTCTTTCTTTGCGGCGGCACCACGATCCCCAAAAAAGTGGCGCGTGAATGCCAGCAGCGCGGCATTAAATTATTAAGCGTTTATGGTTCCACAGAAAGCTCGCCACATGCAGTGGTGAATCTCGACGATCCTTTGTCGCGCTTTATGCACACCGATGGTTACGCTGCCGCTGGGGTGGAGATCAAAGTGGTCGATGATGCACGCAAAACCTTACCGCCAGGTTGCGAAGGTGAAGAGGCCTCGCGTGGCCCTAATGTGTTTATGGGTTATTTTGATGAACCTGAATTAACCGCTTGCGCGCTGGATGAAGAGGGCTGGTATTACAGTGGCGATCTCTGCCGCATGGATGAGGCTGGCTATATAAAAATAACCGGACGCAAGAAAGATATTATTGTCCGCGGCGGCGAAAATATTAGCAGCCGTGAAGTGGAAGATATTCTATTGCAGCATCCTAAAATTCACGATGCTTGTGTGGTTGCAATGCCCGATGAACGCTTAGGTGAACGTTCATGCGCCTATGTCGTGCTGAAAGCACCGCATCATTCATTATCGCTGGAAGATGTAGTGGCATTTTTTAGCCGTAAACGGGTCGCGAAATATAAATATCCTGAACATATCGTGGTGATCGAAAAATTACCGCGGACTGCATCAGGTAAAATACAAAAGTTTTTGTTACGCAAAGATATTATGCGGCGATTAACTCAGGATGTCTGCGAAGTGATTGAATAAGTTTCATCTTCAGGGATCACGTAAACCCGGCGACTGAACGCCGCCGGGTATTTATTTTACTTTTTCAGTTCAGCCAGACTTAACCATGTTTGCACCACGGTATCCGGGTTCAGGGACAAGCTATCGATCCCTTCCTCCATCAACCATGCAGCAAAGTCCTCGTGGTCAGACGGACCCTGACCGCAAATCCCGACATATTTGCCCTGTTTCTTCGCGGCACGGATCGCCATTGATAACAGTGCTTTCACGGCGTCATTGCGCTCATCGAACAGTTCAGAAACTACGCCGGAGTCACGATCCAGACCGAGCGCCAACTGTGTCATATCGTTTGAGCCGATAGAAAAACCATCGAAATATTCGAGGAACTGTTCAGCGAGCAAGGCGTTGGACGGAATTTCACACATCATGATGATCTTCAGCCCGTTCTCACCACGTTTCAGCCCCTGACGCGCCAGTTCTTCAACCACCGCTTTCGCCTGCTCAACGGTACGCACGAACGGGATCATGATCTCAACGTTGGTTAACCCCATGTCGTTGCGCACACGTTTCACCGCTTCACACTCCAGCGCGAAGCAGTCGCGGAAACTTTCGGAAACGTAGCGCCCCGCGCCACGGAAGCCAAGCATCGGGTTCTCTTCATGCGGCTCGTAACGCTCGCCGCCCACCAGGTTGGCGTATTCGTTAGATTTAAAGTCCGAGAGACGAACAATGACGCGCTTCGGATAAAACGCAGCGCCCAGCGTCGCGATCCCTTCGGTCAGACGACCAACATAAAATTCACGCGGAGAATCAAAACCTTTCATCATCTCGCGGATTTCGTTTTGCAACTGCGGTTCCTGGTCGTCAAACTCGAGCAGTGCGCGCGGGTGAACGCCAATCATGCGGTTGATGATAAATTCCAGACGCGCCAGACCCACGCCTTCGTTTGGCAGGCAGGCGAAGTCAAACGCACGATCCGGGTTACCGACGTTCATCATCACTTTCAGCGGCAGATCCGGCATGGTTTCCACGCTGGAGCTTTTCACGCTGAATTCCAGCAGTTCGGCATAAACGTAACCGGTGTCGCCTTCGGCACAGGAAACGGTAACCTTCTCACTGTCTTTCATCCGTTCGGTTGCATCACCACAGCCGACTACCGCCGGAATACCCAGTTCACGAGCGATGATCGCCGCGTGACAGGTACGCCCACCACGGTTAGTGACGATGGCCGACGCTTTCTTCATGATCGGTTCCCAGTCCGGGTCGGTCATGTCGGTGACCAGCACATCACCTGGTTCGATGCGGTTCATTTCGCTGATGTCATGAATGACTTTCACCGGGCCTGCGCCAATGCGATGGCCGATAGCACGGCCTTCTGCGATAATCTTGCCCTGTGAATGCAGGGTATAACGTTCCGTGACCTGGCCGCGTGAACGCACGGTTTCTGGACGCGCCTGCACAATGAACAATTTGCCGGTGTGACCATCTTTTGCCCACTCAATGTCCATCGGGCGACCGTAGTGTTTCTCAATTTGTACGGCCTGTTTTGCCAGTTCCTGCACTTCTTCGTTGGTCAGCGAGAAGATGTCACGCTGTTCCTGTGGCACATCTTCAATTTTAACCTGTTTGCCATGTTCCTGAGTCGGCGCGTAGACCATGCGGATTTTTTTCGACCCCATCGTGCGGCGCACGATAGCCGGACGATTCGCCGCCAGCGTTGGTTTATGCACGTAAAATTCATCCGGGTTAACCGCGCCCTGCACCACCATTTCACCGAGGCCCCATGCGGAAGTGATAAACACCACCTGGTCGAAACCGGATTCGGTATCAATGGAGAACATCACGCCAGAGGATGCGAGGTCGGAACGCACCATCCGCTGAACACCGGCGGAGAGCGCCACGCCACGGTGATCGTACCCCTGGTGAACGCGATAAGAGATAGCGCGATCATTAAACAGGGACGCAAAGACATGTTTCACAGCTACGAGGACGGCGTCAAACCCCTGAACGTTAAGGAAAGTTTCCTGCTGACCGGCAAAGGAGGCATCCGGCATGTCTTCTGCGGTGGCGGAGGAACGCACTGCAAAAGAGGCGTTTTCGTCATTGGCAGAAAGCTGGGCATAGGCTTCGCGGATGGCATTTTCCAGCTCAGGCTGGAAGGGAGTGTCGATAATCCACTGGCGGATTTGCGCGCCCGCTTTCGCAAGCTGGGTAACATCGTCAATATCCGTTTTATCCAGCAGTTCATAAATGCGCTGGTTTACGCCGCTTTGATCCAGAAACTGGTTAAACGCATCGGCGGTTGTGGCAAAACCATTCGGAACGGAAACACCCATTCCGGAAAGGTTAGTAATCATTTCACCCAGGGAGGCATTTTTGCCCCCAACCCTGTCTACATCATTCATGCCGAGTTGGTTATACCAAAGCACCAGCGGTGACGAGCCATTGTTGGACATCGAACAATCCTTTTGTGATAAATGAACGGTTTGAGAAACACATTTCTGCGCATTTATCTTTGCATATTTAACCGGATGAAAAAAACGGTGAATCGTTCAAGCAAATATATTTTTTTGCTTTTTAAGACTGCTCCCAGCGTTGCGCAAATCCACTATCTTCGATAATTCCCACATAAACCATCGGTATAAACGAAACCATAAAAATGAAATGCTATTTTCATAAAAAATAAAATTGAAGGTTCATTTTATAAACCAGTCATAACGTTCTACGCTTCTGTGCATTTTTAATTTATGCTTTCATAGAATTATGTCTGCATCTCGGGAAGAACAAAATGGATAATGCTGTTGATCGCCACGTTTTTTATATTTCTGATGGTACGGCAATTACTGCGGAGGTATTAGGTCACGCAGTCATGTCGCAATTTCCCGTTACTATCAGCAGCATTACGCTGCCGTTTGTCGAAAATGAGAGCCGTGCACGGGCGGTGAAAGATCAGATCGACGCGATTTACCAGCAGACGGGCGTGCGCCCGCTGGTCTTTTACTCCATTGTGTTACCGGAGATTCGCAACATCATTTTGCAAAGCGAAGGGTTTTGTCAGGATATTGTTCAGGCGCTGGTTGCTCCGCTACAACAAGAGATGAAGCTGGACCCGACACCAATTGCTCACCGTACCCACGGCCTGAACCCTAATAATCTTAATAAATATGATGCGCGCATTGCGGCGATTGATTACACCCTCGCCCATGATGACGGCATTTCGTTGCGCAATCTGGATCAGGCGCAAGTGATCCTGCTCGGCGTCTCTCGCTGTGGTAAAACACCTACCAGCCTTTACCTCGCGATGCAGTTTGGCATTCGCGCAGCAAACTACCCCTTTATTGCCGATGATATGGACAACCTGGTCCTGCCTGAGTCGCTCAAACCACTTCAGCATAAGTTGTTCGGCCTGACTATTGACCCGGAGCGGCTGGCAGCCATTCGCGAAGAACGTAGAGAGAACAGCCGCTATGCCTCGTTGCGTCAGTGCCGGATGGAAGTCGCAGAAGTGGAAGCGTTGTACCGTAAAAATCAGATCCCGTGGATCAACAGTACCAATTATTCGGTAGAAGAGATTGCCACCAAAATCCTTGATATCATGGGACTTAGTCGGAGAATGTACTAGAAAACTAGTATAGAAGTTCGTTTTTTTGTTACTATGCCGTCAATTGCGCGAGGTGTTGCCTGCCTCGCACTTGAAATCAGCAGGGATTGGTTTATCGTGATGCGCATCACTTCCTGGCAACCCTGCCGTTGAAGCAACAAATTTCTGAGACTTGTAATGAACAGAACTGACGAACTCCGTACTGCGCGTATCGAGAGTCTGGTAACGCCCGCTGAACTCGCGCTGCGGTATCCCGTAACGCCTGGCGTTGCCAGCCATGTAATTGATTCCCGGCGCAGAATTGAAAAAATATTGAATGGTGAAGACAAGCGACTGTTGGTCGTTATTGGTCCCTGTTCGATCCACGATCTTACCGCTGCAATGGAGTACGCCACCCGTCTGCAGGCGCTGCGTAATCAGTACCAGTCACGGCTGGAAATCGTAATGCGCACTTATTTTGAAAAACCGCGCACCGTTGTCGGCTGGAAAGGATTAATTTCCGACCCGGATTTAAACGGCAGCTATCGCGTAAATCACGGCCTCGAACTGGCGCGCAAGTTACTGTTGCAGGTGAATGAACTGGGTGTGCCCACTGCCACTGAGTTTCTCGATATGGTGACCGGTCAGTTTATTGCCGATCTGATTAGCTGGGGGGCGATTGGCGCACGCACAACCGAAAGCCAGATCCACCGTGAAATGGCTTCAGCTCTCTCCTGCCCGGTAGGTTTTAAAAATGGCACTGATGGCAACACGCGGATTGCCGTAGATGCAATCCGTGCTGCCCGCGCCAGCCATATGTTCCTCTCGCCAGACAAAAACGGCCAGATGACCATTTACCAGACCAGCGGCAACCCGTATGGCCACATTATTATGCGTGGCGGCAAAAAACCGAATTACCATGCCGATGATATCGCCGCCGCCTGCGATACATTGCACGAGTTTGATTTACCAGAACATCTGGTGGTGGATTTCAGCCACGGCAATTGCCAGAAGCAGCATCGTCGCCAGTTAGAAGTCTGTGAAGATATTTGTCAGCAAATCCGCAATGGCTCTACGGCGATTGCCGGCATTATGGCGGAAAGTTTCCTGCGCGAAGGTACGCAAAAAATTGTCGGCGGTCAGCCGCTCACCTATGGCCAATCCATTACCGACCCGTGTTTAGGCTGGGAAGATACCGAACACCTGATCGAAAAACTCGCCTCTGCGGTAGATACCCGCTTCTGAATGCGTGCCCATTCCGTCGGGAATGGGCATTTCTGCTCAACCTGTTGTCTTCTCAACGAATTATTACTTGCCCTGACGCAATATTATATTGCTAATAAGAATCATTATTATATCAATTATTATTAATTTTTATGAGCTATACGGATAGCAGCAGACTCACGCCTAAAACGGATGCAAATCAGAAGGCTCCTTCCCCACAGCCCATTCGGCGGATTGCCAGCCAGACACTGCTAGGTCCGGATGGCAAGCTCATCATTGATCATGACGGACAAGAATATCTGCTACGTAAAACACAGGCAGGCAAACTGTTGCTGACCAAGTAGCGTTTAACTTGAACAACTGACTTCCAGCCGTTTGCCCCAGTCCGGTGGACGGCTGACATAATCATCATCTCTGTCGCTGAAAGGATTTCGCAACGCCTCATGCAGGCGATGTAACTCCGTCATATCGCCTTGTTCTGCCGCCTCGATGGCCCGTTGTGCCAGCCAGTTACGCAACACCAGCGCCGGATTGACGCTCTGCATAAGTTGCTGACGTTCGCTGTCGGTGACTTCATCTTGCTGCAAACGCGCCCGATAACGCGCAAACCAGTTATCAAACGCCGCACGATCAATAAATTCATCACGCAGTGGTGATGCCGCGCTGTGCTGCCCGGTCAGACTCAACATGCGGAATGTGCGGGTATAATCGCTGCGCTCTCGCGCCATCAGGCTGAATAATTCACTCAGCAAAACGTTATCCTCTTTTTGCTCCGTCATGAAGCCCAGTTTTCGGCGCATCCGTTGCCCATATTGGCTCAACAAAACCTGCTGATAGCTGTCCAGTGCCTCATTCAACGCATCCACAGAAATAAATGGCGATAATGTCTGTGCCAGACGCTGTAAATTCCACAACGCGACGGCAGGTTGATTATCAAAACTGTAACGCCCTTGATGATCCGAGTGATTACAGATAAAGCCCGGTTCGTAATCATCAAGAAAACCAAACGGTCCGTAATCGAGCGTCAATCCGAGAATTGACATATTGTCAGTGTTCATCACGCCATGTGCAAAGCCGACTGTCTGCCAGTTAGCAATTAACGACGCGGTACGTGCAACAACATCGGTAAACCAGAGACGGTATTTGTTCTCATCATCCTGAAGGTGCGGCCAGTAATGACGAATGGCAAAATCAGCCAACTGGCGAACTTTTTCCGGCTCGCGGCGATAATAAAAGTGCTCGAAGTGGCCAAATCGTAAGTGACTGCGCGCCACACGCATCAGCATCGCGCCCGATTCCACCGTTTCCCGATAAACCGGCGTATCGCTGGTGACAATACTTAAAGCGCGCGTCGTTGGAATGCCCAGGTAATGCATCGCCTCGCTGGCGAGGCTTTCGCGAATCGTAGAGCGTAATACCGCCCGTCCATCGCCCATTCGCGAATAAGGCGTCAGCCCCGCACCTTTCAAATGCCAGTCCATTGTGGTGCCATCGGCAAGCTGTTGCTCACCAAGTAGAATGCCGCGCCCGTCACCCAACTGGCCCGCCCAGACGCCAAACTGATGACCACTGTAGACCTGCGCCAGTGGTGACATGCCCGGTAGTAATGTTTCTCCTCCCCAGACGCCCGCGCCACTTTCAAACAGCGACGATGGAATACCCAGCGTATTAGCCAGTTCGGCGTTATACCAGATCAGCCGGGCATTATTTAAAGGCGTGGGGGAAAGTGATGTATAAGTTGCAGGTAATTCATCACGCCAGCGAGTAATAAAAGACAGGGTCATAGATCCTCCTGTCTGATAGTGTAGACGGTAACCCTCGTCTTAAACACCAGCAAACAAAGGGGTTATCGCTGAACCAGAGTTGTTACCTTGCTTACGGGAACGGCTGGCCATAAGCTTCCTTGTAGGGCATGGAAACCATACGGCGTTATTTTCGCCAACATTCCTGAGGTATCAATACCCGCCGCAATGATATAGTTGCAACAGGGTGATATTTGCGCATGAATAGCACGAATAAATGGCGCGAAGGATGTATTAGCTATTTGTTGCTGAACAAAGCCTTTATCCAACATAACTCGGGTGAAAAGACCATCAAATATCGCTTTCATGGTACTGTTTCCCGCACCTAAATTTCCCAATACCAATGGAAAAATTTGCGATAAGTGCAAAAGGTTGTAATTATCTTTCCCCTCATTAAGCTGTGGATAATTTTCATTAATCCGCAATTCAACAAAGGGGATTTTTAATAGTTGGGCTGCGTAATTATTATCAATTAATAATAACCTTGCCACTTGCGGTGTCAAATTAACCCATGCAAAGAGTTTGTGTCGAATAAAAAAATGTTGGCATGATTTAAGTAATTCCAACTGCTCGACAAATAACTGCCAATGCTGCTCCTCGGAAAGTTGCGCCATGACCCGCGTCGTCGGGATGCGAACCGTACCGTCTTCACTGGAGAAATGGGTTATTAATTCAATCCCAACAAGATTTTGCTGACTATCTCTTATCGGCAGAAAATAGCAATCAGAATGATAAACATTCTCCAGTAGAACCTTCATGGTAACCACCCTTCTCCAGGAATGTTTTTGCAATTCCGGCTAAAAAAGATGAGACCATAAGGCATAAAAAATACAGATCGGATAACTTTCATTTTTTCCTTGTTAACCACTTTTTCAGGGGTCCCTTTTAAGATTATCCTAATTATAAACGAATATTCCATTTACGGAATTTTTGTCTGAAAAATACTACTTTATTCAGAAGTAAAAGGACGGCGATGTATCATCACCGTCCTTTTTGACATACTAGATCCGTCTTGCTTGCCAGAAATTTTTCTGCCAGTAGACATTATCAAGGGAAGAGCGCATCACCCCTTTGCTGGTAGAAGCATGAATAAATTGGTTGTTGGTATCATAAATACCCACATGTAAACCATTTTGCCCGGAGCCAGTTTTGAAAAAAACCAGATCGCCTGGCAGCAACTCTTCTTTATCAATTTGAGTACCGATAGAGGCCTGCTGCTTTGTTTCACGCGGCAACTGCAAATCGAAACGATCGCGCATCGTTACGACCACAAAGCCTGAGCAGTCCACCCCACGACGACTCATGCCGCCATAACGATAAGGTGTGCCATGCCAGCTTTGTAGTTGATCGTTCAAACCGGCAATGACGGTAATAGAGTCAGAAAGTCTGGCATTTGGCGGCGGCGCTTTGTGATGGCTACACCCAACCAGAAACAGTGCTGTGATTAAAATAAGGCAGAAACGCATTCCGTACGAATCCTCTGTTTTTTATTCTTGCATTAATTTAGCGTCGAAATTACCCGATTTTCAAGATGCTATTGCTATCAGGCAGTCGAAATCAGCATTCTGTGTCCTTCAATGTCCAGACGGCGGAAATTCATCCCGTAAGCCTGGGCCAAGTTCGGCGGCGTCAAAACTTCATCCCGGCGTCCACTGGCTAACAGTTTCCCTTGTTTAAGTAACCAGGCCCGATGCGCGTGACGCAATGTGTGATTGAGATCGTGACTGCTCATCACTATCGCCAGTCCTTGCTGGCACAGCGCGCTCAGAATTTTGTCTAACGCACTTTGCTGGGCAACATCAAGGCTGTTCATGGGTTCATCGAGAAGCAGCAATTGACCATCAGGATTGGCTTGCGGCGTGATTTGCAGTACCACCGCAGCAAGACGCACTCGTTGCCATTCACCGCCGGAAAGTTGATTAGTGTTACGTCCGAGCTTGTCATCAAGGGCCAGCGCCCCGGCAACATCATTTAGCAGGTCAGTACGCGTTTTATCATGCTGATGCATGGTCAGGTAATGCCATACCGGCATAGCAAATGGCGGCGTTTGTTGCTGCGAAAGGTAAGCACGATGCAGCGCGAGCTTCGCCGCGGACCATGCTTCCAGTGGCTGGCCAGCAAACTGAATGTTTCCCATACCGCTGGTCATTCCGGCCATCCGCGCCAGCAACGTACTCTTGCCTGCGCCGTTCGGCCCCACCAGATGCAGGATCTCCCCTGCCCGGACTTCGCCAGAAAGCGGCCCCAGGCGGGTTGATTCCGCAACATCCTGTAACTGCATCACAATAGACATTATTTCGCCAACGCCAGTTTAATGCTTTCCATCACAATAGGATCTTCCGGCGTCATATCCGGGGAAAAACGCTGGATAACCTTACCATCCCTGCCCACTAAGAATTTTTCAAAATTCCATAAAATATCATCAGGATACAGTGGTGCCCGCCCCTTACTGGCCAGGCGCGTATAGAATCCGCTTTCTTCCGGCGCAACGGCGGTCGGCGCTGCGGCAATCAATTTTTGGTACAGCGGATGACGACCTTCGCCATTAACTTCAACCTTACTGAACATCGGGAACGTCACACCCCAGGTCGTTGTACAGTAAGTTTTAATTTCTTCATCGCTGCCCGGCTCTTGCTCAAGAAACTGGTTGCACGGAAATCCCAATACTATAAAACCACGATCGGCCCAAGCTTTCTGAATGTTCTCTAACTGTTCATATTGCGGCGTTAAGCCACACTTTGAGGCGACATTGACAATCAGTAGCACATTACCGGCATATTTCTCCAGCGTGGTCACTTCACCGTCAATCGTCTTCACTACGGTGGTCAGTATGGAATCTTGCATCGTGTCTCCTGGATGAGGTCAGTAAAAATCTTAGCTTTTAATCATAGACCGTCTTTTGCGGCTAACGCCCTGCTTTTAACAATAACCAGATAAACACCGGCGCTCCCAAGGTTGCGGTGACCACACCAATGGGCAACTCGGCGGAAACCAGCGCCAGGCGAGCGACAATATCAGCGAGAAGCAATGCGGTAGCTCCCGCCAACGCACAGCCGGGAAGCAATACACGATGATCGGTTAACCCGCACAGCCGCAGAATATGCGGGATCACCAACCCAATAAATCCGATAGCACCAGCAAGCGCCACACTGACGCCGACCATCCAGCCGGTCGCGGCCACCAGCACATTGCGCCAGAACCACAGAGGCAAACCTAACTGTCGCGCCGGGATCTCACCAAGCGCTAACATATTCATCGGTCTGGACTGGCAGCAGACCCACAGCAGCACGGGAATCAACGCCAGCATCAACCAACTTTGCCGCCACTCAACGCCGCCAAAGCCGCCCATCATCCAATACATCAACTGCCGTAAATCAACAGAAGTGGAAAAGTAGATGGCCCACGTCATTAATGCACTACAGATAATCCCTAATGCAACCCCCGCCAGCAATAATCGGCTGGTCGAAAGATGACGACGAGCAAAACGTAAGAGAATTAAAGTGATAATGAGCGCACCAGCAATAGCACAAAGTCCCAGCGCCCACTCAGGTAATTGCCCTTGCCCCAGCAATACAGCAGCAATAAGCCCCACACCTGCACCGTTAGAGACGCCGAGTAGCCCGGGTTCTGCCAATGGGTTTTCAAATAACGCCTGCATCACTGCACCGGACAATGCCAGCGCCGCTCCAACCAATAGCACAGCCAGCGTGCGCGGAAGACGTATTTGCCAGATAAAAAGCTCGCCTCGGGGGGTAAACCAGTCATCTGGCGAGATCCATTGTTCACCAGCACAAAGGCTTAAAAGAAGCGCCAGCAGCATTAATGCTGACAAGGTAAATAACCAGCGTACATTTTGTCGCTGTTGTTGGCGGGCAAGTGTCAGCATGATATCCGTTCAGCTTCAGAATAATGCTGTTGATTTTACGGTGACTCAGCGGGAGTGAAAAGAAAAAAGGCCGCAGAGCGGCCTTTTTAGTTAGATCAGATTACTCGTCTTTGGGCGAAGCGTTTTCGACCCGGCTTTTTAACTTCTGCCCTGGTCTGAAGGTCACCACGCGCCGTGCTGTAATGGGAATATCTTCGCCCGTTTTCGGGTTACGTCCCGGACGTTGATTCTTATCACGCAGATCGAAGTTACCAAAGCCAGAGAGTTTTACCTGCTCGCCGTTTTCCAGAGCGCGACGGATCTCTTCGAAAAACAGTTCAACCAGTTCTTTGGCATCCCGCTTGCTAAGCCCAAGCTTATCAAACAGATATTCTGACATTTCAGCTTTTGTAAGCGCCATAGGTTCAATCCCTCAATGATGCCTGGAATCGCTCTTTTAATGCCTCTACACATTTGGCGACGGTAGCGGCAATCTCCTCTTCTTCGAGTGTACGGCTGGTATCTTGCAGGATCAGGCTTATGGCGAGGCTCTTATACCCCTCCGCAACACCCTTACCGCGGTACACGTCAAATAAGTTTACGCCAACTACCTGATTTACGCCAACTTTCTTACATTCGGATAAAATATCCGCAGCGGGAACGTTTTCTGCGACCACAACCGCGATGTCGCGACGGTTCGCCGGGAAGCGAGAAATCTCGCGCGCTTGAGGCACCACGCGGTCTGCGAGCTTGCTCCACTCCAGTTCGAACACCAGAGTGCGACCGTTGAGATCCAGTTTACGTTCCAGTTCAGGATGAACAACCCCAACAAAACCAATGCGTTCACCTTTCAGATAAATCGCTGCGGATTGTCCAGGATGCAGCGCCGGATTCGCTTCTGCACGGAACTCAACCTCATTCAGTTTACCAGTCAGGTCGAGAACGGATTCCAGATCACCTTTCAAATCATAGAAATCAACGGTCTCTTTTGCCAGGTTCCAGTGCTCTTCATAACGGTTACCGCAAATAACACCAGCTAACATCAGATCCTGACGAATGCCCAATGGTGCCTGGGTGTCCGGAACAAAACGCAGGCCACTTTCGAAAATACGCACACGGTTTTGCTGACGGTTCTGGTTGTACACTACCGTTGCCAGCAGGCCAGTCCACAAAGAAAGGCGCATTGCTGACATTTCAACCGAGATCGGACTTGGCAGCAGTAACGCTTCTGCACCCGGGTGGATCATCTGCTGAACTTTCGGATCCACGAAGCTGTAGGTGATCACTTCCTGATAGCCTTTGTCGTTGAGAAGCGTTTTCACACGCTTGAGCGACAGGTCAGCTTCGCGGTGAGTGCCCATAATCAGGCTCGCCTGCACCGGCTCGTCCGGAATGTTGTTGTAGCCATAAACACGAGCGACCTCTTCGACCAGATCCTCTTCAATCTCCATGTCGAAACGCCAGCTCGGCGCAACTGCCTGCCACTCGTCCTTACCTTCGGTCACTTTGCAGCCGAGGCGACGCAGAATGTCGGTAACCTGCTCATCGGCAATATGATGGCCGATCAGGCGATCCAGTTTGCTGCGACGTAAAGTGATAGTCGCACGCTTCGGCAGCGTTGCTTCGTTGGTGATATCGATAACCGGACCTGCTTCACCGCCGCAAATGTCAATCAGCAGACGAGTCGCACGTTCCATTGCTTTATGCTGCAGTGCCGGATCAACACCACGCTCGTAACGGTGAGACGCATCGGTATGCAGGCCATGACGACGAGCACGACCGGTGATAGACAGCGGGCTGAAGAAAGCGCATTCCAGCAAAACGTTTTGCGTTTCTTCATTTACGCCAGAATGTTCGCCGCCGAAGATGCCACCCATTGCCAGTGCCTTGTTGTGGTCAGCAATAACCAGAGTGTCAGCATTCAGCTTCGCTTCAGTGCCATCGAGCAACACCAGCGTTTCACCCTCTTTCGCCATCCGCACCACAATACCGCCTTCAATGCGATCTTTATCGAAAGCGTGCATCGGTTGACCCAGTTCAAGGAGCACGTAGTTGGTCACGTCAACGACCGCATCGATAGAACGAATGCCGCAGCGACGCAGTTTTTCTTTCATCCACAGCGGAGTTGGGGCTTTAACGTTAATGCCTTTTACGACGCGACCAAGATAACGCGGGCAGGCTTCAGGCGCTTCTACTGCAATCGGCAACGTATCGTCAATGGTTGCACCAACCGGAATGATTTCCGGTTCAACCAGCGGCAACTGGTTCAGCACAGCAACGTCGCGCGCAACACCAATGATGCCTAAGCAGTCGGCACGGTTTGGCGTAACGCTGATTTCGATAGTGTTATCATCGAGTTTCAGGTATTCACGAATGTCAGTACCAATCGGCGCATCCGCTGGCAGTTCAATAATGCCGTTATGATCGTCAGAAATGCCCAGCTCGGAGAAAGAGCACAGCATCCCTTCAGACGGTTCGCCACGCAGTTTCGCCGCTTTAATTTTAAAATCACCCGGCAGAACAGCACCAATGGTCGCTACCGCCACACGCAGACCCTGACGGCAGTTTGGTGCGCCACAGACAATATCCAGCAGGCGATCACCACCAACGTTGACTTTCGTCACTCGCAGTTTGTCAGCGTTTGGATGCTGTGCGCACTCAACTACTTCACCAACAACCACGCCATGGAAGCTACCGGCAACCGGTTCTACACCGTCAACTTCCAGACCCGCCATAGTGATTTGATTCGCCAGCGCATCGCTATCAATCGCTGGGTTCACCCATTCGCGTAACCACAGTTCACTGAATTTCATAATCTATTCCTGCCTTATTTAAACTGTTTGAGGAAACGCAGATCGTTTTCGAAGAATGAACGCAGGTCGGTGACGCCGTAACGCAACATAGTCAGGCGCTCCATCCCCATCCCAAAGGCAAAACCGGAGTAAACTTCCGGGTCGATACCGACGTTACGCAGCACATTTGGATGCACCATGCCGCAACCCAGCACTTCCAACCATTTGCCGTTTTTACCCATAACGTCCACTTCTGCAGACGGTTCGGTGAACGGGAAGTAGGAAGGACGGAAGCGGATCTGCAAATCTTCTTCAAAGAAGTTACGCAGGAAGTCGTGCAGTGTGCCTTTCAGGTTGGTAAAGCTGATGTTGGTGTCAACAATCAGGCCTTCCATCTGATGGAACATCGGTGTGTGAGTCTGGTCGTAGTCGTTACGATAAACACGGCCAGGTGCGATGATACGAATCGGTGGCTGCTGGGCTTTCATGGTGCGGATCTGTACGCCAGACGTCTGGGTACGCAGCAGGCGAGTAGCATCAAACCAGAAAGTGTCGTGGTCAGCGCGCGCCGGGTGGTGACCTGGAATGTTCAGAGCATCAAAGTTATGATAATCGTCTTCGATTTCCGGCCCGGTAGCCACGGTAAAGCCAAGCTCACCGAAGAAACTTTCGATACGGTCGATAGTACGGGTCACCGGATGCAGACCGCCGTTTTCAATACGACGCCCCGGCAAGGAGACATCAATAGTTTCTGCTGCCAGACGCGCATTCAACGCCGCGCTTTCCAGCTCGACTTTACGCGCATTCAGCGCCTGCTGCACCTGCTCTTTTGCTTCGTTGATAACCGCACCGGCTGCCGGACGCTCTTCTGGCGGCAGCTCACGCAGGGTCGTCATCTGAAGGGTCAAGTGCCCTTTTTTACCCAAATATTCGACGCGCACATTGTCTAACGCGGCAACATCTGACGCCTGGCTAATGGCCGCCTTCGCACTGGCAACCAGTTCTGCGAGATGTGACATGGTTTTCCTCATTGTGTCGGTGGTGACACTGGTTCGTTGGACTTAGAGCCTATCCCATCAGGCTATTTTACTTGCCATTTTGTCCCGGACAGTGCTCGAAATCCTCACGTACTTAAGTACGCTCCGGTTTCTCCGCGCTGGCCGTGTCCAAACTGACTGCGACAATTACGCCTGATGAGACAGGTTTTTTATTTTTCAGAACGCGCATACAAAAAAAGCCTCCACTGGGAGGCTTTCAGGCGCTGTTTTCCGTTTCTCTTCTCACGCGCTAGCCTCCTGGAGTCAGGTGCTAAAGTAAAAAAAGAAGCGGAAAATAGCAGCATTCATTGCTTGCGTTACCTTTTGGAACTTTTCAAAAGACCTTTATTGAAAAGGCTACGACGATAAAAGTCAATGTTCTGATAGTGTTGAAACGAAAAGAGGGAGACAAGCTCCCTCTTTCAACTGGCTTATGCCAGAGCTGCTTTCGCTTTTTCAACCAGAGCGGTGAACGCTACTTTGTCGAATACTGCGATGTCAGCCAGGATCTTACGGTCGATTTCAACAGAGGCTTTTTTCAGGCCATTGATGAATTTGCTGTAAGAAATACCGTTCTGACGTGCTGCTGCGTTGATACGCGCAATCCACAGTTGACGGAACTGACGCTTACGTTGACGACGGTCACGGTAAGCATACTGACCAGCCTTGATAACAGCCTGGAAGGCAACGCGGTATACGCGAGAACGCGCACCGTAGTAGCCTTTAGCTTGTTTCAAAATTTTCTTGTGACGTGCGCGTGCAATAACACCACGTTTTACGCGAGCCATATGTGCTCTCCTGTATCTATTCTAATTAAAAAGTTAAAAAACGTTAACGGCTTATGCGTACGGCAGGCACGCGATTACTAGGCCCAGATCGCCTTTAGAAACCATGGCTTTCGGACGCAGGTGACGTTTACGTTTGGTCGCTTTTTTGGTCAGAATGTGACGCAGGTTAGCGTGCTTGTGCTTAAAACCACCTTTACCGGTTTTTTTGAAGCGCTTAGCAGCACCGCGTACGGTCTTAATTTTTGGCATTTTAATAACTTCCACTTCGCATTGTTGATAAACAGAAACAAAGGCGAATCACCCTGTGAGCCGAGGCCCACAGGAATGATTACTTGATGGCCTTACTGTTTCTTCTTAGGAGCGAGCACCATGATCATCTGGCGGCCTTCGATCTTCGTTGGGAAGGATTCGACCACTGCCAGTTCTTGCAAATCGTCTTTCACGCGATTAAGCACTTCCATACCGATTTGCTGGTGCGCCATCTCACGACCGCGGAAACGCAGTGTGATTTTGGCTTTATCACCCTCTTCCAGAAAGCGAATCAGGCTGCGGAGTTTTACCTGATAGTCGCCTTCATCTGTACCAGGACGGAATTTAATTTCCTTAACCTGGATAACTTTTTGCTTTTTCTTCTGTTCCTTAGAAGACTTGCTCTTTTCATAGAGGAATTTGCCGTAATCCATGATACGACAAACCGGCGGCTCGGCGTTAGGGCTGATCTCGACTAAGTCTACTCCGGCTTCTTCAGCTTTCTCCAGAGCTTCTCTCAGACTCACAATACCAAGCTGCTCGCCTTCCAGACCTGTTAAGCGAACTTCCTGGGCGCGAATTTCGCCATTAATACGGTTAGGGCGCGCCGTTTGAACTCGTTTTCCGCCTTTAATACCTTATTCCTCCAATTGTTTAAGACTGCGGCTGCGAATCTCTTGTTGCAGCTTCTCGATCACTTCATTTACGTCCATGCTTCCCAGGTCTTTACCACGGCGGGTGCGAACGGCAACTTTGCCAGATTCCACCTCTTTATCACCACAGACCAACATATACGGGACGCGACGCAAAGTGTGCTCGCGGATTTTAAAGCCAATCTTCTCATTTCTCAAGTCTGCTTTAACACGAATGCCCGCATTTGATAGTTTTTGCGTCAATTCGTTAACGTATTCAGACTGCGAATCAGTAATGTTCATGATAACAACCTGAACCGGCGCAAGCCAGGTCGGGAAGAAACCAGCGAACTCTTCGGTCAGGATACCGATGAAACGTTCCATAGACCCCAGAATTGCGCGGTGAATCATTACCGGAACCTTACGCTCGTTGTCTTCGCCCACATAGGAGGCGCTCAGACGAGACGGCAAGGAGAAGTCCAGCTGTACCGTACCGCACTGCCATGCACGATCGAGGCAGTCATACAGGGTAAATTCAATTTTCGGACCGTAGAAAGCGCCTTCACCCAGTTGATATTCAAACGGGATGTTGTTTTCTTCCAGCGCAACTGCCAGGTCCGCCTCAGCACGATCCCACATTTCGTCGCTGCCAATACGTTTTTCAGGACGAGTGGAAAGTTTGACCACGATTTTCTCGAAGCCAAAAGTGCTGTACATATCATAGACTAAACGGATACATCCGTTAACTTCATCGCGAATTTGTTCTTCAGTACAGAAGATATGCGCGTCATCCTGGGTGAAACCACGTACACGCATCAGTCCATGCAGAGAACCTGACGGCTCGTTACGGTGGCAGCTACCGAACTCGGCCATACGCAGCGGCAGATCGCGATACGACTTCAGCCCCTGGTTGAAAATTTGTACGTGACCCGGGCAGTTCATCGGCTTAATGCAGTATTCACGGTTCTCTGAAGACGTGGTGAACATCGCATCTTTGTAGTTTTCCCAGTGTCCGGTTTTTTCCCACAGGACGCGGTCCATCATGAACGGACCTTTTACTTCCTGATACTGGTACTCTTTCAGTTTAGAACGTACGAACACCTCCAGTTCACGGAAGATTGTCCAGCCGTCGTTGTGCCAGAACACCATACCCGGCGCTTCTTCCTGCATATGATACAGGTCAAGCTGCTTACCGATTTTACGGTGGTCGCGTTTCGCGGCTTCTTCCAGGCGCTGCAGGTAAGCGTTGAGGGCTTTTTTGTCTGCCCACGCAGTACCGTAAATACGCTGCAACATTTTGTTGTTGCTATCGCCGCGCCAGTAAGCCCCTGCCGTTTTCATCAGTTTGAAGTGATGGCAGAAACGCATGTTCGGTACGTGCGGACCGCGGCACATATCGACATATTCTTCATGAAAATAGAGACCCGGCAGGTCATCATGGGCAATATTTTCGTCCAGGATGGAGACTTTATAGCTCTCGCCGCGTTTAACAAACGTTTCACGCGCTTCGTGCCAGCTAACTTTCTTCTTAATGACGTCGTAGTTTTTCTCAGCAAGCTCATGCATCCGCTTCTCGAGTGCTTCGACATCTTCCTGGGTTAACGTGCGGTCAAGATCAACGTCATAATAGAAACCGTTGTCAATAACCGGGCCGATTGCCATTTTGGTATGCGGCCAAAGTTGTTTAATTGCGTGCCCTAACAGGTGCGCGCAGGAGTGACGAATGATCTCCAGACCTTCTTCGTCTTTAGCGGTAATGATCGCCAGTTTAGCGTCGTTTTCAATCAAATCGCACGCATCTACCAGTTCGCCATTAACGCGCCCTGCGATACAGGCTTTCGCCAGACCTGGACCAATGTCCAGCGCAACATCCATGGGGCTTACAGCGTGGTCGTAATGGCGTTGGCTGCCATCAGGAAGAGTAATAACAGGCATGTTATATCCTTATTTGCAGTGGTGACCCACACGAAAGATCACATACAAAGATTCATATGAAATTTACCAAAAAGGTTTGGGTTGATTCCCGCTTCACTCTGCGAAATATGTCACAGCATACCGGTTGGTGATGCCAGACCTACACCCACTTTCTGATAATACCGCCTGGCAGTTTACACGGTATTTGTTGTCGGGCAAAGCGACAATCACCATGATCGATATGATATAAATCAACACAGGCAACACCTGCCCATTTTGTTACACTCGATTATCGACTACTCGAAATACGCAGGAAAATCGCATGCCGACAAAACGTTTTGACAAAAAACACTGGAAGATGGTGGTGGTACTACTGGCTATCTGTGGCGCGATGCTGTTACTGCGTTGGGCAGCAATGATTTGGGGCTGAATGGTAAGACTCTATCTGCTAACGTAAAAGCCAGACCGCACGTCGCAGTCCGGCAGTAATAGTTACATTTTATATCCCAGCGATAACGTTGTTCGGCGGTCAGTATGTTCTGGGGCCGATTCAGGCGGTTCAGAGTTCCACGTGACGTTGTAAGCCACTTTAAGACCGAAATGCTCATTGATGGCAACATTCAGCGCACTTTCCGAGTTTAACGTCGTGTCTTCCGCGCCAAAGACGGAAACACCTTGGGTAAATTTAGTGTTGTCGGTCAACTGCCACGCATAAGCCCCGGAAGCATAACCCAGCGGCTGAGTTTCACTGGCATTGTCGGTATATTTGTCGTAACGCACGCCAGGACCGAATTCAAAGCGGAAACTGTGTACCGGACCATTCAAAAACTGGCGACCATAACCCGCAGTCAGCACATCGCGTTCGCGATAACCGTTATAACGGTCTGTCAGCCAACTAGCCTGACCAAATAAATAGTCATAGTCAGTTAAATTAAAACGGCTACGCCCGCCCACCGCATATTTTTCCGAAGAACGTTCATCATTAGAAGACGTATTGCTGGCGTTCCCCCACAGCGACCAGGCAGTAGTATACCCATACCAGGTCATAGTGGTATCAGCCGTTAGTGAAGAACTTTTCGTGTTACCTGATTGTGCAAGGTAACCTGCATTCAGATTACCTTCGAAAGGTTTTTTGGCGCTGGCAGGGTCGTCCATGACAGTAAAAACGGAATCATCGGCAGTTGCATTCAGAGACGCAAACATACCCCCCGCCAACATAACGATGGCAGGAACTGTCTTCAAAAGCTTCATTTATTAAAAGTCCGTACAACAAAAAAAGAGACCATCGCGGTCCCGGAAACTTTCTTGAGGATCAAAGAGTAGCGTCCCTGGAAAGGTAACAAATTATAAAAAGGAGTGAAAAACTTAGCAATGACTTCTTATTTCATTTTTTGAATAAGCACATTGCGAAAACAGATATTTATTTATATATCTTTACCCGATTAATTTTATATAAATATCCAATAAATCATATTGTTAATTTCTTCACTTTCCACTGATTCAGTGCCAGACTGAAATCAGCCTAAGGAGGAAATGATGGTACGTATCTATACGTTGACACTTGCGCCTTCTCTCGATAGCGCAACAATTACCCCGCAAATTTATCCCGAAGGAAAACTGCGCTGTACCGCCCCGGTGTTTGAGCCTGGTGGCGGCGGTATTAACGTCGCCCGCGCCATTGCTCACCTTGGGGGTAGCGCCACGGCAATCTTCCCGGCTGGCGGCGCAACCGGCGAACATCTGGTTTCACTGCTGGCTGATGAAAATGTCCCGGTTGCCACTGTCGAAGCAAAAGACTGGACCCGCCAGAATCTGCACGTACATGTAGAATCTACGGGTGAGCAGTACCGATTTGTCATGCCTGGCGCGACGTTAAGTGAAGATGAATTTCGTCAACTTGAAGAACAGGTTCTGGAAATTGAATCAGGGGCTATCCTGGTCATAAGCGGCAGTCTGCCCCCAGGTGTGAAGCTGGAAAAATTAACTCAACTTATCTCCGCTGCACAAAAACAAGGGATTCGTTGCATTGTCGACAGTTCCGGCGATGCACTAAGCGCGGCACTGGCCATTGGCAATATCGAACTGGTGAAACCTAACCAGAAAGAGCTCAGCGCACTGGTCAATCGCGAACTCACCCAGCCAGATGATGTGCGCAAAGCCGCGCAGGAAATCGTAAATAGTGGTAAGGCCAAACGGGTTGTTGTTTCTCTTGGCCCGCAAGGGGCGTTGGGAGTGGACAGCGAAAACTGCATTCAGGTAGTGCCGCCACCGGTGAAAAGCCAGAGTACCGTCGGTGCAGGTGACAGCATGGTCGGCGCGATGACGCTGAAGCTGGCGGAAAATGCCCCTCTTGAAGAAATGGTTCGTTTTGGCGTAGCCGCAGGTAGTGCCGCCACGCTCAATCAAGGAACTCGCCTGTGCTCCCATGACGATACGCAAAAAATTTACGCTTACCTTTCCCGCTAATAGAGATATTCCCCCAACATTGGGGGAATCACCACAAACCTGTCAGCAACGCGTTTCTCCGACTATGCTAAAAAATCACGTGATAACAAAGAGGTGAATTATGGCCGGTGGCGACCTTGTCCGCTATGTCATTACCGTCATGTTGCATGAAGACACATTAACTGAAATTAATGAGTTAAATAACTTTCTGACACGCGACGGTTTTTTACTGACCATGACGGATGATGACGGAAATATCCATGAGCTGGGAACGAACACCTTTGGGCTTATCAGTACTCAAAATGAAGATGAAATAAGAGAGCTGGTTGCCGGGCTTACCCAAAGTGCAACCGGCAAATCCCCGGAAATCACAATAACCACCTGGGAGAAATGGTATAGCGACAGAAAATAAATGGTTTTTGGGCAATAATCAGTCTGTGGTGTGCGTTAGCTCGTGTTTTTTCACCGCATTCTTGCGCTAACTTTATGATCTGGCAGACAACATGGGAGAGACATCATGTGGCAGGCAATCAGTCGTCTTTTGAGCGAGCAGTTAGGTGAAGGCGAAATCGAACTGCGTAATGAACTGCCTGGCGGGGAAGTCCATGCCGCATGGCATTTGCGCTATGCTGGACGTGATTTTTTCGTCAAATGTGATGAAAGGGACCTGCTTTCCGGTTTTACCGCCGAAGCCGATCAACTGGAATTATTATCACGCAGTAAAACCGTTACTGTGCCCAGAGTCTGGGCTGTTGGCGCTGACCGGGACTACAGTTTTTTGGTGATGGACTATCTCCCGCCTCGCCCGTTGGATGCACATAACGCATTTATTTTAGGGCAGCAAATTGCGCGCCTGCATCAATGGAGTGATCAGCCACAATTTGGCCTCGATTTCGATAACGCACTTTCGACTACTCCACAACCCAACACCTGGCAACGTCGCTGGGCAACGTTTTTTGCTGAACAACGTATTGGCTGGCAACTGGAACTGGCGGCAGAAAAAGGGATCGCCTTCGGCAATATCGACGCCATCGTCGAACACATTCAGCAACGTCTGGCCTCACATCAGCCGCAGCCGTCACTGTTACACGGTGATTTATGGTCCGGAAACTGTGCGCTGGGTCCGAATGGCCCGTACATCTTCGATCCCGCTTGTTACTGGGGTGACAGAGAGTGCGATCTGGCGATGTTGCCGCTGCACACTGAACAACCGCCGCAAATCTATGACGGCTATCAGTCAGTTTCACCGCTACCGGCTGATTTCCTCGAACGTCAACCAATTTACCAGCTCTACACGTTACTTAATCGTGCAAGGTTGTTTGGCGGGCAGCATTTGGTTATTGCTCAGCAGTCACTGGATAGATTATTAGCGGCGTGATGTGAGTTGATGATAATGGCCGCTTCGCGCGGCCTTTTGATTAAATAAACCCAAGCAGAGAAAAAAACACATACCCAGCAGCAATACAAATGACCGGCAGGATATAGAGTGAAAAAAACTGCAAGAAAATGGTATGGTGCGGAACAACAATGCGTGACTCAATCTGTTCACGCGTTAACCCCTCGTCTCCTTTAGCCTTCTCCAGAATGAGTTGATCCTCAACACCTTCACGTAAGAAACGCGCCTGGCGGCTCATACGGGCACCGGAATCTTGCAACGCAAGTCCAACAAATATCAGGATGAAAATCACCCAGAACATAATATTCACACCGCCATTAAAATTGGGCGTCGGTGAGTTGTACCAGAACAGATTCAAAAAAGGCGTATTCGCCTGCATCATATCGATCATGACATGGGTAAAGTCGAGCATGACCGCATTAATGCCTTCCTGATTTTCCTGCCGGGTATTCATAAATTTCAGCAAAGAAATCAGCGTAGAGATCAGTGCGGGTATAAAAATCACCCAACCGAAAATCCTTTTCAAAACAGCAATGCGTCCAGCTTGTTGATACGTCATGAGTTCTCCTTGATTAAGACGCGTCGATTCACTTAGTTTACCTGTAGATATCTGTTTTCGCCCATTCTTTAAAGGCGATATGATAGGCGCTTAATCATAAGCACTGCTTAATACCTTACACTTAATGCTCTAAAGGAGAGGTTGTAATGTCAACCCCGCGACAGATTCTTGCTGCAATTTTCGATATGGATGGATTACTTATCGACTCTGAACCTTTATGGGATCGAGCCGAACTGGATGTGATGGCAAGCCTGGGGGTGGACATCTCCCGTCGTAACGAGCTACCGGACACCTTAGGTTTACGCATCGATATGGTGGTTGATCTGTGGTACGCCCGGCAACCGTGGCGTGGGCCGGGTCGTCAGGAAGTGGTAGAACGGGTTATTGCTCGTGCCATTTCACTGGTTGAAGAGACTCGGCCATTACTGCCTGGTGTGCGTGAGGCCGTTGCGCTGTGCAAAGAACACGGTTTATTGGTTGGCCTGGCCTCTGCGTCGCCGTTACATATGCTGGAAAAAGTGCTGACCATGTTTGACTTACGTGGCAGTTTCGATGCCCTCGCCTCCGCAGAAAAACTGCCTTACAGCAAACCGCACCCGCAAGTGTATCTCGACTGCGCAGCAAAGCTGGGTATTGATCCGCTGGCCTGCGTGGCGCTGGAAGATTCTGTAAACGGTATGATCGCCTCTAAAGCAGCCCGTATGCGTTCCATCGTCGTTCCTGCGCCAGAAGCGCAAAATGATCCACGTTTTGTGTTGGCAAACGTGAAGCTTTCATCTCTCACCGAACTCACCGCGGAAGACCTCCTCGGCTAATAAAAATCGGGCAGTGTCATCACTGCCCCTGGTTTTTTATCTGAATTTTTATTCAACTGGCGGATTTATCATCATTTTGTGATAAAGAGTTACACCGTCACCACTTCCGCGCACTGTATAAAAATCCTATACTGTACGTATCGACAGTTTAGTGAGTTTTATCATGACGGCGGAAGGTCACCTTCTTTTTTCTATTGCTTGCGCGGTATTTGCCAAAAATGCCGAACTAACGCCCGTGCTGGCACAGGGTGACTGGTGGCATATTGTCCCTTCCGCAATCTTAACGTGTCTGTTACCGGACATCGACCACCCAAAATCGTTTCTTGGGCAGCGATTAAAGTGGATATCAAAACCCATTGCCCGGGCATTTGGACACCGTGGATTTACCCACAGTCTGCTGGCGGTCTTTGCGTTGCTGGCGACCTTTTATCTTAAAGTTCCGGAAAGCTGGTTTATTCCGGCTGATGCTTTGCAAGGTATGGTGCTGGGTTATTTGAGCCATATCCTTGCCGATATGCTGACACCGGCTGGCGTTCCCCTCCTCTGGCCATGTCGCTGGCGCTTCCGCCTGCCAATTCTGGTGCCACAAAAGGGCAATCAACTGGAACGTTTTCTCTGCATGGCATTATTTGTCTGGTCGGTGTGGATGCCCCATTCATTGCCCGAAAACAGTGCCGTGCGTTGGTCATCGGAAATGATCAATACCTTGCAGATCCAGTTTCATCGCCTTATTAAGCATCAGGTTGAATATTAAAGCGGCAAAAACCGTCTTTCTGGAATAAGCAATTCCATTTGAATATAAGAGCCAGCTCACAGTTCTGTTAATCTTGCGACAACACTATGACTGTTACACAGTGATAGAAATAATAAGATCAGGAGAACGGGGATGAACTTTCCATTAATTGCGAACATCGTGGTGTTCGTTGTGCTGCTGTTTGCGTTGGCCCAGACTCGCCACAAACAGTGGAGTCTGGCAAAAAAAGTGCTGGTGGGTCTGGTGATGGGCGTGGTCTTTGGCCTTGCTCTGCACACCATTTATGGTTCTGACAGCCAGGTACTTAAAGATTCTGTACAGTGGTTTAACATTGTCGGTAACGGCTATGTTCAGCTACTGCAAATGATCGTCATGCCGTTAGTATTCGCCTCTATTCTGAGCGCGGTTGCTCGCCTGCATAACGCATCTCAGTTAGGCAAAATCAGTTTTCTGACCATCGGTACGCTGCTGTTTACCACGCTGATTGCGGCGCTGGTCGGTGTGCTGGTGACCAACCTGTTTGGTCTGACTGCTGAAGGTCTGGTTCAGGGTGGCGCAGAGACGGCGCGTCTGAACGCTATCGAAAGCAACTATGTTGGTAAAGTTGCAGACTTAAGTGTTCCGCAACTCATTCTGTCCTTTATCCCGAAAAACCCGTTTGCCGATTTGACTGGTGCCAATCCGACGTCAATTATCAGCGTGGTAATTTTTGCCGCCTTCCTTGGTGTCGCCGCGCTAAAACTGCTGAAAGATGATGCGCCGAAAGGTGAACGCGTCTTAACCGCTATCGACACGCTGCAAAGCTGGGTGATGAAACTGGTTCGCCTGGTCATGCAATTGACCCCTTACGGCGTGCTTGCGCTGATGACCAAAGTCGTTGCCGGTTCCAATCTGCAAGACATCATTAAGCTGGGTAGCTTCGTTGTCGCGTCCTACCTGGGTCTTATCATTATGTTTGCGGTACATGGCATTCTGCTGGGTATTAACGGCGTAAGCCCGCTGAAATACTTCCGTAAAGTATGGCCAGTACTGACGTTTGCCTTCACCAGTCGCTCCAGCGCCGCGTCTATTCCGCTGAACGTAGAAGCGCAAACGCGTCGTCTGGGTGTTCCTGAATCCATTGCCAGTTTCGCCGCTTCTTTCGGTGCGACCATTGGTCAGAACGGCTGTGCTGGTTTGTATCCGGCAATGCTGGCGGTGATGGTTGCGCCTACAGTTGGCATTAACCCACTGGATCCAGTGTGGATTGCGACACTCGTCGGTATCGTCACGGTGAGTTCAGCAGGTGTTGCAGGTGTTGGTGGTGGTGCGACATTCGCCGCGTTGATTGTTCTGCCAGCAATGGGCTTACCGGTAACGCTGGTGGCTCTGCTAATCTCCGTTGAACCGCTTATCGATATGGGCCGAACTGCATTGAACGTTAGCGGCTCAATGACCGCAGGTACGCTGACCAGCCAGTGGCTGAAGCAAACCGATAAGTCCATTCTGGACAGCGAAGACGACGCCGAGCTGGCACACCGTTAATCCTGGTTTATAACGCAAAACGCCTGTCATCCGACAGGCGTTTATTTATTCTTCGATCTCATTTTCTTGCCGCACCTGATTTGCCCAACGCTGGGCCGACTCCGGTACGCTAAACGCCGGTGAGCGCAGGAATGATTCCCCCACCAGGACAAACGCCACATACTTGCCGCGCAGTATCCAGACATCACGAAACGAATCCATTTTAACCGCATGTTCTGGCGGCGCGGGTTCTGTGCGCGGAACATAGCTAATAATCGGGCGGTTTTGCTGACGTAGCGGTTTCTTCATTACTGGCTTCACTAAACGCATATTAAAAATCAGAAAAACTGTAGTTTAGCCGATTTAGCCCCCGTCCGTCCTGCTTTGCGTACATTCCCAAAAACCTTCTCTGGCACCACTTCCAGAGCGAGATCCCCCTGGTGGTCTATAGTTAGAAGGTTTTTTGACCAAAACAGCGGCCCTTTCAGCAATGAAATAAGGAGACGAGTTCAATGTCGCAACATAACGAAAAGAACCCACATCAGCACCAGTCCCCCCTGCACGATTCGAGCGAAGCGAAACCCGGGATGGACTCACTGGCACCTGAGGACGGCTCTCATCGTCCAGCGGCTGAACCGACCCCGCCTGGTGCGCAACCTACTGCGCCAGGTAGCCTGAAAGCGCCGGATACGCGTAATGAAAAAATAAATTCCCTGGAAGATGTGCGTAAAGGCAGCGAGAATTATGCACTGACCACCAATCAGGGCGTACGCATAGCCGACGATCAAAACTCCCTGCGTGCCGGTAGCCGTGGGCCTACGCTGCTGGAAGATTTTATTCTGCGTGAGAAAATCACTCACTTTGACCACGAACGCATCCCGGAGCGTATTGTTCACGCACGCGGTTCTGCTGCTCACGGCTATTTCCAGCCGTATAAAAACTTGAGCGACATCACCAAAGCCGATTTTCTGTCTGATCCGAACAAAATCACTCCGGTATTTGTGCGCTTCTCTACCGTTCAGGGGGGCGCTGGCTCGGCAGATACCGTGCGTGATATCCGTGGTTTCGCCACCAAGTTCTATACCGAAGAAGGTATTTTTGATCTCGTTGGCAACAACACGCCGATCTTCTTTATTCAGGATGCACACAAATTCCCCGATTTTGTTCATGCGGTAAAACCGGAGCCGCACTGGGCGATCCCACAGGGAGGCAGCGCCCACGACACTTTCTGGGATTATGTTTCCCTGCAACCTGAAACCCTGCATAACGTAATGTGGGCGATGTCAGACCGTGGGCTCCCCCGCAGTTATCGCACAATGGAAGGCTTCGGCATTCACACCTTCCGCCTGATTAACGCCGAAGGTAAAGCAACCTTTGTGCGTTTCCACTGGAAACCACTGGCAGGTAAAGCCTCGCTGGTATGGGATGAGGCGCAGAAACTGACGGGGCGAGACCCGGACTTCCACCGTCGCGAACTGTGGGAAGCGATTGAAGCGGGCGACTTCCCGGAATATGAACTTGGCTTCCAGTTAATTGCGGAAGAGGATGAATTCAAATTCGACTTCGACCTGCTTGACCCAACAAAACTTATCCCGGAAGAGTTAGTCCCCGTTCAGCGCGTCGGTAAAATGGTACTCAATCGTAACCCGGATAACTTTTTTGCCGAAAATGAACAAGTGGCTTTCCATCCTGGACACATTGTCCCCGGTCTGGATTTCACCAACGATCCGCTGTTGCAGGGGCGTTTGTTCTCCTACACCGACACACAAATCAGCCGTCTTGGCGGGCCGAATTTCCATGAAATTCCAATTAACCGCCCAACCTGCCCGTACCACAATTACCAGCGTGACGGCATGCATCGGATGGGAATCGACACTAACCCAGCAAACTACGAACCGAATTCGATCAACGATAACTGGCCGCGAGAAACACCGCCGGGGCCGAAACGCGGAGGTTTTGAATCCTATCAGGAGCGCGTAGAAGGCAATAAGGTGCGCGAGCGTAGCCCATCGTTTGGCGAATATTATTCCCATCCGCGCCTGTTCTGGTTAAGCCAGACACCATTCGAACAGCGCCATATTATCGATGCTTTCAGCTTTGAGTTGAGTAAAGTTGTACGCCCATATATTCGTGAGCGCGTTGTTGACCAGCTAGCGCATATCGATCTCAACCTGGCGCAAGCGGTAGCAAAAAATCTCGGTATTGCACTGACAGACGACCAACTGAACATTACGCCACCACCGGACGTGAACGGGCTGAAAAAAGATCCTGCGTTAAGTCTGTATGCCATTCCGGATGGGGATGTGAAAGGCCGTGTGGTCGCGATTTTGCTTAATGATGAGGTGAGATCGGCAGACCTTCTGGAAATGCTCAAGGCGCTGAAAGCTAAAGGCGTTCATGCCAAACTGCTTTATTCACGGATGGGAGAGGTGACAGCAGATGACGGTACAGTATTGCCAATAGCCGCTACCTTTGCTGGAGCCCCCTCACTGACGGTTGATGCGGTTATTGTCCCATGCGGCAATATCGCGGATATCGCAGACAACGGCGACGCAAACTACTACCTGATGGAAGCCTATAAACACCTTAAACCGATAGCCCTGACGGGAGATGCACGCAAGTTCAAGGCAACAATCAAGGTCGATGACCAGGCTGAAGAAGGGATTGTTGAAGCCGACAGAGCTGACGGCAATTTTATGAATGAGTTACTGACTCTGATAGCGGCGCACCGCGTCTGGTCACGTATCCCTAAGATTGACAAAATCCCTGCCTGAATATAGGCGGCGCAGTTGCGCCGCCTTTGCCTGATGCACTGCGCTTATCAGGTCTGGCGTAATAATTCATAATATATTGAAATTGCGACACTTTGCTGGCCGGATAAGGTATTTACGCTACATCCGGCAAAACAACATTACCTACACATCAAGATAACTACCCAACCGATAACCTCGCTCGGCAATGGCATACTTCAACGATGCTGATGTCAACACTTCCAGCTCCGTTAACCGTGGAAAACAGTAAGCACTCTGGCGAATCGTATTATCAATAAACGCCGGATGGCACATCACTTCCAGCGAGCGCTCACCGCGATGACTGGAATCATCCACCGCTTGCAGGAACAGGGACTCGCTGATCTCTTCACCATAGAATGCGCTACTGAAGCCCTGCGAACTGCGCAATTTAGCCGGTAAATCACTATCGTTAAATACTGGCTGACGATCGATGCGCAACGCAATCCCCTCTTCAGCGGCAAACCTGGCCACAATCGGGAAAATCTGCGGAAACATATGCACATGATGATGACTATCAAGATGGGTAGGTTTGCGCCCAAACAGCTCAATGAAACGCAGATACTGGCTGGCAAGTTCCTGAGCAATTTCCTCCAGTGGTAAAGCATCTTCTTTTGCCAGTTGCCAGATCCATTTCCCCAACACGCCTTCGCGGGTTAAACCGGGCATTGCAGTTAGCGGCTTGCCTAGGGTGAGGACAAAATGCATCCCGACGGCCAGGCTCGGCTCATCACGACTCAACTGCACCGCATGGTCGATGGCTTCACCATTTACCAGCGCCGTCGTCGACGTGACAATCCCGTTGCGACAGGCCTCGATAATGCCGTAGTTCTGACCTTTACTTAAGCCAAAATCATCTGCATTAACAATCAGTAAGCGTTCCATAATCAGCCCCGGTTAATGTGCTTTTTTGAGATCTACAATACAGTCAGCAAAGTTTGGTAGCCACTTCTCGTGCGCCAGAATCATCTCACGTGCCAGCAACTCTGCGTCATGATCGGAATGCACCAACGGGCTAAGGTTTAGCGCCAGTAACACATCGTTAAATTCACCGCTAAGTGCTGCGTTGCTGGCGGCAATTTCAAAGCCTTTAATGGTGTGGATCAGCCCCATGACTTTGTCATCAAAATGGGTAATTCGCGGATGTGGCGTCGCGCCATTGCGACCCAGCGTACAGGTCATTTCTACCGCCCAGTCAGTCGGAATATTATCAATATGCCCATGATGCGGGATATTAATGTAATGTTCCGTTTGCTTGTCGTTGTAGATAGCGTTAATCACCTCGCACGCCGCGTCTGAGTAATAAGCCCCACCGCGCTGCTCCAGCTCTTTCGGTTTAACTTTCAGCTCCGGGTTTTTATACAGCTCAAAGAGTTGTTTCTCGACTTTCTGCACTATCTGCGCACGCGCACCGCCTTTGTAGTATTCACCCATTTCAATCGCCAGCATCTCTTTTTGCTTGAAGTAATAAAGCAGATAAGAACATGGCAACAGATTCAGCGAACGAATTAAGCCTTCGCTAAACGGCAGATCGAAAATGTTTTTTACGCCAGACGCTTTTAACTGCCCGGATGCCACGCCGTCGAGCAATTCGGCAAAGCGCGATTTGCCATTTACCAGCACATCCTTAATAAACACCATATGGTTCAGGCCGAACAGATCGATAGATAAATCATCGCTCTCATTCAACGCTAAAACATCGCTGATAAACATTTTCATACCCACAGGAATATTACACACGCCGATAAAGCGTTTAAATCCAGTGTGACGATAAACCGCTTCAGTGACCATTCCCGCCGGGTTAGTAAAGTTGATAACCCACGCATTCGGACATAGTTCTTCAACATCGTTCACAATATCGAAAATCACCGGAATGGTGCGCAGACCTTTAAACAGGCCTCCCGCACCGTTGGTTTCCTGGCCAAGATAGCCATGACTTAACGGAATGCGTTCATCCAGTTCACGTGCCGGTAATTGACCTACGCGCAGTTGGGTAGTGACAAAATCAGCCCCTTTCAGCGCCTCACGACGATCAAGCGTTTTATAAAGCTTTATCGGTACGCCAGCGTTATCAATCATGCGCTGACAGAGTTCAAAAATAATATCCAGTTTCGCTTTACCACCTTCGACATCCACCAGCCATAATTCAGTAACCGGCAATTCGTGATAACGCTTAATAAACCCTTCCAGTAACTCCGGGGTATAACTACTCCCGCCACCAATAGTGACGATTTTTAATTTCTGGCTCATAATTTCTCCCTTCATCAGGAAATACTGATATTCTTCATGCCTGCCTCTGTGTCAGGAATATCCCGGCTTCCCCAGGATAAACAAGGCACGCATGTAAATTTAATGATCAGCGATAACAGCTACTGATTAAATTCAGTCAATTTCTTACGATAGCTATTTGGCGTAAAAGACGTTAGTTTCTTAAACGTTTTAATGAACAGACTTGGGCTACTATAACCAGCTTCAAATGCAATATCCGTCACAGAATAGTTGGTCATTTCCAGTTGTTTTTTGGCAAAGTTAATGCGGATTTCATTAATAATCTGCATCGGCGTTTTGCCATAGTATCGCTGAGTCGCACGCGTCAAATACTCCTGCGATTTAGCCGATAACGTCACCATGTTTTCCAACGCATTTTCACTGAACTGCACTTTATCATGCATCTTTTCAACCGTATTTTTTAGCCACTGTGGCACATCATCAATCACCTGTTCTTCGCGGTAATGGCGTAAACGGTTAATGACATAAAAAGTGACTATCTCAACAAATTCTTCCAGCCCGGTTTCACTGAAATTCAATGAAGAAATTACCGTTTCCACATAAGTGAGAAAAGCATTATTAGTGCGGTAAACCTGTGGAGCAACAAAGCAATAAGGTAACAACGGTAAATAATGCTGTTCAAAAAAATGTTTACTGATCCCAACGTTCAATATGCGCGTGGCACCAAACTCATAAAAACTTTGATGGTGTGATCCTAACGGAATAAAAACAAAATCGCCCCGTTCCAGCAACACACGCTTGCCGTTAATCTCCTGGAAATAACGACCGGTTAAAACCAGGGTAAATTCATAATAGTCATGCTGATGCAACCCAGTAATACTTTCGGTTTTATTGTAGATAAACACATGGAAATTTTTGCCATTAAATAATTGCTGTTCACGGGCAGTGGCAATTTCCGGCGCGTTAATCACTGGCTGCATCATTGACTCCTTATGCTTTCAGTTTTTCATGAAGCTCAATTAATTCACTAATCAGTTCACGCGCGAGCATTGAAGTCATTAAATGATCCTGCGCGTGGACCAGCACCAGGCTAACTTTCATCTTTCCTTCGCCCTGATCGCCTTCAATCAGCTTCGTCTGTACCAGATGCGCTTCATTCAAGGCCATCCGCGATTGATCCATCATCGTTCTGGCGGCTGCAAAATCGCCCTGCTTCGCCTGCTTCAGCGCGGCATACGCCAGACTACGTGCCTGTCCGGAGTTGATGATAAGCCCCATCACCACTTCTTCCAGTTCTTCGGCTTCGGTTTGCGTGTCAGGAATGTTTTCGAGATCCATCATACATCGTTCCTCTCTATTCTTACCGGCACGAGTTGCCCGCGCCGGTGTCGATTAAAATTTCAGGGCGTTAGCAATATCTTCTTCACTCTCTTCTTTATCAATCACGTTCTGCGCTTTGTTCGCCACCACAACAAATGGCAGATAAATCAGCGTTGCGATACCAAGGTTGAAGAGTGCGACCAGCAATGCGGCGACGCTACCGTTAGTATTAAAGAAGGCTCCCAGACCGGTTGGCATGGTCCACGGCGCAATGTTGGTCACCGGCGGGATAATGCCCATGTAGTACGTCGCCAGGGTAATTGCCGCCAGAATTGGTTGCACCAGCACGAACGGGATAAACATTACCGGATTCATGATAATCGGCAGACCAAACAGAATCGGTTCGTTAATCTGGAAGATGCCTGACGGCAGTGCCAGTTTTGCCACCTGACGATAATCAGCACGACGAGAAGCGATAAAAATGGCCAGAATAAGCCCCAGGGTCGCGCCGCTGCCGCCGAGGAAAATAAAGGAGTCCAGCATCGGCTTGGCCCAGATATGGAAAGTCTTACCGGCTGCCAGCGCCGCTTCGACGGAACCATATTGCTGGTAGGTGGCGATGTTTTCCAGCGCCCACGGCGTCATAATGCCGTTGTCCAGGGCGGTCAACGCCAGCGCGCCATGAATACCAAAGAACCAGAGCAGCGGAACAAAGATCACATAGGCCCAGCCAACCACGCTACCCAACGATGCCAGCGGCGTCGAAATGGTATCCATAATAATCTGGTGGAAGTTAGTGCCCCAGGTAGTCAGCGCCCAGGCAATAATCCCCATCACGGAAAGAATAATAAAGCCGGGAATTAATGCAGAGAAAGAACGCGATACCGATGTCGGTACACTGTCGGGTAATTTAATGACCCAGTTGCGGCGGACAATAAAGGTAAACATTTCTGCTACCACCAGGCCGATAATAATCCCGGAGATAATATTCGCGCCGCCTAACCAGTTTGCGCCGACCGCATAGGCTTCACCGACGCTATAAGGAGTGACGGTCATAAATGCCGCAACGGATAACAATCCTGCCGCCAGTGCATCGACTTTACGCTCTTCTGCCAGCGCCATGCCGATAAAGAACGGTGTCATTAAAGACATAATCCCTAACGTTCCGTTATAAACGTTGCCGCCAATACCCTTCAGCCCATTGAGTGTTTCAATAGTTGAGGCATCAAGGCGAATACCTAACGAGTAAAAAAACGACCCCTCCCCAAAGCTCAGAAAAACGTTATTGATTAATACAAACATGGCCCCTGCGAGGGTTAACGGCATTAAGCGAATAAAGCCGTTTTTGATTGCATTAACGTGTGGCTGCTTTCCTATTTTGACTGCAAAAGGGAGGAGTACCTTTTCAAGCGATGCAATAACATTACTCATAGAAAAATACCCTTAAAAACCGCAATTAAAATATTGCGGTATAGATTTATGAAATAACTCTTTGACGGAAAATTTAAAAATTAATTTGCTGCGGCTTTTTTAATTGCTGCAACTGCAGCCTTAAGCACGCCTAAACCATCGACTTTGCCATATAACAGTGAGTCAATTACTTCAACCGGTTTGTTGGGTAACAAACGCTGGATTTCGGGCAACATATAAGCAATCTGCGGCCCCAATAACACGACATCGGCATTCTGACCTTTTTCACCAGCCAGTGTTTCCGGAAATGCTTCAATAATGACCGGAACTTCATATTTTTCTGCCTGAGCGCGCATTTTTGATACCAGTAAAGAGGTAGACATGCCCGCAGAACAAAACAGATAAATGTGTTTCTTTTCCATAAAACTGCCCTCATCAACGACTATCTGTCAGCCAGACACTCCGCAAGTCTTAACCTGCTTCCATGCTCTGGGTAACTTGCGAAACCAACATGACTTTTTTTGGTGGCTGAAAAGAGTATACGGTATTGACCTGAACGATAGTATTTCCTTGACCTCATAAATTGTCTCTCCTTGACCTGCCGTTATGACCTTCTTCACATTTCAGTTAAATAATTCGCGACAATAAATAAGAACAAGGGTCAAAAAAAAACCGGCGCAATGGCCGGTTTCTGTTGTAAC
The DNA here is from genome assembly GCF_003027595.1 of Escherichia sp. 20412-1. Taxonomy (NCBI): domain Bacteria; kingdom Pseudomonadati; phylum Pseudomonadota; class Gammaproteobacteria; order Enterobacterales; family Enterobacteriaceae; genus Escherichia; species Escherichia sp. 20412-1. The sequence continues at coordinate 120,404 of NZ_PYQM01000001.1, read as the reverse complement.
TCAAGCTTTCTGGCGAAGAAATTACTTCGCTGCTTGTGGATCGGTGTCGTATTCGGCACAGGTCTGATAGCCGGAGTTGATGACATGTCCGGTATCATCTAACGCGACAAAATAGGTTTCTGCTTTACCATCACGTTGACCCAGGATATAGGTCTGGCAAGTACCACGAGCATGGATCATGCTCACTTCAGACGAAGGTTTACCCGCAATTTGTGCAACCTGCGCCCGGCTCATGCCTTTTTTGACGTCTTTCACCACAGGCTGTACAAACTGGTCTTTGGTACGATCATACGCCGTACAACCTGCCAGCATGGTTAATACCGCCGCTGCACCCAGAATTCCTGCCATATTCTTGTTCATATTTCGTCCTCTTGTTTATCAGCGTGTTAGATAAGCCTGGAATACATCGGGGGCTTTTTCAAGCCCGTGAACGAAACGGCTCCGCTTTCAGAGGATTCCTGTATGACGTTTTAACCGCCATTCAACTTGCTGTCGCTTGTCGTTTCTGTAGCAACGGGTTAGCTTTAAGGAAGTTTTATTTTTTTGTCTGGAGGGGTTCAATGACATTGCAACAACAAATAATAAAGGCGCTGGGCGCAAAACCGCAGATTAATGCCGAAGAGGAAATTCGCCGCAGTATCGATTTTCTGAAAAGCTATCTGCAAACCTATCCGTTCATTAAATCACTGGTACTTGGTATTAGTGGCGGTCAGGACTCCACGCTTGCCGGGAAACTGTGTCAGATGGCGATTAACGAACTTCGTCAGGAAACGGGCAACGAGGCACTGCAATTTATTGCAGTTCGCCTGCCCTACGGTGTTCAGGCCGATGAACAGGATTGTCAGGATGCCATTGCCTTTATTCAACCGGATCGCGTATTAACCGTTAATATCAAGGGCGCGGTATTGGCCAGCGAACAGGCACTGCGCGAAGCGGGTATTGAATTAAGTGATTTCGTTCGTGGCAATGAAAAAGCACGTGAGCGGATGAAAGCACAATACAGCATTGCAGGCATGACCTACGGCGTCGTGGTGGGCACCGATCATGCGGCAGAAGCCATTACCGGATTCTTCACTAAATACGGTGACGGAGGCACTGACATTAACCCGCTATACCGTTTGAACAAGCGTCAGGGTAAACAATTACTGGCAGCGTTAGGTTGCCCGGAGCATCTCTATAAGAAAGCACCAACCGCCGATCTGGAAGATGATCGTCCGTCACTGCCGGATGAAGTCGCGCTTGGCGTCACTTATGACAACATTGATGACTATCTGGAAGGGAAAACCGTACCGGAACAGGTCGCCAGAACCATTGAGAATTGGTATCTGAAAACCGAGCATAAACGCCGCCCGCCCATTACCGTTTTTGATGATTTCTGGAAAAAATAACGCAGACATGCTGTGTCAGATATCACCAGTGTTATCGGGCGCAGCATTCTAATAATGAATCACTGAACTTGATCCGGTGAATAGCCTGCAAGCCAGCTAATTTCACTGAACAGCAGTTTGCCTTGCGGTTGTAAAAGCCGCAGGGTGTGCCTGCCATCGTACCAGCATGCGCCCTGGTCGGTAGTCAACAGCTTGTCGCCCAGTTGCCACGCTCCGCTAATAACAAACACCACCCCACCACGTGAGCCAAAAGTGGTGAACGTGCGATCGGCAATTCTGACTTTCGCCTTACAGGCATCAAGGCGCGTCATAATGTTGAAATCCATCGACATCTGCCCTTCGGTCAGTTTTGCTTTTACCACCTGGTCCGCCGCGAAGGCAAAAGGCTGTAACGGTTTTAAGGTATGGCTAAAATGGCCTGCGCTTTCAAGGAGCATCTCGCCACCTTCCAACAGCGTCACACTCCTTTCCATGCCCGGAAACAAAGAAAACTCACCATTTGCGGCAATGGAAGCAATGCTGGCGCGCCAGTAAAAATCACGTTTTGCCGGGGGAAAGCTACAGATTTCGCGAGTTTCACCGGCAGCGTTTCGCCACAGGTTCACCGACATTTTACGCATATCAAAGTATTCCATACTCGCTCCCGGCATGCTCTTTTCATTGTTATCGTTCAGGCAACCGGGGATTGTTATCGGCAACTCGGGTGATTTACCTTAGTGGTGATTAGGCTTTTTTTGCAAAAGTTGAACAGCAGAAAAGAAAACCGCCGATCCTGTCCACCGCATTACAGCAAGGTAGTGGACAAGACCGGCGGTCTTAAGTTGTCAGGCTGAAAGATTATTCAGCAGTTGCAGGCATTTTACCCTTTGCCGCAGGGCGTTCTGTCAGACGCTTCTCAAAATTGGCATTAAATTGCTTTTTCTGCTCCGGCGTCAGGATGTTGTAAATCTTGTTCTGGGTTTCCAGGTGCGCCAGCATGTTAGCTTTGCGCTGCTCTTCCATTTTTGCGATCTGCGCTTCAGCTTTTGCTTTGTCGAAGGTATCGCTGGCAATAATGTCATGCATTGCGCGGCGTTCTTCCAGCGGCGGACGTTTCATCTGATCACGCTGACCTTTCATGATTTCGCGGATCTGCTGTTTCTGCGCGTCGGTCAGGTTCAGGTCTTTAAACATCATGTCGTGATGTGGACCAAATTTACCTTTATGGTGCATCATCGGCTTGGCGTCAGCCGGTGCTGCGGTAGTGGTATCAGCGGCATGGGCCAGGTTAGCCGCGCCAAAAGCCAGGGTAGAGGCAACAAACAGTGCAGTTAATTTACGCATATTCAATATCCTTCCTTTCAGTTATTTATTACGGCTTTCTTAAGTAACGTGCCGTGTTGACGAGATTAACTTTACTGACTTTAGCGTCAATTAATCAGAGCAACGGTAAATCAATGAAAGTGTAAAAAACACTTTTGCGCCAATTATGGAGAAAAAAAGAAAATTTGATGGAGAGTGATGAATAAATATTACAACACGCTGATTTTGCAGAAATTATGAAGAACTATACCTGATAGCTGGTGATAATTAAAGCAAATAACCAGGATTAATCCGTATTATTTCATTAAAAACCCAGTAAATACCCGCAGATGATTTCTGCAGGTAAGCATCAGATTATTTGTTCCAGCATTAACCCTGCACGCAATCCCAGCGCCACCAATGGATTAGGGAATAACACATATTCAACATCATGAGTCACCGTAAAGCGTTCTTCGCCATCCTGCGCTAACAACGTCCCCTTCTTAAACGCCGTGAAGTTCAATGTCTCGCTCGCCATATGCAGTTCAAAATCAGTGGAGTGGCGGGTAATTTGCGAAACCACCCGGTAACGTAATGGCGGCTTTTTATCAAAACCGACGCTCATCCCGGATAACAGCGCGGCAATCGCGCTGGACGTTGGCGCAAACTGGCAAAGATCGTTTTGCCCAAACGGCAACGCTTTGCCAAGTTCCAGCGTACACGCCTGGGTGCCAAAATGTTCGGCGCTAAAATGGGTAAACGTGCCGCCAGGCGTCTGGTGAAACACCAGTGCCTCCAGCCCCGCTGCGCCCAGCCACGTCAGAAACTTCTCATCCCAGGGAATGTCACGTTGCGGTAAAACACCAAAACGCGGATGGTATGAACCACGAATTGCGGTATGCAAATCAAGGTGCCAACGAACGGACTCTTTACCCTGTTGATAAAAATCTTCCAGACTCTGTTCCAGTTCGCGGGCGCGACAGGTTTCGCCGCTTTCGGCAAATAGCTGCCAGCGTCCGCCAAACATTCGATTCATATCGCTATGACAATAACGCTTACCTTGCTTCAGGGCAGGAGGATTTCCGAGGATCGCCAGCAGCCGCCAGCGCAACTGAATCTCACCGTGATAAATTGCCCCAAGCAACGCCTCCAGCATCTCAACAGGTGCTGTTTCATTACCGTGGATCCCCGCTGATATCACCAGCGCACCTTGCGGTGGGGTGACTGGCGTCAGTTCCAGCAGCCCGTCCCCCAGCCAGCGCCAGTGGACACCGTTGCTTTCTCTCGCTGTTACGGCTGGTTTTTTACCCGTTAACGTCAGGGCAAGAAAATTATCCATTGCCACTCCCCTCCCGTTGGAACGGGTAAACCGAACCGAGATTCAGCAAACGAGTCAGTGCATCCAGAGCTTCCCTTCCTTCGCGCAGCAATTGCGGATCGGCAAGATCGGCAGCGGTAAGACGATCGCGGTAGTAACGATCCACCCAGTCATTGAGCGCATTAAACTGTGTCTCGTTCATCATCACCGCCGGATTCACCGCCTGACGTTCTTCTGCCGTCAGCACCACGCGCAAACGCAGGCACGCAGGGCCGCCACCGTTTGCCATACTTTCGCGTAAATCAAAAACTTTCAGTTCACTGATCGGGTTATCGGCAACAAGTAATTCATTGAGATAACGCCATACCCCGGCATGTTCCCGACACTCCTGCGGCAGCACCAACACCATCGAACCGTCATCACGGCTCAACAACTGGCTGTTAAACAGATAGGTCGAGACAGCATCCGCTACGGAAACCTGTGCCGACGGAACTTCTATTGCCATAAAGCCGCTCACCCGCGCACACAGATTTGCCAGTAATTGCGCCTGACGGGCGAATGCCTGCTGATGGCAAAACAGCACCTGGCGGTTGCTCACGGCAATCACATCATTATGAAAAACCCCCTGATCGATAACTTCCGGGTTTTGTTGAGCGAAAATTACCTGTTGTGGATTAACCTGATTCAGCCTTGCTACCGCCTCGCTGGCTTCGCGGGTTTGCCGCGCCGGATAACGGGAAGGTCGCGTGCCAGTGCCCTCTTCCCGGCCATAGACGAAAACCTGTATACCCGGATCACCATAGTTACCACTGAGCCGATTGTGGTTTGCCGCCCCTTCATCACCGAGCAGCGCCACTTGAGGCAGTGCCGAATGCACGGTGAATTTCTCTTCATCAATAAAAATGGCTTTTAACAGCAATTCGGTGGTCGGTGCTTCCAGCGAACGGTGAAATTTGTTGTTCAGATTGGCAACCGTCAGGTGCACTTTGCCATCCAGCGTGTCGGCAGAAGGTGCCACCGTCGCCGCATTCGCGACCCACATTGGCGAAGCGGAACTGACACTGGAAAGCCAGTGCGGCGCCTGACGGGCAACTTTTTCCAGCACTTGCTCATCGCTGCCGCTGAATCCCAGTTGACGCAAAACCGGAATAAACGGGCGCTCGTGAGGCGGGATCACCGCCTGCGGGAATCCCGCATCGGCAAGGGCTTTCATTTTCAGCAAGCCCTGTTTTGCCGCCAGTCGCGGGTTAGATACCTGAAAACGGTGGCGGGTAGAAGCTTCATTACCAAACGACAGGCCAGCGTAATGATGCGTCAGCCCCACCAGCCCGTCGAAATTAACTTCCCGGGCGTTCATGGCACCACCTCATCGGAAAAATCCAGCCCGGGGTTAAGCGTAGTGGGCAGCGTTAACGAGTCCGATTCCAGGCTTGCCATCGGCCAGGCACAATAATCAGCGGCATACCATGCACTGGGGCGATGATTGCCGGAAGCGCCTACGCCACCAAATGGTGCAGTACTGGCCGCACCGGTCAGCGGTTTGTTCCAGTTAACGATCCCCGCTCGTGCCTCCAGTAACAGTTGTTCGAATTTTTCCCGCACTGGTGAAACCAGCCCACAAGAGAGGCCAAAGCGAGTGTTGTTCGCCATCTTAATCGCCTCATCGAAGGTGTCATAACGCCAGACACGCAGTAACGGCCCGAACACTTCTTCATCCGGCACACCAGAAATACCCGTCATGTCAATGATTCCAGGTGAAAGCAGTGAAGTACCTGGTTGCAGTAAGCGTGGCGTAAGCAACGTCCGCCCGCCCATGTTTTCCAGCTCCTGCCAAGCGGTAACAACATGCTGCGCGGCCTGTTCAGAAATCAGCCCGCCGATAAACGGCTGTGGTTCGTCATCCCAGTTGCCCGGTGTTAATCGCTGGCTGACGGCAACCAGGCGAGCAAGAAACGCATCGCCCTGCGCTCCACTTTTCAACAATATACGACGGGCGCAGGTGCAGCGTTGTCCGGCAGTAACAAATGCCGACTGGATAGTCAGATGCACTGCGGCGTCGATATCCGCCACTTCATCAATAATCAGCGGGTTATTGCCGCCCATTTCGAGGGCGAGGATTTTTTCTGGCTGACCGGAAAGCTGACGATGCAACTGGTAGCCAGTGTTGGCGCTACCGGTAAACAGCAAACCATCGAGATCTTCCAGCGCACTCAGCGCCTGACCGGTTTCGCGCCCACCCTGCACCAGATTCAGCACCCCTGGCGGCAATCCAGCCTGCTGCCATAAGCGCATTACCGCTTCGCTGCTCCACGGTGTCAGCTCACTGGGTTTAAAGATAATTGTGTTGCCTGCCAGCAACGCCGGAACAATATGCCCGTTAGGTAAATGCCCAGGAAAATTGTACGGACCAAACACCGCCAGCACACCGTGTGGGCGATGGCGTAAGCTTGCCGCCCCATCTGGCATTTCACTGCGCTGATCACCCGTGCGCACGTGATATGCCTTGATTGAAATAGCAATTTTATTAATCATCGCCGTCACTTCGGTTGCCGCCTCCCAACGCGGCTTACCCGTTTCTCTGGCAATAATCGTCGTTAATTCAGCTTTATTGCTTTCCAGCAGTCCGGCAAATCGTTCAACTCTTACCTGACGATCGCCAAAGGAGAGCCGCGCCCAACGCGGAAACGCTGCGCGAGCAGCACGACATGCCAGCGCCACCTGAGCAGCATCGGCATCATTGCCTTGCCATAAAACGTCGCCAGATACCGGATTACGCTTCACGCGCAGCGCACCCAGGCCCGTCACCCAGTCGCCGTTGATCCATAAAGTCATACTGTTTTCTCCTCTGCGCACAGGCGTACCAGACGAACGTGATCCCCGGCATGACACTTGAGAGCGTCCAGTTGTGCGGCGGTTAAAATCAAACGCTCGGTAGCCGGATCGCTACGCACCAGCACCACGCGGAAATGATGATAATTTTCATTGGCGACCAGACAGGCCGGAAAATCGCCCTGTGCGGGTTGCCCTTCTGCCACTTCCACCAGCCGGCTTTTGCGAATGGCGCGAACGCGGTCAATGTCACACTCCAGCGTCGGCCCACCGTCGAAAATGTCGATATAGTTGCGGTAGCGAAAGCCCTCTTTTTCCAGCACCGCCCGCGCGGGTGCCGTTTGCGGATGTACCTGACCGATAACGTCTTGCGCTTCCTGGGATAAAAAGTCCGTATAGATCGGATGTTTTGGCATCAACTCAGCAATAAATGCCTTTTGACCAGTACCGCAGAGAAAATCGGCTCGGCTAAAATCCATCGAAAAGAAGCGTTTACCGAGGCTTTGCCAGAACGGCGAATAGCCGTGTTCGTCAATCACCCCACGCATTTCGGCAACCACTTTGTCGTTAAACTTGTCGCGAAAGGCTGCCATAAACATGAAGCGAGATTTCGACAACAAATAGCCGTTGCCCTCTTTGCGCCAGTCCGGATCGAGAAACAGCGTGCACAATTCGCTACTTCCGGTGTGATCATTACTGAGAAAAAGCGTCGGTAGCGCGTTATAAACATTCAGCTCTTTCGAAGCATGAACCAGCGTGCCGACGCGATAGTTGTACCAGGGATCGTTTAGCCCAACAGCCACCTCAATGGCGCAAATGCCCGCCACCGTACCTGTTTCACTCTCTTCCAGCACGAACACATAACCCTGCTCACTTTTGGGTAATTCGCCTTGCCATGTTTTGATGGCTCTATCGATACGCGCCAAAAGTGTGGCTTCATTGGCAGGAAGCGACGTTAAACCGCCGCCCGTTTTACTGGCAAGTTGCATTAACGCCGCGACATCGCTGCGCTCAACGGGACGGATGACCATCATGATGAACCTCGGCTAACAACGCGTTCACAGGCCAGCGCAAAGCGATCCAGCCCGGTAGCCATATCTTCTTCGCTGACATTCAGCGCCGGAGCAAAACGCACCACGCTGCCGCCCGCAATCAGCACCATCACGCCTGCTTTTGCCGCTTCCTGAGAAATCTGTTTCGCTTGTCCGGCATAGTCGGCATTCAGAACACAGCCAATCAGCAGACCCAGGCCACGAATTTCACTGAACAAACCGCAGCGATGATTAATAGCGTTAAGCCGCTCAACAAACCCGTCGTGGCGCTGTTTGACGCCATTACGCATTTCCGGCGTATTGATAAGATCCAGCACTTTGCCCGCCACTGCTGATGCCAGCGGATTACCGCCATAGGTGGTGCCGTGGGTGCCAACGGTCATCACGCTGGCGCACTCCTCCGTTGCCAGCAGCGCACCAACGGGGAAACCGCCGCCCAGCGCTTTGGCAGTGGTCAGCAGATCGGGGGCTACGCCGTAGTGCATATAGGCATACAGTTCACCGGTACGCCCGACGCCGGTTTGTACCTCATCAAAAATCAGCAATGCATTGTGGCGGTCACACAATTCTCGCAGCCCCTGTAAAAACGCTTTGCTGGCTGGCACCACGCCGCCTTCACCCTGCACTGGCTCGACAATTACCGCGCAGGTGGCGTCGTCAATCAGCGCACTGGCAGAATTGAGATCGTTATACGCGGCATGACGGATGTCCGGCGGCAGTGGCGCAAAATCCTGAGAATAGGCTGGCTGGCCGCCTGCGCTAACGGTAAACAGCGTGCGCCCGTGGAACGCATTGTTAAACGCCACGATGCCGCTCTTATGGCTGCCGTAGCGGTCATGGGCGAATTTGCGCGCCAGTTTCAACGCTGCTTCGTTGGCCTCCGCACCGGAGTTACAAAAGAACACGCGATCGGCAAACGTCGCGTCGATAAGTTTTTTCGCCAGTCGCAGCACTGGTTCGTTGGTATAGCCGTTACCGGTATGCCAGAACTTACTCGCTTGCTCGTTTAGCGCCTCGCGCAATTCCGGATGCGCATGGCCCAGCGCGTTCACTGCAATGCCACCCGCGAAATCGATATACTCTTTCCCCTGCTGATCCCACAAGCGCGAACCTTCGCCGCGTACCGGAATAAACGGTGCCGGAGCGTAAACAGGTATCATCCATTCATCAAAGTTTTCACGCGTAATTGACTGAGACATAGCGACCCCACAGTAAATAAATAGTTATTTATATGTTAATTATAAGTAATGTTTTCGCTGTAAATGTAGATTGCAGGGTTCGTGCCAGCCAGGGGTAAAATTGCATAAGCGACGGCGGCCAACTGAAAATCAACGAGTTATAACCAACTGACATGCACTTAAAGTGCATATAAAGTGAATACGTTTGCGATACGGATGAATAAAAAGAATAAAAAACGCAATGTTATGCAGAAGTAAAATATAATTCTGGAATTGTGATCATTGACGAAATTTACTGGGAATTACTGCGCCATTCTGACGCAGACCGCACCAAAAGCGGGCATTTTTTGCGCCATCGTTGACATCATTAACAACCATCGATCAAATCACTTAACAACGGGCGGTAAGTACAGCGAATTTCTGCTACCATCCACGCACTCTTAATATGAATAAACGGCAGCGACTATGAAATTTGTCTCTTTTAATATCAACGGTCTGCGCGCCAGACCTCACCAACTTGAAGCCATCGTCGAAAAGCACCAACCGGATGTGATTGGTCTGCAGGAGACAAAAGTTCATGACGATATGTTTCCGCTCGAAGAGGTGGCAAAGCTCGGCTACAACGTGTTTTATCACGGGCAGAAAGGCCATTATGGCGTGGCGCTGCTGACCAAAGAGACGCCGATTGCTGTGCGTCGCGGCTTCCCGGGCGACGGCGAAGAGGCTCAACGGCGGATTATTATGGCAGAAATCCCCTCGCCGCTGGGCAATGTCACCGTGATCAACGGCTACTTCCCACAGGGCGAAAGCCGCGACCATCCAATTAAATTCCCGGCAAAAGCGCAGTTCTACCAGAACCTGCAAAACTATCTGGAAACTGAGCTTAAGCGCGATAATCCGGTGCTGATTATGGGCGATATGAACATCAGCCCCACCGACCTGGATATCGGCATTGGCGAAGAGAACCGCAAACGCTGGCTGCGTACCGGTAAATGCTCCTTCCTGCCGGAAGAACGCGAATGGATGGACAGACTGATCGGCTGGGGGCTGGTAGATACCTTCCGTCACGCTAATCCGGAAACAGCAGATCGCTTTTCGTGGTTTGATTACCGCTCAAAAGGTTTTGACGATAACCGTGGTCTGCGTATCGACCTGCTGCTCGCCAGCCAGCCGTTGGCGGAATGCTGCGTAGAAACCGGCATCGACTATGAAATCCGCAGTATGGAAAAACCGTCAGATCACGCACCTGTGTGGGCGACCTTCCGCCGCTAATTTATCTGCTCTCCTGACCCGCACGAGGTCAGGAGAATTAACCTTGAGAAAAATCAACAAACTGTCAGTAATGATTTGTTGCCTGCCTTCCTTTGTTATACCGTCACTGCGTTTTTAGTTGTCTGACCACTTCTCTATTATCAAGTTTGATATAGGAAACTCTACGATGAACGCTGAGCGTAAATTTCTTTTTGCCTGTCTGCTTTTTGCACTGATAATTTACGCTATCCACGCTTTCGGTTTATTCGATCTGGTCACCGATTTACCCCACTTACAAACGCTCATTCGCCAGAGCGGATTTTTCGGTTATAGCCTCTATATTCTGTTATTCATTATCGCTACCCTCTTTCTGTTACCCGGTAGCGTACTGGTGATCGCCGGTGGAATAGTCTTTGGCCCGTTGTTGGGAACGCTACTTTCGTTAATTGCCGCTACGCTGGCCTCGTCGTGCTCATTCCTGCTGGCGCGCTGGCTGGGGCGTGACTTGCTGCTGAAATACGTCGGTCATAGCCATACTTTTCAGGCTATTGAAAAAGGTATTGCGCGTAATGGTATCGATTTTCTTATTCTGACCCGCTTAATCCCGCTGTTTCCTTACAATATTCAAAATTACGCTTACGGATTAACTGCTATAGCCTTCTGGCCTTTTACCCTTATTTCGGCATTAACTACCCTGCCTGGGATTATTATTTATACCGTGATGGCCAGCGATCTCGCCCGTGAAGGCATTACCGTGCACTTTATTTTAAACCTCTGTCTGGCTGGACTGACGCTGTTTATTCTCGTCCAACTCGCCAAACGCTACGCCCGCTTTAAACACGTGGATCTGACTGCTTCTGACAGCCAACCGCTTACTCACCCTAAAAACGAAGGATAGAACGATGTTGCAACAATATTCAGTGTCATGGAAAAAAGGACTGGCTGCGCTGTGTTTACTGGCAGCGGCAGGGCTTAGCGGCTGTGATCAAAAAGAGAATACCGAGGCCAAAGTGGAATACGATGGGCTTTCGGCCAGTGAGCCACTGCGCGTCGATACACAGGCACATACGGTAACTATGCTGGTGCAAATTAATGGTCGTTTCCTCACCGACGATACCCGTCACGGCATTGTGTTTAAAGACGGCTCCAACGGGCATAAATCACTGTTTATGGGATATGCCACCCCGAAAGCATTTTATGATGCTCTGAAACAGGCCGGTGGCACACCGGGCGAAAATATGACTATGGATAACAAAGAAGCTACCCATGTTGCAGGCAGCAAACTGGATATTTCGGTGAACTGGCAAGGGGCGGCAAAAGCGTATTCCTTCGATGAAGTGATTGTTGATAGTAATGGCAAGAAACTGGACATGCGCTTTGGTGGCAATTTAGCGGCGGCAGAAGAGAAAAAAACCGGTTGTCTGGTGTGCCTGGATAGCTGCCCGGTCGGTATTGTCAGCAATGCGACATACACTTATGGTGCGGTGGAAAAACGTGGCGAAGTGAAATTCAAAGGCAATGCGTCAGTTCTCCCGGCAGATAGCACGCTGGCAACGGTGACCTTTAAAATCACAGAATAAAACATGGATAAAGGATGATGAAGATGCATTCGCGTAAAATCTGGTACTACCGTACAGCCATCATCATCCTGTTGTTCGCTACGCTGCTCGCATGGGCGCTGGTTCCTGGCGTCCATGACTTTATCAACCGCAGCCTTGCGGCGTTTGCCGCTGTGGACCAACAGGGTATAGAACGATTTATTCAGTCTTACGGCACACTGGCGGCAGTTGTCTCATTCTTGTTGATGATTTTGCAGGCCATTGCCGCACCGCTGCCTGCGTTTTTGATCACCTTTGCCAATGCGTCGCTGTTTGGCGCATTCTGGGGGGGCTTGCTGTCGTGGACCAGTTCGATGGCGGGTGCGGCGCTGTGCTTTTTTATCGCCAGAGTGATGGGCCGCGAAGTAGTGGAAAAGTTAACCGGTAAAACCGTGCTCGATAGCATGGACGGCTTTTTCACTCGCTACGGCAAACATACCATCCTGGTATGTCGGTTATTGCCTTTTGTCCCTTTTGATCCAATCAGCTATGCTGCCGGCCTGACATCAATACGTTTTCGTCCGTTTTTTATCGCCACCGGGCTTGGTCAGTTACCCGCAACCATTGTCTATTCCTGGGCGGGCAGCATGTTAACGGGCGGCACATTCTGGTTTGTTACCGGACTGTTTATCCTGTTTGCCCTGACTGTGGTGATTTTCATGGCGAAAAAAATATGGTTTGAGCGCCAGAAGAGGAATGTCTGATGGGTTTACCGCCGCTTAGCAAAATTCCTTTAATTTTACGTCCGCAGGCGTGGCTACATCGTCGCCATTACGGTGAGGTGCTAAGTCCGATTCGCTGGTGGGGGCGGATCCCATTTATCTTCTATCTGGTGTCGATGTTTGTCGGCTGGCTGGAGCGCAAACGCTCCCCGCTCGATCCGGTGGTGCGATCGCTTGTCAGCGCGCGCATTGCGCAAATGTGCCTGTGTGAGTTTTGCGTAGACATCACCAGCATGAAAGTCGCTGAACGAACCGGCAGCACCGATAAACTGCTGGCGGTGGCCGACTGGCGGCAAAGCCCGCTGTTCAGCGATGAGGAGCGGCTGGCGCTGGAATACGCCGAAGCCGCCAGCGTTACGCCGCCAACGGTAGATGATGCCCTGCGCACCCGACTGGCAGCCCATTTTGACGCTCAGGCGCTCACCGAACTGACGGCATTAATCGGCCTGCAAAACCTGTCGGCCCGTTTTAATTCTGCTATGGCCATTCCCGCCCAGGGACTGTGCCGACTTCCTGAAAAACGTTCTTAAGGAGAAATGATGCGCCATTGTGGGTGGTTGCTGGGACTGTTATCGCTGTTTTCTTTGGCAACACATGCCAGTGACTGGCAGGAAACTAAGAACGACGCCAAAGGGCAAATCGTCTGGTTTAACGCCTGGGGCGGCGACACCGCGATTAACCGCTATCTCGACTGGGTCAGCGGTGAGATGAAAACGCATTACGATATAAACCTGAAGATTGTTCGCCTGGCTGATGCCGCTGACGCAGTAAAACGCATTCAGACCGAAGCAGCCGCCGGACGTAAAACGGGCGGCTCGGTAGATCTCTTGTGGGTAAATGGTGAAAATTTCCGCACGTTAAAAGAGGCGAATTTGCTGCAAACCGGCTGGGCGGAAACATTACCTAACTGGCGTTATGTCGACACGCAACTACCTGTACGGGAAGATTTTTCTGTCGCTACCGAGGGGGCAGAATCCCCCTGGGGCGGCGCACAACTTACGTTTATCGCTCGCCGCGATCTGACACCACAACCACCGAAAACACCGCAAGCCTTGCTGGAGTTTGCCAAAGCCAATCCAGGCGCAGTTACCTATCCACGCCCACCAGACTTTACCGGCACAGCATTTCTTGAACAGTTGTTGATTATGCTGACGCCAGATCCCGCTGCATTAAAAGAAGCGCCGAACGATGCTACTTTCGCCCAGATTACTGCACCGCTGTGGCAGTATCTCGATGCGCTGCATCCGTATTTGTGGCGCGAAGGAAAGGATTTCCCCCCTTCGCCCGCGCGAATGGATGCCCTGCTGAAATCCGGCACATTGCGCCTGTCGCTGACCTTTAACCCCGCTCATGCCCGGCAAAAAATAGCCAGTGGCGATTTGCCAGCGAGCAGTTACAGCTTTGGCTTTAGCGAGGGAATGATTGGCAACGTGCATTTCGTCACCATTCCTGCCAACACCAGTGCCAGTGCTGCGGCGAAGGTGGTCGCCAACTTCCTGCTCTCACCCGAAGCGCAACTGCGTAAAGCGGATCCTGCGGTCTGGGGCGATCCTTCTGTTCTTGAACCACAAAAACTGCCTGCCGGGCAGCGCGAAACATTACAATCAAGAATGCCGCAGGATCTGCCGCCAGTACTGGCGGAACCGCATGCTGGTTGGGTAAATGTGCTGGAACAAGAATGGCTACGCCGTTACGGTACGCATTAATTTTATTGCTGTGGGTGGTGATGGCGGTGATTTACGCACCGCTGATCCCGGCAGCTCTCACGCTGATAACGCCTGCCTTGTCGTTGACACACTGGCAGGCGTTATTTGCCGATCCGCAGTTATCACAGGCAATACTGGCAACGCTGGTGTCGACAACTATCGCGGCGGTAGGTGCGTTGTTGATTGCCCTGCTGGTGATTGTGGCGCTGTGGCCTGGCGCGAAATGGCTGCATTTGTGCGCCCGTCTGCCGTGGCTGCTCGCCATCCCCCACGTCGCTTTTGCCACCAGCGTCCTGCTACTGTTTGCCGAAGGCGGCCTGGTTTATCAGTTTTTCCCTTTCCTCACTCCGCCGACAGACAGATTGGGTATCGGTCTGGGCATTACTCTGGCGGTGAAAGAAAGCGCATTTCTGCTGTGGATTTTGGCGGCAGTATTGAGTGAAAAAAGGCTGTTGCAACAAGTCATCGTGCTGGATTCACTGGGCTACAGCCGCTGGCAATGCCTGAACTGGCTGCTGTTACCCTCAGTCGCTCCCGCACTGGCAATGGCGATGCTGGCAATTGTGGCCTGGTCGCTATCGGTCGTGGATATCGCAATTATCCTTGGGCCGGGTAATCCACCGACGCTGGCGGTAATTAGCTGGCAGTGGTTAACCCAGGGCGACACCGATCAACAGATAAAAGGCGCACTTGCCAGCCTGCTGCTGATGCTGTTACTCGCCACCTGTGTTTTGCTGGGCTATCTTTTATGGCGCACCTGGCGGCGCACAATTCCCCGCAAAGATGGCGTTCGCAAACCAGCCACGCCTTTATTGCCCGGTAGTACGCTGGCGAGATTATTACCATTAACTGGCGTGCTCTGTGTGGTTCTGCTGGCGATCCTTGCAGATCAATCGACGATCAATGACGAGGCGCTATTCAATAGCCTGACGATGGGACTGGCAACGACATTCATCGCTTTGATCCTATTACTGCTGTGGCTGGAATGGGGAGCAAAGCGTCGCCAGTTGTGGTTATGGCTGCCCATTTTATTACCAGCGCTGCCGCTGGTGGCAGGCCAGTACACGCTGGCGCTGTGGTTACATCTGGATGGCTGCTGGGCTGTGGTGGTGTGGGGACATCTGCTGTGGGTGATGCCGTGGATGTTGTTTATCCTGCAACCGGCCTGGCAGCGTATTGACTCACGGTTAATTCTGATTGCCCAAACGCTGGGTTGGTCGCGAGGCAAAATATTCTTTTACGTGAAATGCCCGCTCATGCTGCGTCCTGCGCTTATTGCCTTCGCTGTCGGATTTTCAGTCAGCATTGCGCAATATATGCCGACGCTGTGGCTGGGCGCGGGGCGCTTCCCGACGCTGACGACTGAAGCAGTGGCGTTAAGCAGTGGCGGCAGCAACGGTATCCTCGCCGCTCAGGCTTTATGGCAACTGCTATTACCACTTATTATTTTTGCCCTTACCGCCCTGCTTGCAAAATGGGTAGGTTTTGCCAGACAAGGACTCCGTTAATGCTCTGCGTAAAAGATGTTTCGCTACGTTTGCCTGAAACCTGCTTACTGGAAAACGTTAATTTCACAGTCAATAAAGGTGACGTTGTCACGTTAATGGGCCCGTCTGGCTGCGGAAAATCTACGCTGTTTTCCTGGATGATTGGCGCACTGGCGGGACAATTTTCTTGCACCGGTGAGCTATGGCTCAATGAGCAACGCCTCGACACCCTGCCCACCGCCCGGCGTCAGATTGGTATTCTTTTCCAGGATGCGCTGTTGTTTGATCAGTTCAGCGTTGGACAAAATTTACTACTGGCACTACCGTCAACGCTCAAAGGTGCCGCAAGACGCAATGCAGTGGATGATGCGCTTGAGCGTGCGGGAATTGGCGGAACTTTCCATCAGGACCCGGCCACGCTGTCTGGTGGCCAACGTGCGCGGGTGGCTCTGCTGCGCGCCCTTCTCGCCCAGCCAAAGGCATTATTGCTTGATGAACCGTTCAGCCGTCTTGACGTAGCTCTGCGCGATAATTTTCGTCAGTGGGTATTCAATGAAGTCCGCGAACTGGCGATCCCCGTCGTTCAAGTCACCCACGATTTTCAGGATGTTCCTGCCAATAGTCCCGTTCTGGATATGGCTCAGTGGTCAGAAAATTACAACAAACTGCGATAACGCAAAGTTTTTCCCGATGCGTCAGTTCAGAATGGCGCACTCAAAACTACAATGTCGGGATTTTCGATGAAACGTGTTTCTCAAATGACCGCGCTGGCAATGGCTTTAGGGCTGGCTTGCGCTTCTTCGTGGGCCGCTGAACTGGCGAAGCCTCTTACACTTGACCAGCTTCAACAACAAAATGGCGCAGCAATAGATACCCGCCCCAGCGCGTTTTATAACGGCTGGCCACAAACCTTAAATGGCCCTTCCGGCCATGAACCTGCCGCCTTAAACCTTTCTGCAAGCTGGCTCGACAAAATGAGCACTGAACAGCTCAACGCGTGGATTAAGCAACATAACCTGAAAGCCGATGCGCCGGTGGCGTTATACGGTAATGACAAAGACGTCGAAGCCGTTAAAACGCGTCTGCAAAAAGCAGGCTTTACGCATATCTCCATCTTGAGTGGCGCGCTAAGCGAACCTTCCCGTCTGCAAAAATTGCCGCACTTTGAGCAACTGGTTTACCCGCAATGGCTGCATGACCTGCAACAAGGCAAAGAAGTTACGGCGAAACCTGCGGGTGACTGGAAAGTGATCGAAGCAGCATGGGGCGCTCCGAAACTTTACCTCCTCAGCCATATTCCTGGTGCCGATTACATTGACACCAACGAAGTGGAAAGCGAACCACTGTGGAATAAAGTCTCTGACGAACAACTTAAAGCAATGCTGGCAAAACATGGCATTCGTCATGACACCACAGTAATTCTGTACGGGCGCGACGTTTACGCCGCCGCGCGCGTGGCGCAGATTATGCTCTACGCTGGCGTGAAAGATGTGCGCTTGCTGGACGGTGGTTGGCAAACCTGGTCTGATGCGGGTCTGCCCGTTGAACGCGGTACGCCACCGACAGTGAAACCCGAACCTGACTTCGGCGTGAAGATCCCGGCGCAACCGCAACTGATGCTCGATATGGAACAGGCGCGCGGTCTGCTGCATCGCCAGGATGCGTCACTGGTCAGCATTCGTTCATGGGCTGAATTTATCGGCACCACCAGCGGCTATGACTACATCAAGCCAAAAGGTGATATCCCTGGCGCACGTTGGGGTCATGCGGGCAGCGACTCAACGCATATGGAAGATTTCCATAACCCAGACGGCACTATGCGTACTGCGGATGACATCACAGCGATGTGGAAAGAATGGAACATCCTGCCGGATCAACAAGTCTCGTTCTACTGCGGCACCGGCTGGCGCGCATCAGAAACCTTTATGTATGCGCGGGCAATGGGCTGGAATAATGTCTCTGTTTACGACGGCGGTTGGTACGAATGGAGCAGCGATCCGAAAAACCCGGTAGCAACCGGTGAACGCGGCCCGGACAGTAGCAAATAACACTGCAATTACTGACGCTGAAGCCCCTTCAGCGTCAGATACCCACTCCACACCCGTGTAAATGTCGTCATCCAGCACAGCGCGCCAAATATCCACGCAAACCACGGGAAATACGCTGGAAAGAGGCAACTCAGAACAAACAGCAAAATCGTCTCGCTGCCTTCAGTTAATCCCCCCAGATAGTAAAACGATTTGTGCGCATAACCGGGGTTATCAATCTGATGCTTCGCCGCCAGCGCAGCAAAAGCAAGAAAACTGCTGCCCGTGCCGATAAACGCAAACAGCAGCCAGCCGCCCGCCAGCGCATTTTGTTCTGGTGCCGCGAGAATAAAGCCAAACGGCACCAGCGCATAAAAGAGAAAATCGAGAGAAATATCAAGAAAACCGCCTGCGTCAGTTAATCCTCTACGCCGCGCCAGCGCGCCATCAAGACCATCAAGTAATCTGTTCAGCAAAATGGCGATCAGCGCAGGCAGATACCAGCCCAACGCCAGAAACGGCAGTGCCAGCACACCAACAGCAAACCCGACTAACGTTAAACCATCTGGCGTGATGCCGGGTTTATCAAGCACCTGCACGCATTGATGCAGCAAAGGTTTAATCCGGGGGTGAAGATGGCGGTCTAACACGGGCACTCCTTAAATATAAAGCCCTTCAGCTCGGGCAACACTGCGGATATTATGGCATTTTTCGCTTATCTGCCTGTGGGTAATTTATGAAAATGATTGATGTTGTTGCCGCCATTATCGAACGGGATAGCAAAATTTTACTCGCACAGCGCCCCGCTCATAGCGATCAGGCGGGGTTATGGGAGTTTGCAGGTGGCAAAGTCGAGCCGGATGAAAGCCAGCCGCAGGCGCTGGTGCGGGAATTGCGCGAAGAACTCGGCATCGAAGCTACTGTCGGTGTTTACGTTGCCAGCCATCAGAAGGAAGTGTCTGGCCGGATTATCCATCTTCATGCCTGGCACGTACCGGACTTCCACGGTACGTGCCAGGCACTCGAACATCAGGCGCTGGTCTGGTGTTCGCCAGAAGAGGCTTTGCAATATCCGCTGGCCCCTGCTGATATTCCACTTTTACAGGCGTTTATGGCTTTACGCGCCGCCAGACCAGCGGATTGGTACTAATGGTTTTGTCATCCCGCTGGCATTGCAGCAATATCCCCTCCGCTTTAATCACTGCCCCCTCCGAATAGTTTTGATCCTGATAAACGCAGCACTGGTTACAGGGCTGCACCGATTGTCCGCCAGAACTAAACACCTCCGGCGGCACATTCACCTCTACATCCGGACGATATTGCGGGTTGGCCAGCGCAAAGAATGGAAATGCCAATGTTACGGCGAATAATGCTCTACTCACAGGAAACTCCTTATATTCGTTGTCTCTGCTACTGATAACGGTAACCGGGTAGAAAAACTTTAGCGTCTGGTTGCCGGATGCGACGTGCACGTCTTATCCGCCTCGAACCACTCTTGAAAATGCGCACGGTTTTCCAGGTCTGATAAAACGCACCAGAGTCACAGCAAACATTAGGTGACGTTTATAAAACCCGCAGATCATTAATTTGCTTTCCTGCGTCATTTTTTTCTTGCTTACCGTCACATTCTTGATGGTATAGTCGAAAACTGCAGAAGCATCTAAAACAAACAACACCAGCACAATCGTATTAATATATAAGGGTTTTATATCTATGGATCAGACATATTCTCTGGAGTCATTCCTCAACCATGTCCAAAAGCGCGACCCGAATCAAACCGAGTTCGCGCAAGCCGTTCGTGAAGTCATGACCACACTCTGGCCTTTTCTTGAACAAAATCCAAAATATCGCCAAATGTCGTTACTGGAGCGCCTGGTTGAACCGGAGCGCGTGATTCAGTTTCGCGTAGTCTGGGTTGACGATCGCAATCAGGTACAGGTTAACCGCGCATGGCGTGTCCAGTTCAGCTCCGCCATCGGCCCGTACAAAGGCGGTATGCGCTTCCATCCTTCAGTAAACCTCTCCATCCTTAAATTCCTCGGCTTCGAACAAACCTTTAAAAATGCTCTGACTACCCTGCCAATGGGCGGTGGTAAAGGTGGTAGCGATTTCGATCCGAAAGGGAAAAGCGAAGGCGAAGTGATGCGTTTCTGCCAGGCGCTGATGACTGAACTGTATCGCCACCTGGGCGCGGATACCGACGTTCCGGCGGGCGATATCGGCGTTGGTGGCCGTGAAGTCGGCTTTATGGCGGGGATGATGAAAAAACTGTCTAACAATACCGCCTGCGTCTTCACCGGTAAGGGGCTTTCTTTTGGCGGCAGTCTGATTCGTCCGGAAGCCACCGGTTACGGTCTGGTTTATTTCACTGAAGCGATGCTGAAACGCCACGGTATGGGTTTTGAAGGAATGCGTGTTTCCGTTTCTGGCTCCGGCAACGTCGCCCAGTACGCTATCGAAAAAGCGATGGAATTTGGCGCTCGCGTGGTTACAGCATCAGACTCCAGCGGCACCGTGGTTGATGAAAGTGGATTTACCAAAGAGAAACTGGCGCGTCTTATCGAAATCAAATCCAGCCGTGATGGTCGCGTTGCGGATTACGCCAAAGAATTTGGTCTGGTCTATCTCGAAGGCCAACAACCGTGGTCTGTGCCGGTTGATATCGCCCTGCCGTGCGCGACCCAGAACGAACTGGATGTTGACGCTGCACATCAGCTTATCGCCAACGGCGTTAAAGCGGTGGCCGAAGGGGCAAATATGCCAACGACCATCGAAGCGACTGAGCTGTTCCAGCAGGCAGGCGTGCTGTTTGCGCCAGGTAAAGCGGCTAATGCAGGTGGCGTTGCAACATCGGGGCTGGAAATGGCGCAAAACGCTGCGCGTCTGGGCTGGAAAGCCGAAAAAGTTGATGCGCGTTTACACCACATTATGCTGGATATCCACCATGCCTGTGTTGAGCATGGTGGTGAAGGTGAGCAAACTAACTACGTGCAGGGCGCGAATATTGCTGGTTTTGTGAAGGTTGCCGATGCGATGCTGGCGCAAGGGGTGATTTAAGTCATCAGGCGTTTGTGCCGGATGCGGCGTGAACGCCTTATCCGGCCTACGAAAACCCTCTGAATCAGAGAACAGCTCTGTAGGCCTGATAAGACGCGCAAGCGTCGCATCAGGCATTTGTCCGGGTGCGACGTAAACACCCTGAAAATCTTCAGCATCACGCCTTTATGTTATCGCTCCACTGCCCGCATCTTCCGATGGTGGGCTTTTTTTCGGCGTTCGCTTGCGTGGTGAAGCCTTTTTCTTCTCTTCGCCGCTGCCCGGAGCCACTATGCCGCGAAACTGCCGCACCGGCGTGCGCTTAGCCTGATCAATCAGTTGGTACAGCGTCCCCACCAGCGGCTGCATAAAGTCCTGGTAGCGGCACTGTTTTTCGCTGATTTGCGTCAGCACCGATTCCCAGTGCGCTGTCATGTCCGGTCGCGTCGCCATTTCTGGCAGCGAATGGAATAACGCTTTTCCGGCATCAGTAGAGTGGATGTAGCGCCCTTTTTTGGTCAGGAAGCCGCGCTTGAACAGCAGTTCAATAATCCCCGCGCGAGTCGCTTCTGTGCCCAGACCATCGGTCGCACGAAGGATCTTCTTCAGATCTTTGTCCTGCACAAAGCGCGCAATCCCGGTCATTGCCGAAAGCAGTGTTGCATCGGTGAAATGGCGCGGCGGCTGGGTTTGCCGCTCTACCACTTCGCCCTTCTCGCACAGCAACTCATCGTCTTTTGCCACCACAGGAAGTGGCGTGCCGTCGTTTTCTTCGTCACGCTCTTTGCTGCCTAACAGCGTGCGCCAGCCCGCTTCGGCAAGAAAACGTGCTTTTGCAACAAATTTGCCTTTTGCTATGTCCAGTTCGATCACACACTTGCGGAACACCGCGTCCGGGCAGAATTGCATCAGATACTGACGAGCAATCAGACTATAAACCTTCGCTTCGTTCTCCGTCAGGTTGATAGCCGAACTCCGCGCGGTCGGGATGATGGCGTGGTGGGCATCCACCTTTTTGTCATCCCAGCAGCGGTTGCGTAAATCTGGATCAACCACGGGCTGCGGCAGAAGACTCGGCGCATGGACACTGATGGCATTCATCACCGCATGGCGTCCGGCAAAATGTTCCTCCGGCAAATAACGACAATCGGAACGTGGATAGGTAATCAGCTTGTGCGTTTCGTACAATTTCTGACAGATATCAAGCACGTTCTGCGCACTCAGGCCAAAACGTTTTGCCGCTTCAATCTGTAACGTCGAAAGCGAAAATGGCAGCGGCGCGGATTCTGATTCCCGTTTATCGTTATAACTGGTGACAATCGCCGGTTGGCCGCTGATGCGGTTAACGACATGCTCCGCCAGCGGACGATGCAACAAACGCCCCTCTTCATCCTGGTACGGCTCACACGCTTCGCTCGGTTGCCAGATGGCGGTAAACCGCTCATCGGCAGGCGTCACGATATGCGCTTTGACTTCAAAGAAATCTTTCGCGACGAAGTTTTCAATCTCTTCGTCGCGGCGCACCACCAGCCCAAGCACTGGCGTCTGCACGCGCCCAACGGAAAGTACCCCCTGGTAGCCAGCATTACGCCCCAGAATGGTATATGCGCGGGTCATATTAATGCCGTACAACCAGTCGGCACGCGCTCGCGCCAGCGCAGAAACGCACAACGGTACAAACTCACTGTTGGAACGAAGACGATCGATCGCCCGCTCAACCGCCTGCGGGTTCAGGTCGTTGATTAAACAACGCTGAACTTGCTGGCGCTTTTCCGGCGCAAGTTGCAGGTAATCCAGCACTTCATCCACCAGCAATTGCCCTTCACGATCCGGGTCTCCGGCATGAACGATTTCGCTGGCTTCGTGCAGAAAGCGTTTGATGACGTTAAGTTGTTTGGTCACGGAAGGCCGCGGTTGCAATTGCCACTTTTCCGGGACAATCGGCAGATCTGCCAGATTCCAGCGCGCATAGCGGCTGTCGTAGGCGTCTGGCTGCGCCTGCTCAAGCAGGTGACCGATACACCAGGTCACCACCTGACCATTGCCGCATTCGATAAAGCCATCGCCTTTACGGTGCGGTTTGGGCAGGACATCAGCAATAGCGCGCGCCAGACTCGGTTTTTCGGCAATAAATAACCGCATTGAATTAACGGATCTCAACCATGGCACGACCACCGCGCGCAGGCACCAGTTCGCCAATCGCTGTCAGTTCGATACCAAATTCGGCTGCGGTAGCTTTAACTTCGTTTTCCGCCTCTGGCATAACCGCCAGTAGCAGGCCGCCGGAGGTTTGCGGATCGCACAGCAGATCGCGCACTTCGCGTGGCATTTCACCCATCAGATGACCGTAGCTGGCAAAGTTGCGTTCGGTGCCCCCCGGCACAGCGCCCAGCTTAATGTACTCTTCCACGCCCGGCAGTTTCGGGATTGCTTCATAGTCAATGCGCGCCTGCACGCCTGCGCCCTGGCACATTTCGCTTAAATGGCCCAGCAGACCAAAACCGGTAACGTCGGTCATCGCTTTTACGCCTTCAATGTTGGCAAAGGACGCTCCCGCGATATTCATCCGACACATCACTTCCGTCGCCAGTCCCTGATGTTCCGGTTTCAGCAGTGATTTTTTCTCGGCAGTGGTAAGAACACCAATCCCCAGCGGTTTCGTCAGGAACAGTTTACATCCCGCTTGTGCGGTACTGTTTTTCTTCACCCGTTCAGTCGGTACGATCCCCGTCACCGCCAGACCAAAAATCGGTTCCGGCGCGTCGATGGAGTGACCACCGGCCAGCGCGATACCCGCCTGACGGCATGCATAACGGCCACCTTCGGTCACTTCACGGGCAATTTCCGGGGACAGTTTGTTAATCGGCCAGCCGAGGATCGCAATTGCCATAATCGGTTTGCCGCCCATCGCAAAAATATCGCTGATGGCGTTAGTCGCCGCAATGCGACCAAAATCGAAAGGATTATCAACAATCGGCATAAAGAAGTCGGTGGTGCTGATGACGCTGGTGCCATTGCCCAGATCGTACACCGCCGCGTCGTCGCGGGTTTCGTTACCCACAAGCAAATTCGGATCAACAAACTTCGCCTGCTCACTGTGCAGGATGGTTTCCAACACTTTTGGGGAAATTTTACAGCCGCAACCAGCTCCGTGGCTGTATTGGGTCAAACGAATCGAGTTCTCGCTCATGGACATCTCCTGTCAATGCAATCCGGGTATGGTAACCCTCATTCCGTGAAGTGATAAGTGAGAGTGTCTGAATTCCTGCGTCTTTGCTCACAATCCACTCAGTTTCACCGCAATTATCAGAAATAAGTCACAAACGGTGTCGGGTCCGGAACGTTAATTGACGTTGACGCTTTCAACTGCGGTGTGCCGAGGTAGAGAAACCCGACGATTTTATCCTGATCCCGACAACCGAATGCATCACGTACCACCGGGCTTTCGGTTAACGCCCCACTACGCCAGATCCCGCCAAAGCCCTGGGCAACCGCAGCCATTTGCATTGCCATGACCGCGCAACCGGCAGACATTTCCTGTTCCCAGCGCGGGACTTTATGATTTTCTTCGCATTTCGCCACCACCGTTATGATAAGTGGCGCGCGGAACGGCGCATTACGGGCTTTGTCGATCGCTTTCTCATCACTCCCCGCAGCAACTGCGCCCTGTTCCAGAACGGCGCTGAAACGTTCGCACCCTTCCCCCTCAATCACAAAAAAATGCCACGGTTGCATGGACTTATGGTCCGGCGCACGCATCCCCGCACGCAGGATGTTTTGCAGTTGCTCACCTGTTGGTGCGGGTTCCGCCAGGCGGGAGGCGCTACGGCGATTGATCAATAGTTCGAGTGCATCCATTTGATTAACTCCTGTCATGATGTTTATTCACAAAATTAACACGAGAGTGGATTTTGTTACAGCACAGGCCGCGATTCCTGCTGACAAGTGCCGGTTGGGTCATTACGATAACCACATCTATTGCACCTGCGACAGGTGTAACTTTTAGTCTGGGAGAATACATGCGAACCCTTTGGCGACTTATTGCCGGATTTTTTAAATGGACGTGGCGTCTACTGAATTTTGTCCGTGAAATGGTACTTAACCTGTTTTTTATTTTTCTCGTGCTTGTTGTCGTGGGTATCTGGATGCAGGTCAGTGGTAGCGATAGCAAAGAAACCGCCAGTCGTGGCGCGTTGCTGCTCGATATCTCCGGCGTGATCGTCGATAAGCCTGACAGTTCGCAGCGGTTTAGCAAGCTGAGCCGTCAGTTACTTGGTGCCAGTTCTGATCGTTTGCAGGAAAACTCACTGTTTGACATTGTAAACACCATTCGCCAGGCAAAAGATGACCGGAACATCACCGGTATCGTGATGGATCTGAAAAACTTCGCGGGCGGCGATCAGCCTTCCATGCAGTACATTGGTAAAACCCTGAAAGAGTTTCGTGACAGCGGCAAACCGGTTTATGCCATTGGCGAGAACTACAGCCAGGGGCAATATTATCTTGCCAGTTTTGCCAACAAAATCTGGCTATCACCACAAGGCGTGGTTGATCTGCATGGTTTTGCGACCAACGGACTGTATTACAAGTCATTGTTGGATAAGTTAAAAGTTTCCACCCATGTGTTCCGCGTCGGTACGTATAAATCTGCCGTTGAGCCGTTTATTCGTGATGATATGTCACCGGCAGCCCGCGAGGCTGACAGCCGCTGGATTGGTGAGCTGTGGCAAAACTATCTCAACACTGTGGCTGCTAATCGTCAGATCACCGCCCAGCAAGTATTCCCTGGCGCACAAGGGGTGCTTGATGGCTTAACCAAAACCGGTGGCGATACCGCGAAGTACGCGCTGGATAACAAACTGGTCGATGCACTGGCATCAAGTGCCGAAATCGAAAAAGCCCTGACCAAAGAGTTCGGCTGGAGTAAGGCGGATAAAAATTATCGCGCCATCAGTTATTACGATTATGCTTTGAAAACTCCGGCAGATACCGGCGACAGCATCGGTGTCGTCTTCGCAAATGGCGCAATTATGGATGGCGAAGAAACCCAGGGTAATGTTGGCGGCGACACAACCGCAGCGCAAATCCGCGACGCTCGTCTTGACCCGAAAGTGAAAGCGATTGTTCTGCGTGTTAATAGCCCTGGCGGCAGCGTTACTGCGTCTGAAGTGATTCGATCTGAACTGGCAGCAGCCCGAGCGGCTGGCAAGCCTGTGGTTGTATCGATGGGCGGCATGGCGGCATCTGGTGGTTACTGGATCTCCACGCCGGCCAATTACATTGTGGCTAACCCCAGCACTCTGACCGGTTCTATCGGTATCTTCGGCGTGATCACTACCGTAGAAAACAGTCTGGATTCGATTGGTGTACATACTGATGGCGTTTCAACCTCACCTCTGGCGGATGTTTCCATTACTAAAGCACTGCCGCCGGAAGCGCAGCAGATGATGCAGTTAAGCATTGAGAACGGTTATAAACGCTTCATCACGCTGGTTGCGGATTCGCGTAACTCGACGCCAGAGCAGATCGATAAAATCGCTCAGGGCCACGTCTGGACTGGTCAGGATGCGAAAGCTAACGGTCTGGTCGATAGTCTCGGTGATTTCGATGATGCAGTTGCCAAAGCGGCAGAACTGGCCAAAATGAAACAGTGGCATCTGGAATATTACGTCGATGAACCAACCTTCTTCGACAAAGTGATGGACAACATGTCAGGTTCTGTACGGGCGATGTTGCCAGATACGCTCCAGGCTATGTTGCCTGCACCGCTGGCCTCGGTGGCTTCAACCGTTAAAAGCGAAAGCGACAAGCTGGCGGCCTTTAACGATCCGCAAAACCGTTACGCGTTTTGCCTGACCTGCGCCAACGTGCGGTAATCCCTGCAAATATGTGGCCGATATGCTGTCGGCCACACTCCTGAACCGGACTGTCTTTCACTTCCTCTCTCCACTACATTGCCTTGCTCATTCTGCATCTGATAAGGAGTCATCAGTGAATAAGGCACCCTCTTTAATTGCCGCTATTGTCCTCGGACTGGGGATCAGCGCCTGTGGTTATTTCGTTGGCGATGGAGTTAAGCATTTAAAAACTAACAACCGTTATGTGAACGTGCGGGGGCTTTCGGAAAAAGAAGTTCGCGCAGATACGGCTGAATTAACCATTGCGATTAACTTTAAGGGCAATGTTCCCGGCGAGCTTTTCCCAAAACTGGAAGACGCGCAGAAAAAAATTGTTGCCGAACTCAACGCTCAGGGGATTAGCAGCACAGAGATAAACCTGGGCCAATGGACAAGCAAGCGAACGGACTCCTTTTATCTCAAAGATGATCCAACGATGCCTCGCTATAATGCCGACGGGTCAGTGACGATAAAAACCCATAACGTTGCTGCCGTCGAAAAAGTCGTCGCTAAACTAAACGAACTGCAAGTCGCCACGGATGGTGCTATCGCTGATAGCAAAATCGCCTATCGTTTTAATGGCATTGGCGCACTTCGCGCTGAGATGATTGCCGCCGCGACAAAAGACGCACGTAACGCAGCATTACAGTTTGCGACGGATTCAGGTAGTCAGGTGGGGTCAATCAGCGATGCTTCGCAAGGGGTGTTCCAGATCTTCGCCAGTGGCAGTGATGAAGATGATCCTACGGCGATTAATAAAACGGTGCGCGTGGTAACGACCGTAACCTATGCGTTGCAGGATTAATCACTTTTCTCCGGCGGGACGCTACACCCTCTGTTCCGCCAGACTTTTCTCATATCCACAGAGTATCCAGGTGCGCTCCCTGCCCCTCACGTATATACTTTTGCTCTTTCGATATCATTCATATCAATATCATGCAAAAGAAATCAATTTACGTTGCCTACACGGGCGGAACCATCGGAATGCAGCGTTCCGAGCAGGGTTATATTCCAGTGTCAGGTCATCTGCAACGCCAGTTGGCGTTGATGCCGGAATTCCATCGCCCGGAGATGCCAGATTTCACTATTCATGAATATACGCCGCTAATGGATTCTTCCGATATGACGCCGGAAGACTGGCAGCATATCGCTGAAGACATTAAAGCGCACTATAACGAGTACGATGGTTTTGTCATTCTGCACGGCACCGATACCATGGCATATACCGCCTCTGCACTGTCGTTCATGCTGGAGAATCTTGGTAAACCGGTCATTGTGACAGGGTCACAAATCCCGTTAGCCGAGCTACGCTCTGACGGACAAATCAATCTGCTGAATGCGTTGTACGTTGCTGCTAACTACCCGATCAACGAAGTAACGCTGTTTTTTAATAACCGCCTGTATCGCGGAAACCGAACCACTAAAGCCCATGCCGATGGTTTTGATGCCTTTGCTTCCCCCAATCTTCCACCGTTACTGGAAGCAGGTATCCATATTCGTCGTTTGAATACACCACCCGCCCCGCACGG
This sequence comes from Escherichia sp. 20412-1, assembly GCF_003027595.1. NCBI lineage: Bacteria > Pseudomonadati > Pseudomonadota > Gammaproteobacteria > Enterobacterales > Enterobacteriaceae > Escherichia > Escherichia sp. 20412-1. The sequence goes on along the minus strand of NZ_PYQM01000001.1, from coordinate 92,105 downwards.
TGATGGAGAACTGATCGTTCATCCAATTACGCCACAACCGATCGGCGTGGTGACAATTTATCCGGGGATCTCTGCCGATGTTGTGCGTAATTTCCTGCGCCAACCGGTTAGGGCGTTGATTCTTCGCTCTTACGGCGTGGGTAATGCGCCGCAAAACAAAGCTTTCCTGCAAGAATTACAGGAGGCCAGCGATCGCGGTATCGTGGTGGTTAATCTGACGCAATGTATGTCCGGTAAAGTGAATATGGGGGGATATGCCACCGGTAACGCCCTCGCCCACGCCGGCGTTATTGGCGGCGCGGATATGACTGTGGAAGCCACTCTCACCAAGCTGCACTATCTACTTAGCCAGGGACTGGATACTGAAACCATTCGCAAGGCTATGAGCCAAAACCTACGCGGCGAGCTGACGCCGGATGATTAAGCAACTGTCTTGTTCGGGTTTCAGATGAGTGGCTCAGTGTATGCGCCAAACGCTTAATCACGGGCTATAAACCCCAGGAGACAACAGGCTGCATACACATTGCCAAATCTAATCGCTGTTATATTAACCAATTTTCAAGATACAAGGAGATTGCAATGCCCCATCGCGCCCTGTTACTGGTCGATTTACAAAATGATTTCTGTGCCGGTGGCGCGCTCGCCGTGCCAGAAGGTGACAGCACTGTGGATGTTGCTAACCGCTTGATTGACTGGTGTCAGTTGCGCGGTGAACCAGTTATCGCCAGTCAGGACTGGCATCCGGCTAATCACGGCAGTTTTGCCAGCCAGCATCAGGTGGAGCCATACAGCCAGGGGACGCTCGACGGTTTGCCGCAAACATTCTGGCCTGAACACTGCGTGCAGAGCATTGAAGGCGCGCAATTACATCCGTTACTCAATCAAAATGCGATCGCAGCAGTGTTCCATAAAGGCGAAAACCCTTTAGTTGACAGTTACAGTGCTTTTTTTGATAACGGACGTCGGCAGAAAACCGCGCTCGATGGCTGGTTACGCGACCATGAAATCAATGAATTGATCGTTATGGGGCTGGCTACTGACTATTGTGTGAAGTTTACCGTGCTGGACGCGTTGCAGTTAGGTTATAGCGTGAGCGTGATTACCGATGGCTGTCGTGGCGTAAATATTCAGCCGCAGGACAGTGCACACGCATTTATGGAGATGTCAGCGGCTGGAGCAACACTGTACACGCTGGCGGACTGGGAAGAGACGCAGGGATAATTTTGCTGGCCTACGATTCAGTACTGACGTTGTAGGCCAGATAAGACACATCAACGGCGCATCTGGCGTGCTCGTAGTTAAATCAAACAATCAACTCGTAACAGTAAAGATTATCCCTCTCTTCATAAACGTCTGATAAAGGGAACAAATCTCTTACTTAAACATGGCTATCGGCTTTGCCGAGATACCAAAATCTTCTTTCAACTGTTGTTTGCTCTTCATGACCATCTGACCGTTAGTGTCGATTGTCATATGCTGCGCATCGGTATTGTTTCGGGCCTGCCATAACATCACCAGTTGCAGGCAGTTCTCTTTTTGTTCTTCAGTCAGCGCAACACCATCTGGCCATTTTCCCAGTTCAACGGCAGTCGATAAACGCTGGTAAACCTCAGGCGTCATGCTGTTGATTATTTCATCAAGATCCATAATTTTCCCGCTCCTGTGGAATAAGTTGCTGAATCGTTTTTTCAACCGTTGATTTCTTCGCCATTTTCGTCATCAGTAAAGCGCAATGATGCCGAGTTAACACAATAACGTTCGCCTGTGGGTTGCGGGCCGTCGGGAAAGACGTGCCCCAGATGGGCATCACAGTTTCCGCAACGAATTTCTATCCGCTGCATACCATGTGACAAGTCTTTGATATAACGGATCGAATCTTCACTCACCGGCTCATAAAAACTGGGCCAGCCACAGCCTGAATCATACTTGGTTTGGGAGTGAAACAGAGGTGCATCGCAAATCAAACAGTGGTAAACACCGCCGCGCTTGTTATGCAGTAAACGTCCAGTGAATGGCGGCTCCGTCCCGTGATTCTGAGTCACGTAAAACTGCATCTCGGACAAATTTTTTTTCAGTTCTTCTGCCGAAGGTTTGTTAGCCATTTGCTCACATCTCACTTTAATCACGCTCACATTACGTGACTTATTCTAACAAAACATTAACACCTACTGGCAAAATTTTGTCCTAAACTTGATCTCGACGAAATAGCTGCACCTAAATCGTGATGAAAATCACATTTTTATCATAATTGTCCTTTAAAATTCTGGGCGCCGCCCTCATGTGGTTTCAAGCCCAAAGGAAGAGTGAGGCGAGTCAGTCGTGTAATGCCAAGGCACAGGATTGATTTGTCGCAATGATTGACACGATTCCGCTTGACGCTGCGTAAGGTTTTTGTAATTTTACAGGCAACCTTTTATTCACTAACAAATAGCTGGTGGAATATATGACTATCAAAGTAGGTATCAACGGTTTTGGCCGTATCGGTCGCATTGTTTTCCGTGCTGCTCAGAAACGTTCTGACATTGAGATCGTTGCAATCAACGACCTGTTAGACGCTGATTACATGGCATACATGCTGAAATATGACTCCACTCACGGTCGTTTCGACGGCACCGTTGAAGTGAAAGACGGTCATCTGATCGTAAACGGTAAAAAAATCCGTGTTACCGCTGAACGTGATCCGGCTAACCTGAAATGGGACGAAGTTGGTGTTGACGTTGTCGCTGAAGCAACTGGTCTGTTCCTGACTGACGAAACTGCTCGTAAACACATCACCGCTGGTGCGAAAAAAGTGGTTATGACTGGTCCGTCTAAAGACAACACTCCGATGTTCGTTAAAGGCGCTAACTTCGACAAATATGCTGGCCAGGACATCGTTTCTAACGCTTCCTGCACCACCAACTGCCTGGCTCCGCTGGCTAAAGTTATCAACGATAACTTCGGCATCATCGAAGGTCTGATGACCACCGTTCACGCTACTACCGCTACTCAGAAAACCGTTGACGGCCCGTCTCACAAAGACTGGCGCGGCGGCCGTGGCGCTTCCCAGAACATCATCCCGTCCTCTACCGGTGCTGCTAAAGCTGTAGGTAAAGTACTGCCAGAACTGAATGGCAAACTGACTGGTATGGCGTTCCGTGTTCCGACTCCGAACGTATCCGTAGTTGACCTGACCGTTCGTCTGGAAAAAGCTGCAACTTACGAGCAGATCAAAGCTGCCGTTAAAGCTGCTGCTGAAGGCGAAATGAAAGGCGTTCTGGGCTACACCGAAGATGACGTAGTATCTACCGATTTCAACGGCGAAGTTTGCACTTCCGTGTTCGATGCTAAAGCGGGTATCGCTCTGAACGACAACTTCGTGAAACTGGTATCCTGGTACGACAACGAAACCGGTTACTCCAACAAAGTTCTGGATCTGATCGCTCACATCTCCAAATAAGTTGAGATGACTCTGTGATCTAAAAAGAGCGACTTCGGTCGCTCTTTTTTTTACCTGATGAAATGAAGTTAAAGGACTGCGTCATGATTAAGAAAATTTTTGCCCTTCCGGTCATCGAACAAATTTCCCCTGTCCTCTCCCGTCGTAAACTGGATGAACTGGACCTTATTGTGGTCGATCATCCCCAGGTAAAAGCCTCTTTTGCATTACAGGGCGCACACCTTCTCTCCTGGAAACCTACAGGTGAAGAAGACGTTCTGTGGTTGAGTAATAACACGCCGTTTAAAAATGGCGTCGCCATTCGCGGCGGCGTGCCGGTTTGTTGGCCGTGGTTTGGTCCGGCAGCACAGCAAGGTCTGCCTGCTCACGGTTTTGCCCGCATTCTGCCGTGGACGCTGAAATCGCACAGTGAAGATGCCGATGGCGTAGCGCTGACTTTTGAACTGACACAAAGCGACGAGACGAAAAAATACTGGCCGCACGACTTTACGCTGTTAGCGCATTTCCGCGTGGGTAAGACTTGTGAAATTGATCTTGAAGCGCACGGCGAATTTGAAACCACCTCTGCCCTGCATACCTACTTTAACGTGGGTGATATTGCTAAGGTGAGCGTCAGTGGCCTGGGCGATCGCTTCATTGATAAAGTCAATGACGCGAAAGAAGGCACTTTGACCGGGGGGATTCAGACATTCCCGGATCGTACCGATCGCGTGTATCTGAATCCGCAAGATTGTAGTGTGATTAATGACGAAGCGTTGAACCGCATTATTACCGTTGGTCACCAGCATCATCTGAACGTTGTTGGCTGGAATCCAGGTCCGGCGCTTTCAGTCAGCATGGGCGATATGCCAGATGACGGCTACAAAACCTTTGTCTGCGTAGAAACCGCTTACGCCTCTGAAGCACAAAAAACGTCCAAAGATATGCCCTCTCGTCTGGCACAATCCATCCGCGTTGCCAAACGCTAATCTGCGCTAGTTTTGTGTGCCGGATGCGATGTATCCGGCACTGCTCAGCATCACACCATATCCAGCGCAGTTTTTACTTTTGGTGCCGGATACGCTTTGTCCAGCATCGCTAATTCTTCTGGCGAAAGCACAATCTCCAGCACAGCCGCATTTTGTTGAACATGCGCGATAGTTGCCGCTTTTGGAATCGCCATCACGCCTTGATGGCTGATTACCCACGCCAGCAGAACTTGCGCCGCGCTGACATTGTGGGCATGTGCGATTTCGTTGACGACCGCGTTTTTTAGCAGTCCATTGCGCAACCGCCCAGCCTGGGCTAACGGGCTGTAAGCCATCACCGGCATCTGCTGTTGCTGGCACCAGGGGAGTAAATCGAACTCAATACCCCGTGAGCCAAGATGATAAAGCACCTGATTAGTCGCACACTGATTTCCCCCCGGCACCTGCCAGAGCTCCTGCATATCGGCATAATCAAGATTAGAAACGCCCCAGCGGCGGATTTTGCCCTGGGCGATCAATTTTTCCATCGCGGCAACAGTTTCTTCAAAAGCGAAACTGCCAGACCAGTGTAATAAATAAAGATCGAGATAATCGGTATTAAGACGGCGTAAGCTGGCTTCGCAGGCATTAATCGCTTTTTGTCCGCCAGCATTCCACGGATAGACCTTAGAGACGAGAAAGGCCTTATCACGCAGGCCAGTTAATGCTTCACCAACTACCTTTTCAGCACCACCGTCCGCATACATTTCGGCGGTATCAATGAGGGTTAAACCGAGTTCAATGCCCGCGCGCAGTGCAGCGACTTCTGTTTTGCGCTGACTGACATCTTCGCCCATAAACCATGTTCCCTGCCCTATGGCTGGCACTGAGTCCCCATCACTAAACTGAATCATTTTTTGTTGCATTGTTTCCTCCCAGGTTACGCACCACCGTAATGCAAAACAGGGCGTGACGCCCTGTTTTTATGCACAAAATGCCCTGGAAAGATGCACTATCAGAATTTGTAGGTGATCCCGGTCGAAATCAGACCTGTCCAGGACTTATCAACCATCGGGCTATCGGTAACTTCATCGGACAGACGGGTGTAGCGCGCAGTACCGTAAATGCTCCAGTCGCCCATGAAGTTGTAGTTGGCGCTCAGTTCCAGATACGGACTCCAGCTATCATTCGGGTTATAGCCACGCAGACCGCTGCGCGCAGACTCTTTACGCGATACGCCATAATAGTATTCGTTATGGTTTTCGCTGTTCCACTGCACACCGATACCCGGGGTCAGAGTCAGACCACCGTTAGTGTAACGGTACAACCAGGCCGTATCCCAGACGATACCGTTGCTGTTATCCAGTGTGTCGGCTGCCAGAGAGGTACGCAGATAACCGTACTGGGTAAAGTGAGCGTAGGACAGACCGGCCATCATAGTGCTCTTACGATCATCCAGGTGGCGCATCTGGTGGTTGCCACTGTCTTTAGCTTTGAAGTAGAGCGGCGACCAGTAAGCGGTAATCGAAAGTTTATCCGTTGCATCGTTCCACAGGTAGTAACCACCACCTAAGCCACGGAACCAGAAGTTATCGCCTTCATAGTTGATTACCGGTACTGGGTAAACATCGGTATCGTAATCTTTATAAGGGTGTTCAACGACACCTACGCCTGCGCCCAGGGAAAATTTACCTTCAGCGTGTGCTACGCCTGCAGACGTTGCGATAAGCACTCCAAGTGCCAGAAGTTTGAGTTTGGTCACAATTAATCATTCCTTAAACAAATGTTTAGCGGGCGACAAAGTTTACCCGTCAATACATCGAAACCCAACCTTTTTACATTTTCATTTCTAAAGGTAACTGTTTAATTTTCCTGACGCTGGTGACATCAGGCTTACACCTGAATGAATTTTGCATTACCGACGGCAATATTCTTTACATTAGTTATGCAATTTTTATGGGTGAGTTGTTGATATGCCATTGAAATCCAGAAAGCCGTGCAGGCAAGTTTTCCATTTGCCATCTACGCTTAATTTTGAAGGTGTATCACCGGGCACGTTCTTCTCGCAGTCGGTAAGATGGCATGAGAGTTGCTGTGTTTTAGCAAGAGACGTCGTTCAGTTTACCTCTTCCGGGAGCCTCTACTATTCATATGAACGGCTCTTAACCTGTGCTAAAAAACGAAAGGACGGCATACCATGAATATATTCGATCACTATCGCCAGCGATATGAAGCTGCCAAGGACGAAGAGTTCACACTGCAGGAGTTTCTTACCACTTGTCGGCAAGATCGCAGTGCTTATGCCAACGCGGCTGAGCGGCTACTGATGGCTATTGGTGAGCCTGTCATGGTCGATACAGCCCAGGAACCCAGACTTTCTCGACTCTTCTCGAACCGGGTCATCGCACGTTATCCGGCGTTTGAAGAGTTTTACGGCATGGAAGACGCGATTGAACAGATTGTCTCTTATCTGAAACACGCGGCTCAGGGGCTGGAAGAGAAGAAACAAATTCTGTATCTGCTGGGGCCTGTGGGTGGGGGGAAATCGTCGCTTGCGGAGCGACTGAAATCATTAATGCAACTCGTGCCTATTTATGTATTGAGCGCCAATGGTGAGCGCAGCCCGGTCAACGATCATCCGTTCTGTCTGTTCAATCCACAGGAAGATGCGCAGATCCTCGAAAAAGAGTACGGCATTCCGCGCCGCTACCTCGGTACTATCATGTCGCCGTGGGCCGCGAAGCGCCTGCATGAATTTGGTGGCGATATCACTAAATTTCGGGTTGTGAAGGTCTGGCCGTCGATTCTACAACAAATTGCCATCGCTAAAACGGAGCCCGGCGATGAGAACAACCAGGATATCTCAGCGCTGGTAGGGAAAGTCGATATTCGTAAGCTCGAACACTACGCGCAGAACGATCCAGACGCCTATGGTTATTCCGGTGCGCTGTGCCGCGCCAACCAGGGGATCATGGAATTTGTCGAGATGTTTAAAGCACCGATTAAAGTGCTGCATCCTCTGTTGACCGCCACCCAGGAAGGCAACTACAACGGGACGGAAGGTATCTCCGCCCTGCCGTTCAACGGGATTATTCTCGCCCACTCGAACGAATCCGAATGGGTCACTTTCCGTAACAATAAAAACAACGAGGCCTTCCTCGACCGTGTCTATATCGTGAAGGTGCCGTACTGCTTGCGCATTTCCGAAGAGATTAAAATCTACGAGAAATTACTTAATCATAGTGAACTGACTCACGCACCATGCGCACCTGGCACGCTGGAAACTCTGTCACGTTTTTCCATTCTTTCGCGTCTGAAAGAGCCAGAAAACTCCAGCATTTATTCAAAGATGCGCGTTTATGATGGCGAAAGTCTGAAAGATACCGATCCGAAAGCCAAATCGTATCAGGAGTATCGGGATTACGCGGGCGTCGATGAAGGGATGAACGGTCTGTCCACTCGTTTTGCGTTTAAGATCCTCTCTCGCGTGTTCAACTTCGATCACGTGGAAGTGGCAGCTAACCCGGTCCATCTGTTCTACGTTCTTGAACAGCAGATTGAGCGCGAGCAGTTCCCGCAAGAGCAGGCAGAACGCTATCTGGAGTTCCTGAAAGGTTATCTGATCCCGAAATATGCCGAGTTTATCGGCAAAGAGATCCAGACGGCTTATCTGGAGTCTTATTCCGAATATGGACAGAACATTTTCGATCGTTATGTCACCTATGCGGATTTCTGGATCCAGGATCAGGAGTATCGCGACCCGGATACCGGTCAGTTGTTTGATCGCGAGTCGCTGAACGCCGAGCTGGAGAAAATCGAAAAACCAGCGGGGATCAGCAATCCGAAAGATTTCCGTAACGAGATTGTCAACTTCGTGCTGCGCGCCAGAGCAAATAACAGCGGACGCAATCCGAACTGGACCAGTTATGAAAAACTGCGCACGGTTATTGAGAAAAAAATGTTTTCCAATACCGAAGAATTACTGCCAGTCATTTCGTTTAACGCTAAAACCTCAACCGACGAGCAGAAGAAACACGACGATTTTGTCGACCGTATGATGGAGAAAGGCTACACCCGTAAACAGGTGCGTTTACTGTGCGAATGGTATTTGCGCGTACGTAAATCCTCTTAACAACCATGGCCCGGAGCACATGCTCATGGGTCTACAACGACAGCGAACCGTAGGCCGGATAAGCGAAGCGTGTCCGGCAATACAGGTGCAGCATACAGTTGGCAAATGCAGTACGGGGGGCATATGACCTGGTTTATTGACCGGCGTCTGAACGGCAAAAACAAAAGCATGGTGAATCGCCAGCGTTTTTTACGCCGTTATAAAGCGCAAATTAAACAGTCGATCTCCGAGGCCATTAATAAGCGTTCGGTGACTGACGTCGACAGCGGCGAGTCCGTCTCCATTCCAACGGAAGATATTAGCGAACCGATGTTTCATCAGGGGCGTGGCGGCCTGCGCCATCGCGTTCACCCGGGTAACGACCATTTCATCCAGAACGATCGCATTGAACGTCCCCAGGGCGGCAGCGGCGGTTCCGGTAGTGGTCAGGGCCAGGCTAGTCAGGACGGTGAAGGTCAGGATGAATTTGTCTTCCAGATTTCGAAAGACGAATATCTCGACCTGCTGTTTGAAGATTTAGCCTTACCGAATTTAAAACAGAACCAGCAACGCCAATTGACCGAGTTTAAAACGCATCGGGCGGGTTATACCGCTAACGGCGTTCCGGCCAATATCAGCGTGGTGCGTTCATTGCAAAACTCACTGGCGAGACGTACCGCGATGACCGCAGGTAAACGGCGGGAACTTCATGCTCTGGAAGAAGATTTGGCAATCATCAGCAACAGTGAACCTGCGCAATTGCTGGAAGAGGAACGGCTACGCAAAGAGATTGCCGAATTACGCGCCAAAATTGAACGCGTTCCGTTCATCGACACCTTCGATTTACGTTATAAGAACTACGAAAAACGACCCGATCCCTCCAGTCAGGCGGTAATGTTTTGTCTGATGGACGTTTCTGGTTCAATGGATCAATCCACCAAAGATATGGCCAAACGTTTTTATATTTTGCTGTATCTGTTCCTGAGCAGAACTTACAAGAACGTGGAGGTCGTTTACATCCGCCACCATACCCAGGCGAAAGAAGTCGATGAACATGAGTTTTTCTACTCGCAGGAAACGGGGGGCACCATTGTTTCCAGCGCTCTGAAACTGATGGATGAGGTGGTGAAAGAGCGTTATAACCCGGCACAATGGAATATTTATGCCGCGCAGGCGTCGGACGGTGATAACTGGGCCGATGACTCTCCGCTTTGCCATGAAATTCTGGCGAAAAAATTGTTGCCCGTTGTTCGTTATTACAGCTATATCGAAATTACCCGTCGCGCTCATCAGACATTGTGGCGGGAATATGAGCATCTGCAATCTACATTCGAAAACTTTGCGATGCAGCATATCCGCGATCAGGATGATATTTATCCGGTGTTTCGCGAACTATTTCATAAACAAAATGCAACTACTAAAGACTAAAACCATCAGCCAGGTCATTATTCCCTGGCTGATTTTTAGTTAATTGTAAATACAGTTATTTATTATCTACATTAGCTTACAAACAACTTAAATATAACAGCGTAACCTTTACAGAACTTAGTTTCATGAAACAATCATTCGGAAAAATGATTCTGTTAGCACGCTTTTCTCAATGCTATACTTTAATTCTTTTTTACTGATAATGATAATTGATCCCGGTCAAAACTCCATTTCTCTGCAATCAATAAAATCGACTACTCAGATTGCTCTCCTTTTTTATGGTTCCCATGGGTACACAAAAATTAAAAGCACACAGCTTTTTTATTTTCAGCTTACTATTGACATTAATTTTATTTTGCATTACCACCTTATATAATGAAAACGCCAATATAAAGCTCATCCCTCAGATGAACTACCTGATGGTCGTTGTGGCTTTATTTTTCCTTAACGCCGTCATTTTCCTTTTCATGTTAATGAAGTATTTTACTAATCGAGATATTTTCCCAACCCTAATTTTAAGTCTTGCTTTTTTAAGTGGCCTTGTCTATTTAACTGAAACGATCGTTATTATTCACAAGCCTATCAGCGATAGTACGCTGATCCAGACGAAATCGAATGACGTTTCCATTTTCTATCTTTTTCGCCAACTAAGTTTTATTAGCTTAGCATCGCTGGCTCTTTTCTGTTATGACCGAAACAGCATTCTGACAAACAACAAGAAAAAAACCTGCATCCTGTTGCTGGCACTAATACCTTTTATGTTGTTTCCATTACTGGCGCACAACCTGAGCAGTTATAATCCTGACTATGCCTTATATGTCGTAGATTACTGCCCGAATAATAATACTGCGAGTTGGGGTATTAACTACACCAAGATTCTGGTTTGTCTGTGGGCATGTTTACTATTTTTTATTATCACACGGACAGGTTTAGCGAGCGAACTTTGGCCGTCAATCGCGTTATTATGTCTGGCCTCACTCTGTTGTAACTTGTTGCTACTGACTCTGGATGAATATAATTACACCATCTGGTATATCAGCCGCGGTATTGAGGTTTCCAGTAAACTGTTTGTGGTTTCTTTCCTGATTTATAACATTTTTCAGGAACTACAACTTGCCAGTAAACTGGCGGTTTATGATGTACTGACCAATATTTATAACCGCCGTCACTTTTTCAACAGTGTAGAGTCATTACTCTCTCGCCCTGTTGTGAAGGATTTTTGTATCATGCTGGTAGATATTAACCAGTTCAAACGCATAAATGCTCAGTGGGGTCATCATGTGGGCGATAAAGTTCTGGTTTCAATTGTCGATATTATCCAGCAAAGTATCCGCCCCGATGACATCTTCGCGCGTCTGGAAGGTGAAGAGTTCGGTTTACTATTTACCGAATTGAATGCTGCCCAGGCAAAAATTATCGCCGATCGGGTGCGTAAAAATGTCGAACTACTGACCGGTTTTAGTAATAGATATAATGTCCCTGAACAAATGACCATCAGCATTGGCTGTGTTTTTTCCACTGGCGACACGCGTAATATCTCGCTTGTCATGACGGAAGCTGATAAAGCGTTACGAGAAGCGAAAAATGATGGTGGCAACAAAGTGATTATTCATTATATTTGAGTGCAAAATTATTCACAGCCATGCGTTTTGCGTGGCTTTGGCATACAATTTATTATCAATACCCCTAAATTTCCCCTCCCCAGCGGCGCAGAGATGAGTATAATTAGCGCCCCTGTACCAGGCCGCAATCGAACTTTATCTGGTTTTCTCGTTTCACTAACCGAAGGAGTGCCATTTATCATGAAATTGCACCATAGAATGCTCCGGCATTTTATCGCCGCAAGTGTCATTGTGCTGACATCTTCCTTCCTTATTTTTGAACTTGTCGCCAGCGACAGGGCAATGAGTGCTTATTTGCGCTATATCGTCCAGAAAGCAGATTCCTCCTTTCTCTACGACAAGTATCAAAATCAGAGTATCGCCGCACATGTGATGCGCGCGCTTGCTGCGAAACAGTCTGAGGTGTCGCCAGAACAGCGACGTGCCATCTGTGAAGCTTTTGAATCTGCCAACAATACCCATGGCTTAAACCTGACAGCCCATACTTACGCGGGTTTACACGGAACATTGCAGACTGCATCCACTGACTGCGACACGATTGTGGAAGCTGCGGCGCTATTACCGGCATTTGATCAGGCAGTTGAAGGCAACCGCCATCAGGATGATTATGGTTCCGGTCTTGGCATGGCCGAAGAGAAATTTCACTATTATCTCGATCTCAATGACCGCTATGTCTATTTTTATGAGCCAGTCAATGTTGAGTACTTCGCGATGAATAACTGGTCCTTCCTGCAATCAGGAAGCATTGGCATTGATCGTAAAGATATTGAAAAAGTGTTTACCGGACGTACTGTGTTATCGAGCATTTACCAGGATCAGCGTACTAAACAGAACGTGATGAGTTTGCTGACACCGGTTTATGTTGCAAGGCAGTTAAAAGGTATTGTACTGCTGGATATTAATAAGAATAATCTACGAAATATCTTTTACACTCATGATCGCCCTCTCCTCTGGCGTTTTCTTAATGTCACGCTAACCGATACAGATTCGGGACGGGACATTATTATCAACCAGAGCGAAGATAACCTGTTTCAGTATGTCAGTTACGTCCACGACTTACCTGGCGGTATTCGCGTTTCGTTATCCATTGATATTCTTTACTTTATCACGTCTTCGTGGAAAAGCGTTCTGTTCTGGATTTTGACAGCGTTAATTTTGCTGAATATGGTCCGGATGCACTTCCGCTTGTACCAGAACGTGACGCGCGAAAATATCAGTGATGCGATGACCGGACTGTATAATCGCAAAATATTAACGCCTGAACTGGAGCAGCGTTTGCAGAAACTGGTGCAATCCGGTTCTTCTGTCATGTTTATTGCAATTGACATGGACAAGTTAAAGCAAATTAATGACACCCTTGGTCATCAGGAGGGCGATTTAGCGATTACATTATTAGCCCAGGCGATTAAGCAGTCGATTCGTAAAAGCGATTATGCCATCCGTCTCGGTGGCGATGAATTTTGCATCATTCTGGTCGATTCTACGCCGCAAATTGCCGCGCAACTGCCTGAACGTATCGAAAAACGCCTGCAACATATCGCACCGAAGAAAGAGATCGGCTTCTCTTCCGGTATTTACGCGATGAAAGAAAACGATACGTTACATGATGCGTATAAAGCTTCTGATGAACGTTTATATGTCAATAAGCAGAACAAAAACAGCCGTTCATGATAATCTTCTGTGGTTATTTGGTTATAATTCCAGGAGCGTGAAATGACTGAAATGACTAAAGGAAGCGTGACGCATCAGCGGTTAATCGCTTTATTATCACAAGAAGGTGCTAACTACCGCATCGTTACCCACGAAGCGGTAGGTAAATGCGAAGCGGTGTCAGAAATTCGTGGCACCGCTTTGGGTCAGGGAGCTAAAGCACTGGTGTGTAAAGTCAAAGGTAATGGCGTAAATCAGCATGTTCTGGCGATCCTCGCAGCCGATCAACAGGCTGATCTTAGTAAACTCGCCAGTCACATCGGTGGGCTACGCGCTTCGCTGGCCAGCCCGGCGGAAGTCGATGAACTGACAGGCTGTGTCTTTGGCGCTATCCCCCCCTTCAGCTTCCACCCAAAACTCAAACTGGTTGCCGACCCACTACTCTTTGAGCGATTCGATGAGATTGCCTTCAACGCAGGCATGCTGGATAAATCTGTAATTCTGAACACCACAGATTACTTGCGCATTGCGCAACCAGAACTGGTCAAATTCCGCCGTACTGCGTAACTAGCTGGTCCGTTCAATAAGCAGAACGGACAGTACTAACACAACTGCAATGGCAAAAAACGATGACGTGATAATCAGTGTCTCAACGAGCATTTGATCGTTCATGGTTTTCCCCCAGAAGATACCTGTTTTCACGTTATTGTTAGCGTGTACAAGTGGCAATTTGATGACAATTTGCCCGATTTTTTATGCATAACACGTAATTTTTTTCTGCTTCCTTTCAGCAGCAGGCGTAAAGTAGGCGGGTTATTATTTTTTGGCAAGGAAACCACGATGTTTGATGTCACTTTGCTGATCCTGCTCGGCTTAGCTGCGCTGGGCTTTATCAGCCACAACACCACTGTCGCCGTTTCAATTCTGGTGTTGATCATTGTCCGCGTCACACCGTTAAGCACCTTTTTTCCGTGGATCGAAAAACAGGGACTGAGTATCGGGATAATCATTCTGACCATTGGCGTAATGGCTCCTATTGCCAGCGGAACACTGCCCCCCTCGACACTGATTCACTCGTTTCTGAACTGGAAATCGCTGGTAGCGATTGCCGTGGGAGTGATTGTCTCCTGGCTTGGCGGACGCGGCGTGACGTTAATGGGCAGCCAGCCGCAACTGGTCGCCGGGCTGCTGGTAGGCACAATTTTAGGTGTGGCACTGTTTCGCGGTGTACCGGTCGGCCCGCTTATTGCCGCGGGACTGGTCTCTCTGATCATCGGGAAACAGTAGACTGTTTTCGAACTCAGAACTGGCACAACAAAAAACCAACAGCCACAAAGTGCTATAGTGACGTGGTAAATCATGCGTGAAAGGGAGAACAAACACGATGAATATTCAGTGTAAACGCGTTTATGATCCGGCTGAACAGAGCGATGGTTATCGCGTACTGGTCGACCGCCTCTGGCCGCGTGGTATCAAAAAAACTGATTTAGCACTTGATGAGTGGGATAAAGAGATCACCCCATCAACAGAGTTGCGCAAAGCCTTTCACGGAGAAGTGGTCGATTTTAAAACCTTTCGCGAACAATATCTTGCTGAACTGGCGCAACACGAGTCGGAAGGGAAACGGCTGGCGGAAATCGCTCAAAAACAGCCGCTGACCCTGCTCTACTCGGCAAAAAATACCACGCAAAACCATGCACTGGTACTGGCCGACTGGCTACGCAGCTTGTGATTTTAGCATGGCATCCGGCTGTTATTTTTCACCAGCCGGATGATCCCGCCGCCATAACGCCCATTCATCAATCGTTTCACCACCCGGCAATTTGCAATTGTTACTGACCCCTTGCGGTGTCTGCACCGGAATGAGCGTACCGCCTTTCTGCTGACAGTAGACCGAAGCCGGATTCGCCATGCCAACCTGCGGCGGTTTTGGCGCATCCGGCTGAGAAGTAGTTGAACACCCTGCCAGAATTAGCAGGCAAGGCAGAGCAAAACTGAGAATTTTCATATATTGATCCCGCACATTTATCTACGCCTTAGAATATCGCGGTATCGTTTTGTTTTGCAGCACTATTTCTTTTACATTCACTTAAAATATATTACAGCTAGTTTCATCTTCGTTGATGATGTTTTATCATGCCTGTAAAGATTAAATAATCAGCATTTTACCCGCAGCATCCTGGAGTTCTTTCGTGTCAGATCAGATCATTGCCCGCGTTTCGCAGTCACTCGCCTCAGAACATTCTCTCGAAAGTCTGGTTCGGCAGCTTCTGGAGATGCTGGAAATGGTCACCGACATGGAGTCGACTTATCTGACAAAAGTGGATATTGACGCGCGCCTGCAACATATTCTGTTCGCCCGTAATAGCCAGAAAATGCACATTCCGGAGAATTTTACTGTCTCGTGGGATTACTCGTTGTGCAAACGCGCCATTGATGAAAACTGTTTTTTCAGCGATGAAGTTCCCGATCGTTGGGGTGACTGCATCGCAGCCCGCAATCTCGGCATCACGACATTCCTGAGCACGCCGGTTCACTTACCGGATGGTTCATTCTATGGCACGCTTTGCGCCGCCAGCAGCGAGAAGCGTCCGTGGAGTGAGCGCGCAGAGCAGGTTTTACAGTTATTCGCCGGGCTGATTGCACAATATATTCAAAAAGAGGCGCTGGTTGAGCAATTACGTGAAGCCAATGCCGCTTTGATTGCGCAGTCGTATACTGACTCTTTAACTGGGCTACCTAATCGGCGGGCGATTTTTGATAACCTGAAGACGCTGTTTTCTCTTGCCCGGCATCTGAAGCGTAAAGCCATGATTGCCTTTATCGACCTGGATAACTTCAAACTAATCAATGACCGTTTTGGCCACAATCGCGGCGATCTGTTTCTTATTCAGGTTGGTGAGCGCCTCAATAAGCTGCATCAAAATGGCGAGATTATTGGTCGTCTCGGCGGCGATGAATTTTTAGTCGTATCTCTGGTTAATGAAAACGCGGATATCCCATCACTGCGTGAGCGTATTCAACAGCAAATACGTGGAGAATATCACTTGGGCGATATTGAGCTGTTTTATCCTGGTGCCAGTCTTGGCATAGTTGAAGTGGATCCTGAAACAACCGACGCAGACAGTGCCCTGCATGCTGCCGATATCGCGATGTATCAGGAGAAAAAACACAAAGAGAAAACACCTTTTATCGCGCATTCAGACAGGCATTCCTGAGGCATATTCACATCCTTTTCTTTGGTGGTAACATGCGAATCGGTATTATCTTTCCCGTCGTAATCTTTATTACGGCAGTCGTATTTTTAGCGTGGTTTTTTATTGGCGGCTATGCGGCCCCAGGGGCATGAAGATGAAAAAAACAACGATTATCATGATGGGCGTGGCGATTATTGTCGTTCTTGGCACCGAGCTGGGATGGTGGTAACACTACGTCGGTAAAAATAGCAAAGGCTGCCTGTCGGCAGCCTTTGTGTTTTTCAGCATTAACTTTTGACTTTTCTGTAGATAAACAACACGACAAGCGCACCAATCACGGCAACAACAAAACTACCAAAGTTAAAGCCATCGACTTTGCCAAAACCAAACAGTGTACTGATCCATCCACCAACTACGGCACCGATAATTCCCAGCAGGATGGTCATAAAGAATCCACCACCATCTTTACCAGGCATGATCCACTTCGCCAGAATACCGGCAATAAGTCCAAAAATAATCCATGACAGAATGCCCATTGTTTCCTCACTTATCTGTTTTGCATTAGCGGGTTAGTCGCTGATAAAAAGCATAGCACAACATAAGAGAAGCAAGAATTGTGATGTGTGTCACAGAGGATTTTTTTTGCGATGGCGCTGAATTAGCGCCATCTGACATTAGCAATTATTACCAACCACAAACATCATGTTCGTTTTCCGTGTCATATGAACGCACGGTATTGACGAGATCTTTTATTACTTCAGCCGCCACTTCTGGCACCAGCAAGGTCATCGGCGTCTCTGTTTCGTAATCGACAGAAACACCATTACTGTTATTGGTGACGGTTACGGTTACGGTATACGTTGCTTTGCCCATGATTCATTTCCCGCTATGAATGACTTTCCGTTGTTTTGCACCTTCCATCAGGACTTCAGGAGCAACGAAGAAGTCAATGTTGAAATAAGTATCGTCAGTCATGGCTTCAATATTGTGCCACTTTTCTGGCGGGAACACCGCGAATTGACCTGCTTCGATAAGGATCACCTGATCAGGTTCTGCGCTGTGTTCATCGGCGTAGCCGAGATATTTGACCGCCCCATGCATAACGGACAGGCGTGGATAAACACCCGGACGCGTTCCTTTATCAAGATGACGTTCGAATATTCCGGCAGGCGCAGTTTGTTTATTCCAGAAAGGTGTTGAGCGCGTATGAATGTAGTTCTGTGGGATTTGCAGCATCCTTTTCCCTCCTTCAGTAAATATGCTGAAAACCATTTATTTCAGCCGTTTCAGAGTACGCCTGATAATTTGCATTTTAAATACCATTTATTGGTTACTTTTTAGCATCATCAAACGGTGAATACAGATGCATTTCAGGAGGGAAGCCCGCAGCATCGCGGGCTGAAAGCATTAAGACTGCAGCGTCGCCAGTCGTGCGGCAAAACCAACAAACATCAGACCAATCAGCGAGTTGCCCACTTTGGCTAGTTTCTTCTTGGTGCGAATGTATTGCGTGACAAATGCACCTGAAATAATCAGGAAGCTCAAATAACAGAAGCTTACCAATTCCAGTGTTGTCGCCAAAATAAAGAATGAAATCCCAGTATGTGGCGCATTGACATCAATAAACTGTACGAAAAACGACACATAGAACAAAATGGCTTTCGGATTGGTCAGACTCAAAATTAATGCGCGCTTGAAGATGGCACCATATTGTGGCTCATCTGATTTAGCCTCGTTATTTTTACCTTTCAGGGTGGCGTAAAGAATTTTACCCCCCAGATAGAGCAAATAAAACGCGCCAAGATAACGTACGATATTGAATAATATCGGTGTGGTCTTAATTAAGGTTGCGACACCAGCCCACGCCAGAAACATCAATACCGCGTCACCGATAAATACACCACAGGCCGCAAGATAACCGCCTTTCACTCCACTGCTGACGCTATTTTTAAGCACAAACAGGGTATTCGGCCCTGGCACCAACACGATAAAAATGGCACCAACCAGATAGGTCCAGTAATTCAGAACCCCATATTCTGCGAACACATTAACCTCTTTAATTCTCTTTGGATCATGCGCGATTAAAGGTGAATATGCTAACCAATCCGCAACGGCTTAGAAAGGAGAAAATCAGGTTTTAACCTGACAATAACTGGACAATTGAATTGTTATTCATGCCTGGTCCAGTGAAAAATTCGGATAGTGTTGGGAAAAATACTGGCGTAAAAACTCTACCGTTATCCGCACCTTCGCTGACATCGCCAGCCTTGATACATATACCGCCCAGACATTCGCTGGCTGGTAATATTCCGGTAGCACTTGCGCTAAATGACCACTGGCAATATTTTCACTGACATCCCACCAGGAGCGCAGCGCAATCCCCTGGCCATCGAGGCACCACTGATGCACAATTTACCCATGGTTAGACAACATCGGCCCGGTAACTTTAATCGTATACTGCCCTTCTTTATTGCACAATTGCCAGACACCAAACCTGGCAGCGATTGAAGAAGTGATTGCTCACGGGCCAAAAACACCGGATATGAAAGGCAATGCCACCACGCCACAATTTACTGACGCTATTTGCAAAATTATTTTGCGTTAAGGTCAAACCAGTTTATTTGAACCGACTGGTGTTGGATTTGTAGTTTATCCGAAGCCGGATGCAGCGCATAACGCACCTTGTCCGGCTTACGCACGTTTTATTGCGGATATTCCTGCAATAAATTGTGTAATGCTTCCGCCATCAGCGCACCACGCCAGCCGGAAATCAGCTCTGGCAAATTATTCTGTGGTTTTAATTTCCAGTGCCAGTTCAGCAGTTGGTTGATTTGCCGACGCGATGCCAGCAATTCGACGCTGATCTTGTGCGTTTCACTCACGTCAGTAATCAGCGACTTAATCGCTTTAAACGCTTTGCGATAACCGGGCATATCCATCAGGTTAAGCATCGGCTGCGGCAAGGCCTCTTCTGGCAATGCCTGCGCTTTCTCTACCAGCGCCAGCAACGTCTTACCGTGGAAGCGGATTTCGCTACCGGATAAGCCCAGGCTATCCAGCTCGCCCAGACTGCCCGGCATATAACGCGCTACCGACCACAAATGCTCTTCACGCACGACAAAGTTCACCGCCAGATCGCGCTCCCGAGCCTTACGCAGCCGCCAGTCGGCTAGCAGTTGCAGACAGGCGAGTTGGCGCGTGCGTAATTGCCAGGCATTGGTGATATCACGCCATGCGTCTTCTGGCGCAACGATCTCCTGACGACGCGTTTGCATCAGGCGGCATTCATCCAGTGCCGCAGGTAGCCAACCAGAGGCTTCCGTTTCAACCATCAGCTTTGCGGCGATCGGTAACAGATACCAGACGTCCGCCGCCGCGTATTCGCATTGACGCTCGGTTAGCGGTCTGGCCAGCCAGTCGGTGCGCGATTCGCTCTTGTCGAGCGTAACGCCGGAATACTCTTCCACCATAGAGGCAAAGCCCCATGACATCGGGCGTCCACAGAATGCGGCGAGGATTTGCGTGTCAATCAGAGGTTGTGGTAACTCACCAAAGACATTGAGGAACACTTCCAGATCTTCACTGCCCGCATGGAGAAATTTGGTGATGGAAGGATCGCGCAGGATCGCTTTCAGCGGTGACCAGTCGGTGATCCCGAGTGGATCGATTAGCGCCAGATGTTCTCCATCAAAAAGTTGAATCAACCCAAGTTGCGGGTAATAGGTGCGCGTACGTACAAATTCAGTATCCAGGGCTATCGCCGGAAAGGCACGGACGGCTTCACACAAAGAAGCCAGCGCATCGTCCGTGGTAATCATTTGGTAATTCAAATTGTATTCTCTTTAGTGGGCGTCAAAAAAAACGCCGGATTAACCGGCGTCTGACGACTGACTTAACGCTCAGGCTTTATTGTCCACTTTGCCGCGCGCTTCGTCACGTAATTCTCGTCGCAAAATTTTTCCGACGTTAGATTTCGGTAACTCATCACGAAACTCCACCAGCTTCGGTACTTTATAGCCTGTGAGCTGACGGCGGCAAAAAGTCACCAGTGATTCTTCCGTGAGTGACGAGTCTTTTTTCACCACGAAGATTTTCACCGCTTCACCGCTGGAACCGGAAGGTACGCCAACAGCCGCCACTTCCTGTACACCTGGGTGCTGCATGACCACATCTTCAATCTCATTGGGGTAGACGTTAAAGCCAGAAACCAGAATCATGTCTTTTTTACGATCGACAATGCGCAGGAATCCTTCTTCATCCATCACCGCGATGTCGCCGGTGTGTAACCAGCCATTTTTGATGATTTCATCGGTAGCATCCGGACGCTGCCAGTAGCCCAGCATCACCTGCGGCCCTTTGACACAAAGCTCACCCGGTTGACCCGGCGGTACTTCGTTATCGTCGTCATCAACCAACTTGGCTTCGGTCGACGGCACCGGCAAACCAATGCTACCGCTATGATAATCAATATCATACGGGTTAACGCTGACCAGCGGTGCACACTCGGTCAGGCCATAACCTTCCAGCAGATATTGTCCGGTCAGTTTCACCCAGCGTTCTGCCACCACTTGCTGAACAGGCATCCCACCACCAGCGGAAAGATGCAGACTGGAGAAATCCAGTTGCTGGAATTCTTTATTGTTCAGCAACGCGTTGAACAACGTGTTAACGCCGGTGATCGCGGTAAACGGATATTTCGCCAGCTCTTTCACCAGCCCCGGAATATCACGTGGGTTAGTAATAAGCAGATTCTGCCCGCCCAGTTCGATAAACAGCAGGCAGTTAATGGTCAATGCGAAAATGTGATACAGCGGCAATGCCGTCACCACCAGCTCTTTACCCGGATACAACAGCGGCCCGTAGGTCGCGTTAACCTGTTCCAGATTTGCCAGCATGTTGCGGTGAGTCAGCATTGCGCCTTTCGCCACGCCAGTGGTGCCGCCGGTGTATTGCAGGAAGGCTAAATCTTCCGGCACCAGTTCAGGTTTTACGTACTGCATCCGGTAACCATTATGCAGAGCGCTACGAAATGAAATGGCATCTGGCAGATGATATTTCGGCACCAGACGCTTGATGTATTTAACAACGAAGTTAACCAGCGTCCCTTTCGCCGTAGAAAGCTGATCGCCCATACGTGTCAGAATCACGTGCTGGACAGCGGTTTTATCAACCACTTTTTCCAGGGTATGGGCAAAGTTGGACACGATGACAATCGCAGATGCGCCGCTGTCGTTGAGCTGATGCTCAAGCTCGCGCGGGGTATATAACGGATTGACGTTTACGACGATCATCCCGGCGCGCAAAATGCCGAACAGCGCCACCGGATATTGCAATAAGTTAGGCATCATCAGCGCAACGCGATCGCCCTTCTTCAGCCCCAGCCCTTGTTGTAAATACGCGGCGAACGCACGGCTGCGCTCTTCCAGTTTGCGGAAGGTCATCACCTCCCCCATATTCACAAACGCGGGCTTGTCGGCATAGCGCGCGACCGATTGCTCAAACATATCTACCAGAGATTGATAACGGTCAGGGTTGATCTCCGTCGGAACATCCGCGGGATAACGGTTAAGCCAAACCTTCTTCAATTCTTCACCTCTAAAATGCGTGTTCGTCGTCATCGCAACCCCAAGTGGTATACATGTTATTAACATAATATTAACTCATCATACCAGCTTGATAATTCCCCAACGAAAAGGTTGCGAAGCGCGTCACTATTTATTTTTATCTTTACTCTAAGAATGCAGAAACAGCGGACCAGCCGCTGTTTCTTTTTCTTTAAAAACAAGCAATTATTCAGTTACAACTGTTTGTACTCTTGCAGGGCCGGGATTATACCAGCCCCATCCGCCGTAGCCATAGGGCCAGCCACGGCCACCATAAAACCACGGATCAATCGGCTGCGGCGGCATAATCACCTGCTGGGTTAAATGCCAACGCTTATAGCCCGTTACCTGCATAACCATAAATTTATAGGGTGTATTGCCGATTTTACCGTCAACCGTACCGGTGATTGGCCCGACAACCGTCACCAGTTGTCCGCGGAAATCAACTGGATCAAGAAAACCGTTCACATCGGCATAAATGCGCCCGCGAGAAGGTTCCCCCAACGTCGGCCTGGCTCCGCTATCGAGCGGTACGGTGGCAATTTCCAGACGGGTTTTCCCCTGCTGGTTTTGTACCGCAACCACTTTGCCGCCAAAGCGCGCTTCCTGACCAACATACAATTGCGGCGCACTCATCACCCGAACTAAATCTTGTTGCGGCGTGGGACTGCTGCCTTTAATGGCATCCGGCACAGTGACACAACCGCTCAACATTAGCGCAAACGTACCTGCCAGTATGCCTTTGATAACATTCTTTTGAACCGCCATGATGCGACTCCTTTTTTTCTCAGGGCATACTCTTAAGATTCATTCTTTGCCCGGAAGTTTCTTCCACGCGACGTTGTTACGCAAATAAACCGGCTCGGCATGTTCCACTGCCACCGTTTTGCCTTCAGCAAAGAGCTGGCAGGCAATCGGCAGCATATCTTCTGCGGCGGGCAGTAACACTTCGCCATCGCGCAAAACCAGCCCGCTCTCTTTACCGAGATCCGGCCAGGCTTGCCAGCCTGTCCCCACCGTCACCCATTCACCGGAAAGCTGCTGCATCCGCTCATGAACGAGTTCTGGTTTGAGTACAGCTTCGGTTTCTTCACCGTGCCAGATACCATTTTCATCACGCTGATATTCGGCCCAGTAAACTTCGCCCATTCGCGCGTCAATGGCCGCCAGCACACGGGTCGCGCCATTTTTGCGCCATGCCCCTTGCGCCATGGTCATTAGCGTGGAGACGCCAATCATCGGCAGCTCCGCGCCAAGCGCCAGCCCTTGTGCAATACCAATACCGATACGCACACCGGTGAAGCTACCGGGACCACGCCCGTAAGCTAATGCGTTTATGTTAGTCAGGGAGGTTCCGCTGGTGGTCAGGATATCCTGCACCATCGGTAAGATTCGTTGAGTATGTTCACGTGGGCAAAGCTCAAAATGAGCGTTGACAGTGCCGTCATTCCACAGGGCGACAGAGCAGGCCTCTGTCGCGGTATCGATAGCCAGAATTCGCATGGGTCTTCGTGCTTAGATCAATAAAAAGGCGCGCATCATACCATACTCCATCACAAATTACCTGGAGGAAGGTATCGCAAGGAAACGAACCGCACGGGCTATATCACGGGTGCGCGGCGCAGGCGGCAGGCTGGCGAGGAACGTCGCGCCGTAAGGGCGCATCACCAGCCGATTGTCGCAAATCACCAGCACACCGCGATCGTCGGCGTCGCGAATCAGTCGCCCTACCCCCTGTTTGAGAGTAATGACCGCATCTGGCAGTTGCACTTCATCGAACGGGTCGCCACCGCGCAAACGACAATCTTCCATTCGCGCTTTTAGTAGTGGGTCGTCCGGCGAGGTAAACGGCAACTTGTCGATAATCACCAGTGACAGCGTATCGCCGCGCACATCCACCCCTTCCCAGAAACTACTGGTTGCGACAAGAAGCGCGTTACCGGCACTGACAAACTGCTGCAACAATTGCCCTTTACTGGTTTCACCCTGCAACAAAACGGGAAGCGTCATGGTGGCACGGAACTGCTCGGCCAGATCACGCATCATGGCGTGTGAGGTGCAAAGCATAAAGCAGCGCCCATTGTTGGCTTCGATGAGCGGTCGCAACATTGCTGCCAGTTGCCGTGCGGAACCCGGTTGATTAGTTTGCGGCAGGTTACGCGGCACACAGAGTAACGCCTGGCGGCTGTAATCAAATGGGCTGGGTAACAGCAACGACTCGGCCTGTTCGATGCCAAGCCGGGAGGTAAAATGATGCAGATCGTCATTCACTGACAACGTTGCCGAGGTAAAAATCCAGCTTCCGGGTTTTTGTGCCATTAACTCTTTGAATTTATCCGCCACGCTGAGCGGCGTCAGCGCCAGAGTGAAATGACGTGAGGTGCATTCGTACCAGTAACTGTAGCCCGGTTGGTTGATCTCTTTCAGCCGCTTCAGACGTGTGCGATATAACGTGGCACGTTCAAATGCCGCATCCAGCAACGCGGAACGACCCAGCGACAATTTCGCCACGTCGTAACAGAGTTCAAGCGTGTCATCGAGCAGTAAAAACGCCCGCTGAATTTGCGGATTGGCTAACAATTCGCGCAGATTGCCACGATAACCCGGCTCACCGAGTTGCAGGCGAAAATCCTGCGCACTCTGAGCAAGGCGGTCGGCGCACTTTTGTAACTGTTGAGTGTCTTTTAATTCAGTGCGATAGGCGATGGTGATGTCTTTTGCCAGGTCGAGCAGTTGTCGGCTGGAAAGTGACTGACCAAAGTACTGGCTGGCAATATCCGGCAACTGATGGGCTTCGTCGAAGATCATCACGTCCGCTTCCGGGATCAGTTCGCCAAATCCGCTCTCTTTGACCACCATATCCGCCAGAAACAAATGATGGTTTACCACCACTACATCGGCGTCCATCGCTTTTTTGCGTGCTTTGACCACAAAGCAATCTTTATACATCGGGCAGTCGCTGCCGAGGCAGTTATCGTTAGTGCTGGTGACCAGCGGCCATGCCTGAGAATCTTCCGCAACGCTGACGCAGGTGCTGATATCTCCATCGACGGTTTGATTGGACCAGGAGCGTAGCAGGATCACATCGCTTAAGATTTGTACCGGCAGATCGCCGCCCGCCAGCGCCTGCTGTTCGAGACGTTCGAGGCAGAGGTAGTTTGAACGTCCTTTCAACAATGCCACATTGCCGGTGTATTTCAGCGCCTTTGACACCGTCGGCAAATCACGGCTGTAGAGTTGATCTTGTAATGCTTTCGAGCCAGTCGAGATAATGACTTTCTTTTTCGCCCGCAGCGCAGGGGCAAGGTAAGCGTAGGTTTTGCCCGTACCGGTTCCCGCTTCCACCACCAGCGGTTGGCTTTTTTCTATCGCCCCGGTGACGGCTACCGCCATCTGTCGCTGTGGTTCACGCGGCTTAAAGCCTGGTATCGCTTTCGCCAACTGACCGTCTGGTGCAAAATCGTCCGTCACACTACCCCCTGTTGATTTGAACAGGGATTATGTCAGGCTAGGCTATTTTTCGCCAGTTGAAGTGATGACGGCGACTTCACATTGTGGCAGTCTTTGCAGCACAAAAATGGAATGATAATGAGGACAAAATGATGACTATCGTTCGTATAGACGCCGAAGCCCGCTGGTCTGATGTGGTGATCCACAACAACACGCTCTACTACACTGGCGTACCGGAAAACCTCGACGCCGATGCTTTTGAGCAAACGGCAAATACACTGGCGCAAATTGACGCGGTGCTGGAAAAACAGGGCAGCAATAAGTCGAGCATTCTGGATGCCACCATTTTTCTGGCCGATAAAAACGACTTTGCGGCAATGAATAAAGCGTGGGATGCCTGGGTTGTCGCGGGTCATGCTCCGGTACGCTGCACGGTGCAAGCGGGACTGATGAATCCGCAGTATAAAGTTGAAATTAAGATTATTGCGGCGGTTTAATTCCGGAAGAGAATTATCGAAAATACTGGTCGATCATGAACAAATCGACCAGTGCTTAAGCTCTTACTTTAGATGGACGGTGCCCCAGTCGGGGGCTTTATTATTTATTTTTTTGATTTCAAGTTTATTTATAAAGAAACGATATTAATCATAAAAACTAAACCACGTGTTAATCACTCAATTAACCTAACCTGTTTTCCGCTGTTGCCCTTACTTACCTGAACAACCAAGCTACGGTACTACGATTCTCTGTTAATTTCGGCACATCACTAGATAACCCGCCATGACCTGCTACCTTTAAAATACCTGAATGTCAACAGGTTAACGAATGAGATATTGTCATAATCCTTTTGATATTAGGCACAATTTAATGTCATATATAGCCTTATCGAAAACGTGGTTAATTTAAGGACAAGAATATGCCTGCTGTAATAGATAAAGCCCTGGATTTCATTAGTGCTATGGATATATCAGCACCAACCCCCAGCTCTATGAATGAAAGTACGGCGAAGGGAATATTTAAATATTTGCATGCTCTGGGTGTACCCGCGACGGCCACCGATATTACTGCGCGAGCTGAACAGGAAGGCTGGAATCCTGGATTCACGGAAAAAATGGTTGGCTGGGCAAAAAAAATGGAGTCTGGTGAACGCGTGGTGATTAAAAACCCTGAATACTTCTCGTCTTATATGCAGGAAGAACTTAAAGCCCTTGTGTGAGTCAAAACTCCAGCACTAAAAATCAATCCGGACGCTTTCATTGATCTTAGAAAAGCGTCCTTTTTTCTCGTTATCAATAAAACCGCTGAATTCAATCAAGCAAAACAGCCCCGCGTTTCTTTGGTTCAAACGCTGCAGGCCAAATGGTTCGCTTGTCATAATGCACCCCGTTGAAACAAACATTCTGAAGATCTGTCCCAGCGAAATTAGCACCTCTTAAATCGGCAGCGGTAAAATCTGCCCCACAAAGTCGTGAATGTCTAAAATCAGCAGCAATGGGGCGTGACTGATAAAAATTACAATTCGTCAGATCGGCGTGATTTAGCCAGGCACACATCAGGGCGGCAGACGAGAGGTCGGCCCCAATAAGGGAGGATGTGATGAAACTGATATTACGCAGATGCGCATCATTAAACCGAGCACCATCCAGACACATGCCATCAAAAATAGCGCGATGTAAATTCATGCCGGAAAAATCCCAGCCGATGAGGCTATCCGTATCAAGATACAGAACGTCATCCGTGACGAAATCGATACGGATCATTGTGTATTACTCGTCTTCATCCTCAAAACGCGCCACAATCCGTTCGCCGGAATGGTTGGCGCGTAACTCTTCGGCTACCAGTGCGATTGCCTGACCGCTGCTCATCCCCTGTGCCATCAATTCCTGAATCCGCTCAACGGCTTTTTGCTGCTGTTCATGGGTGAGTGAAGGTAAACCTGCAAACATTGTTAACTCCTGCTAAATTGTTGGCGCTAATTATTTCATGCTACCCGGCACATAGCCAGTAGAGTCAGGACTAATGAAGACGTTATCTCCCGCTGTGATTACTTTACCCTGGCGTCAGGACGCCGCTGAATTTTATTTCTCCCGCTTGAGCCACTTGCCGTGGGCGATGCTTTTGCACTCCGGCTATGCCGATCATCCGCATAGTCGGTTTGATATTGTGGTGGCAGACCCCGTTTGCACCTTAACAACTCACGGTAATGAAACCGTGGTGTGTGAAGGAGAAACCCGTACAACGACCACTGATGACCCGTTAAAGGTACTCCAACAGGCGCTGGAGCATGCAAACATTCACCCGTTGCATAATGGTAATTTGCCATTTCAGGGTGGCGCACTGGGTTTATTTGGCTATGACCTGGGCCGCCGTTTTGAGTCCCTGCCGGAATTGGCGCTGAGAGATATCAACCTTCCTGATATGGCGGTAGGTATCTACGACTGGGCGTTGATTGTCGACCACCAGCACCGGGTTGTTTCTTTGCTGAGTCATAATGATGTCAATGCCCGTCTGGCGTGGCTGGAAAACCAGCAAATTACACCGCAGGGTGATTTCACGCTAACCTCTGCCTGGCAATCTAATATGAGCCGCGAACAGTATGGCGAGAAATTTCGCCAGGTGCAGGAATATCTGCACAGCGGCGATTGTTACCAGGTGAATCTTGCCCAGCGTTTTCAAGCTACCTATTCTGGTGATGAGTGGCTGGCGTTCGTTAAACTCAACCAGGCCAACCGTGCACCATTTAGTGCCTTCCTGCGCCTGGAGCAAGGTGCGATTTTAAGCCTCTCGCCAGAACGTTTTATTCTTTGTGCTGATGGTGAGATCCAGACCCGTCCGATTAAAGGCACTCTGCCGCGTCTGGCCGATCCTCAGGAAGATAGCAAACAGGCAGAAAAACTGGCGAACTCACCGAAAGATCGCGCCGAAAACCTGATGATTGTCGATTTAATGCGTAATGATATTGGCCGTGTTGCCGTCGCAGGTTCGGTAAAAGTGCCGGAGCTGTTCGTGGTGGAGCCCTTCCCTGCAGTGCATCATCTGGTCAGCACCATAACGGCACGCCTTCCCGAGCAGTTGCATGCCAGCGATCTGCTGCGCGCGGCTTTTCCCGGAGGCTCAATCACCGGCGCACCGAAAGTACGGGCAATGGAAATTATCGACGAACTGGAACCTCAGCGACGCAACGCCTGGTGTGGCAGCATTGGCTATTTAAGTTTTTGCGGCAATATGGACACCAGCATCACTATCCGCACCCTGACCGCGGTTAACGGGCAAATTTACTGCTCTGCGGGCGGCGGTATTGTCGCCGATAGCCAGGAAGAGGCGGAATATCAGGAAACTTTTGATAAAGTTAATCGTATTCTGAAGCAACTGGAGAAGTAAGACGTGGAATACCGTAGCCTGACGCTTGATGATTTTTTATCACGCTTTCAACTTTTGCGCCCGCAAATTAACCGGGAAACCTTAAATCATCGTCAGGCTGCTGTGTTAATCCCCATCGTGCGCCGACCGCAACCGGGTTTGTTACTTACTCAGCGTTCAATTCACCTGCGTAAACACGCCGGACAGGTGGCGTTTCCAGGTGGCGCAGTAGATGACACCGACGCGTCAGTTATCGCCGCCGCGCTACGCGAAGCCGAAGAAGAAGTCGCTATACCGCCTTCAGCCGTTGAAGTTATCGGCGTGCTGCCGCCCGTCGATAGCGTAACGGGTTACCAGGTAACCCCAGTCGTCGGTATTATCCCGCCCGATTTACCCTATCGCGCCAGTGAAGATGAAGTCTCCGCTGTGTTTGAAATGCCGCTCGCTCAGGCATTACATCTGGGGCGCTATCACCCTTTAGATATCTACCGCCGTGGCGATTCACATCGGGTATGGCTTTCCTGGTACGAACAGTATTTTGTATGGGGAATGACCGCAGGCATAATTCGTGAGCTGGCGCTGCAAATTGGTGTGAAACCCTGACTATACTTATCTTTACATCTACAAAACACTACTTGAGACAATCATCGCAATATTAGTTAAATCGCGGTTTTTGATTAGTTTAATTCATGTGAATAGTTAAGCCGATCGCCGCGTTCCCTCTTACACTATGCGCTGTTATTAGTTCGTTACTGGAAGTCCAGTCACCTTGTCAGGAGTATTATCGTGATTAGTCTATTCGACATGTTTAAGGTGGGGATTGGTCCCTCATCTTCCCATACTGTAGGGCCTATGAAGGCGGGTAAACAGTTCGTCGATGATCTGGTCGAAAAAGGCTTACTGGATAGCGTTACCCGCGTTGCCGTGGACGTTTACGGTTCTCTATCGCTGACGGGTAAAGGCCATCATACCGATATCGCCATTATTATGGGTCTTGCAGGTAACGAACCTGCCACCGTGGATATCGACAGTATTCCCGGTTTTATTCGCGACGTAGAAGAGCGCGAACGTCTGCTGCTGGCGCAGGGACGGCATGAAGTGGATTTCCCCCGTGACAATGGGATGCGTTTTCATAACGGCAACCTGCCGCTGCATGAAAACGGGATGCAGATCCACGCGTATAATGGCGATAAAGTTGTTTACAGCAAAACTTATTATTCCATCGGCGGCGGTTTTATCGTCGATGAAGAACATTTTGGTCACGATGCCACCAACGAAGTCAGTGTGCCGTATCCGTTTAAATCTGCAACCGAGTTGCTGGCGTACTGTAATGAAACTGGCTATTCCCTTTCCGGCCTGGCAATGCAGAACGAACTGGCGCTGCACAGTAAGAAAGAGATCGATGACTATTTCGCGCATGTCTGGCAGACCATGCAGGCGTGTATCGATCGCGGAATGAATACCGAAGGCGTATTGCCTGGGCCGCTGCGTGTTCCGCGCCGTGCATCTGCCCTGCGCCGGATGCTGGTTTCCAGCGATAAACTGTCTAACGATCCGATGAATGTTATCGACTGGGTGAACATGTTTGCGCTGGCAGTGAACGAAGAAAACGCCGCAGGTGGGCGCGTGGTGACAGCGCCTACCAACGGTGCGTGCGGCATTGTTCCGGCAGTGTTGGCCTATTACGACCACTTTATTGAATCGGTCAGCCCGGATATCTATACCCGCTATTTTATGGCCGCTGGGGCAATTGGCGCGTTGTATAAAATGAACGCTTCTATTTCCGGTGCTGAAGTGGGTTGTCAGGGCGAAGTCGGCGTAGCCTGTTCAATGGCCGCCGCAGGCCTGGCTGAATTGTTGGGCGGTAGCCCGGAACAGGTTTGTGTGGCAGCGGAAATTGGGATGGAACACAACCTCGGTCTGACCTGCGATCCGGTGGCCGGTCAGGTTCAGGTGCCATGCATTGAGCGTAATGCTATTGCATCGGTGAAGGCGATCAACGCCGCACGCATGGCTTTACGCCGCACCAGTGCTCCGCGCGTCTCGCTGGATAAAGTCATCGAGACAATGTACGAAACCGGTAAGGATATGAACGCCAAGTACCGTGAAACCTCTCGCGGTGGTCTGGCAATAAAAGTCCAGTGTGACTAATACTTTTCTTTCGCCCATCTGCAACGGATGGGCGAATTTCCCCCGCTTTCTCGTCTGCTGTAAATTTCCCCACTACACTTCCACTGTTGCGTCAGGCGTTTGTTGCCATACGCTTACAGGGCGGCCCGCATGCAAAAAGCACAACGGATCATCAAAACTTATCGCCGTAATCGAATGATTGTTTGTACAATTTGCGCACTCTTTACGCTTGTGGCGACACTAAGCGTGCGATTTATTTCACAGCGTAATTTAAATCAACAGCGGGTGATACTTTTCGCCAATCACGCGGTTGAAGAGCTGGATAATATATTGCAACCCCTTCAGGCGGGACGCGAGATGTTACTTCCGTTGATTGGCCTCCCTTGCTCAGTCACTCATTTGCCTCTACGCAAACAAGCCGCAAAACTGCAAACGGTGCGTTCTATTGGTCTGGTACAAAACGGTACACTTTACTGCTCCAGTATCTTTGGCTATCGCAATGTTCCGGTTCATGATATTCAGGCCGATTTGCCCGCCCCACAGGCTCTTTTGCGCCTTACCACCGATCGCGTATTGATTAAAGGTAGTCCAGTGCTGATCCAGTGATATCCCTCTCAATCACATACTGGCGATGGCGTTCTGGAGATGATCAACATTGACCTATTGACGACGATGTTACTGGAACCGCAGTTGCCGCAAATTAGAAACGCCAGCCTGACGGTGGCTGATCGCCATTTACTCTATGGTGACGGTCTGGTTGACGCTTTACCTCCACTTAATGGCAATGAACGTTACCAGGTTTCATCGCAGAACTTCCCTTTTACCATCAGCGTTAGCGGCCCTGGTGCGACAGCGCTGGCGTTACATCATCTTCCCAGCCAGTTTCCACTGGCGGTACTGTTGAGTTTACTGGTGGGTTACATCGCATGGCTGGCAACCGCCCATAGAATGAGCTTTTCGCGCGAAATTAATCTTGGCCTCGCGCAACATGAATTCGAGCTATTCTGTCAACCTTTACTAAACGCTCGTAGCCAGCAATGTGTTGGTGTAGAAATATTGCTGCGCTGGAATAACCCGCGTCAGGGGTGGATCTCACCAGATGTATTTATCCCTATCGCGGAAGAACATCATCTGATAGTGCCGCTTACCCGTTATGTGATGATGGAAACCATCCGCCAAATCCACGTTTTTCCAATGAGCAGCCAGTTTCACATTGGGATTAACGTCGCCCCCAGCCATTTTCGCCGCGGCGTGTTATTGAAGGATCTCAATCAATATTGGTTTAGTGCTAACCCGATTCAGCAACTCATCCTCGAAATCACCGAGCGCGATGCCTTACTGGATGTCGATTATCGGATTGCCCGCGAACTGCATCGTAAAAACGTCAAACTGGCGATTGATGACTTCGGCACCGGCAACAGTTCGTTTTCCTGGCTGGAAACGTTACGCCCTGATGTGCTGAAAATCGATAAGTCTTTCACCGCTGCAATTGGTTCCGATGCGGTTAACTCGACGGTAACCGATATCATCATCGCATTGGGGCAAAGACTGAATATTGAACTGGTGGCGGAGGGCGTAGAAACGCAAGAACAGGCGAAGTATTTACGCCGTCATGGGGTGCATATTTTACAAGGGTATTTGTACGCGCAGCCGATGCCACTGCGTGATTTCCCAAAATGGCTGGCGGGCAGCCAACCGCCGCCCGCCCGGCATAATGGGCATATCACGCCCGTCATGCCATTTCGTTAATGATTATTCGTCTTCGTCGTGCGCCAGTTGCTCTTTAACAATGCGAACCAGATCAACACGATAATCGTTAGCTTCAACAATGGTGATATGTAACGGCCCTACGTCAATCACATCGCCAGCACGCGGGATGTGACCATTTGCAGAAATCACCAGACCTGCCACCGTCGCGATATCATCGTCATCGGCAAGGTGCTCAACATCAAGCGCCTGCTGTAAGGCATGTAAGTCTGTACCGCCTTTTACCAGCCAGCCGTCGCCGTCAGTAATGATTTCCGGCGTTTCATCAGCGTCCGGGAACTCACCGGCAATGGCTTCCAGCACATCCAGAGGCGTGACCAGGCCTTGCACCACACCAAACTCGTTGGTAACGATAACAAAACTACCGCGAGCACGACGCAGCACGCCCAGCAGGTTGATCGGATCGAGGGTTTCCGGAACGATAATCGCCGGAGAAGCCGAGGCAATTGCTGCGACATCAACGCCATCTTCCAGCGCCACCAGCAGTTCTTTAGCACGCACGATACCGATGATTTCATCCAGTTCACCGCGACATACCGGGAACAGACTATGTGGCGAAGAAAGCAACTGCTCACGGATTTCATCAACACCGAGATTAGCGTCAACCCAGCTAATTTCGCCGCGCGGTGTCATAATCCCACGCAGAGAGCGAGACGCCAGTGTCAGCACGCCGTTAATCATATATCGCTCTTCTTCCGCAAACGCGCCTTCCGGCACAGGGATCGGCATCGGGTTATCGGCATCGTGCTGAACGTTCGCCTGACGTTTACCCCCCATCAAACGCAGGATGGCATCGGCAGTACGCGCACGCAGCGGTAAAGCTGACTGATGACGAATAAAGTTACGGCGCGCAATTTGGTTAAACACTTCGATGATGATCGAGAAGCCAATCGCGGCATACAGGTAACCTTTCGGAATATGGAAGCCAAACCCTTCAGCAACCAGGCTCAGACCAATCATTAACAAGAAGCTCAGGCAGAGCACCACCACTGTAGGATGCTGGTTAACGAATCTCGTCAACGGTTTCGACGCCAGCAACATGACCGCCATCGCAATCACCACCGCCGCCATCATCACCGGCAGGTGGTTGACCATCCCAACTGCGGTAATCACCGCATCCAGCGAGAAGACGGCATCGAGAATGACAATCTGCGTTACTACCACCCAGAAGCTGGCATAACCTTTACCGTGACCGGAATCATGATCGCGGTTTTCCAGCCGTTCATGCAGCTCCGTTGTCGCTTTAAACAGCAAGAATATCCCCCCGAACAACATAATCAGGTCGCGACCAGAGAAGGAAAAATCCATCACGGTAAATAGCGGTTTGGTCAGCGTGACCATCCATGAAATCAGCGACAGCAGTCCCAGACGCATGATCAGCGCCAGCGACAGTCCTAACAAACGAGCTTTATCACGTTGTTTCGGTGGCAGTTTGTCGGCAAGGATGGCGATGAAAACCAGGTTATCGATACCCAGCACGATTTCAAGAACGACAAGCGTGAGTAGCCCCACCCAAATCGAGGGGTCCATTAAGAATTCCATGACAAGCTCCTGCTTAAGGAATAGCTATTCGGCGCCAGAAATAATGCAGGCGTAACAACAAAATGCAAACAAAAGGTGCGGCAAAAAGTGCCAGAAAGGCAGGCGCTGAAAGGCCTGATGCTGAAATGACGTCGGTGACGATCCATACTGCGGGCTGCTGCCCTATACTCCTTGGTTGTTAAACGGGAGTTAAACATATCAGAGAGACCTCTGATTTGGCAAAGATTTACCTTCCTTTGCAAACAAATGTGACGAAAATATTTTCTCTTTCGGAATTTTGATAATCCAAAGTTAAATTACGGATCTTCATCACATAAAATATTTTTTTCGATATCTAAAATAAATCGCGAAACGCAGGGGGTTTTTGGTTGTAACCCTTATCTGAATCGATTCGATTGTGGACGACGATTCAAAAATACATCTGGCACGTTGAGGTGTTAACAATAATAAAGGAGGTAGCAAGTGACCATTGCTATTGTTATAGGCACACATGGTTGGGCTGCAGAGCAGTTGCTTAAAACGGCAGAGATGCTGTTAGGCGAGCAGGAAAACGTCGGCTGGATCGATTTCGTTCCAGGCGAAAATGCCGAAACGCTGATCGAAAAGTACAACGCTCAGTTGGCAAAACTCGACACCACTAAAGGCGTGCTGTTTCTCGTTGATACATGGGGAGGCAGCCCGTTCAATGCTGCCAGCCGCATTGCCGTCGACAAAGAGCATTATGAAGTGATCGCAGGCGTTAACATTCCAATGCTGGTGGAAACGTTAATGGCTCGTGATGATGACCCGGGCTTTGATGAACTGGTGGCGCTGGCAGTAGAAACAGGCCGTGAAGGTGTGAAAGCACTGAAAGCCAAACCGGTTGAAAAAGCAGCTCCCGCCCCCGCTTCGGCGGCACCCAAAGCGGCCCCAACTCCGGCAAAACCAATGGGACCAAATGACTACATGGTTATTGGCCTTGCGCGTATCGACGACCGTCTGATTCACGGTCAGGTAGCTACCCGCTGGACCAAAGAAACCAATGTCTCCCGTATTATTGTTGTTAGTGATGAAGTGGCTGCGGATACCGTTCGTAAGACACTGCTCACCCAGGTCGCACCTCCGGGCGTAACAGCACACGTGGTTGATGTTGCCAAGATGATTCGCGTCTACAACAACCCGAAATATGCTGGCGAACGTGTAATGCTGTTATTCACCAACCCGACAGATGTTGAGCGCCTCGTTGAAGGCGGCGTGAAAATTACCTCTGTTAACGTCGGTGGTATGGCATTCCGTCAGGGCAAAACCCAGGTGAATAACGCGGTTTCGGTTGATGAAAAAGATATCGAAGCGTTCAAGAAACTGAATGCACGCGGTATCGAACTGGAAGTCCGTAAGGTTTCCACCGATCCGAAACTGAAAATGATGGATCTGATCAGCAAAATCGATAAGTAACGTATTGTGTTGATTATCACTCAGTTTTCACACTTAAGTCTTACGTAAACAGGAGAAGTACAATGGAGATTACCACTCTTCAAATTGTGCTGGTATTTATCGTAGCCTGTATCGCAGGTATGGGATCTATCCTCGATGAATTTCAGTTTCACCGTCCGTTAATCGCCTGTACCCTGGTGGGTATCGTTCTTGGGGATATGAAAACCGGTATTATTATCGGTGGTACTCTGGAAATGATCGCTCTGGGCTGGATGAATATCGGTGCCGCAGTTGCGCCTGACGCCGCTCTGGCTTCTATCATTTCTACCATTCTGGTTATTGCAGGTCATCAGAGCATCGGTGCCGGTATCGCGCTGGCAATCCCGCTGGCCGCTGCGGGCCAGGTGCTGACCATCATCGTTCGTACCATCACCGTTGCTTTCCAGCACGCTGCGGATAAGGCGGCTGAGAATGGCAACCTGACGGCAATTTCCTGGATCCACGTTTCTTCGCTGTTCCTGCAAGCGATGCGTGTGGCTATCCCGGCCGTAATTGTTGCGCTGTCTGTAGGCACCAGTGAAGTTCAGAACATGCTGAACGCCATTCCGGAAGTGGTGACCAATGGTCTGAACATTGCTGGCGGCATGATCGTGGTTGTTGGTTATGCAATGGTTATCAACATGATGCGTGCAGGCTACCTGATGCCGTTCTTCTACCTCGGCTTCGTAACCGCAGCATTCACCAACTTTAACCTGGTTGCTCTGGGTGTAATTGGTACTGTTATGGCAGTGCTCTACATCCAACTTAGCCCGAAATATAACCGCGTAGCTGGTGCGCCTGTTCAGGCTGCTGGTAACAACGATCTCGATAACGAACTGGACTAACAGGTGAGCGAAATGGTTGATACAACTAAAACTACCACCGAGAAAAAACTCACTCCGAGTGATATTCGTGGCGTCTTCCTGCGTTCTAACCTCTTCCAGGGTTCATGGAACTTCGAACGTATGCAGGCACTGGGTTTCTGCTTCTCTATGGTTCCGGCGATTCGTCGCCTCTACCCTGAGAACAATGATGCCCGTAAACAGGCGATTAAACGTCACCTCGAATTCTTTAACACCCAACCGTTCGTGGCTGCGCCAATTCTGGGCGTAACCCTGGCGCTGGAAGAACAGCGTGCTAACGGCGCAGAGATCGACGACGGTGCTATCAACGGTATCAAAGTAGGTCTGATGGGTCCGCTGGCAGGCGTGGGTGACCCGATCTTCTGGGGTACGGTACGTCCGGTTTTTGCAGCTCTGGGAGCCGGTATCGCGATGAGTGGCAGCCTGTTAGGTCCGCTGCTGTTCTTTATCCTGTTTAACCTGGTGCGTCTGGCAACACGTTACTACGGCGTAGCGTATGGTTACTCCAAAGGTATCGATATCGTTAAAGATATGGGTGGCGGCTTCCTGCAAAAACTGACGGAAGGGGCGTCTATTCTCGGCCTGTTTGTCATGGGGGCGTTGGTTAACAAGTGGACACATGTCAACATCCCTCTGGTCGTCTCTCGCATCACCGACCAGACGGGTAAAGAGCACATTACCACTGTCCAGACCATTCTTGACCAGTTAATGCCAGGCCTGGTGCCGCTGCTGCTGACCTTTGCCTGTATGTGGCTGCTGCGCAAAAAAGTTAACCCGCTGTGGATTATCGTTGGCTTCTTCGTCATTGGTATCGCTGGTTACGCTTGCGGCCTGCTGGGACTGTAATACTGTTGTACACTACCGGGGCCTTTTGGCCCCGTTTTTTTATCTGGAGGATTAATGACAATCACGGAACTGGTACTGATTCTGTTCATCGCCGCACTGCTTGCTTTTGCGATATACGATCAGTTCATCATGCCCCGCCGCAACGGCCCCACCCTGCTGGCAATTCCTTTGCTCCGGCGCGGTCGCATCGATAGCGTTATCTTTGTCGGGCTGATTGTCATTCTTATCTATAACAATGTAACCAGCCATGGCGCACAAATAACCACCTGGTTATTAAGTGCACTGGCGCTAATGGGATTTTATACTTTCTGGATCCGGGTTCCGAAAATCATCTTCAAACAAAAAGGGTTTTTCTTCGCCAATGTTTGGATTGAATATAGCCGAATTAAAGCGATGAACTTATCGGAAGATGGTGTACTGGTGATGCAATTAGAACAGCGCCGTTTGTTAATCAGCGTCCGAAATATCGACGATCTGGAAAAGATTTATAAACTTCTAGTTTCAACTCAATAAGTTATCAACTTAGCCAAAGCTATGTGTAGTGTATTTTTAATAACCAGACATAGCTTAGGCTATATTACGTCGTCCCTTATTTGTTATTATTTTTAACGTTTTATTGATATATAAATCTAAATGAAAATCGTTATCAGTAATAGCAATAGAATAATATATTCTGACAGTTGTTTTATATTCTCAAAATATGTTAAGGTTGCGCCCTCATTTGGGGAGTAGCCGATTTCCAGACTCCGGAAATGTACGTGTCAACATACTCGTTGCAAAACGTGGCGCGTACGGACTGAACATTTTCAGTCAGGCGAGACCATATGCACATCAATCGCTATGCCTGCATGAGCGCTTCTTGTCGTTCGTGTGTGCATGTTTGCTGGGGGCGATGATGTGTTTTATGGATACCCCGGTCAGGACATTGTCATGAATATCACTGCTACTGTTCTTCTTGCTTTTGGTATGTCGATGGATGCCTTTGCTGCATCAATCGGTAAAGGTGCCACCCTCCATAAACCGAAATTTTCTGAAGCTCTGCGAACTGGCCTTATTTTCGGTGCCGTCGAAACGCTGACGCCGCTGATTGGCTGGGGGATGGGCATGTTGGCCAGCCGTTTTGTCCTCGAGTGGAACCACTGGATTGCGTTTGTACTGCTGATATTCCTCGGCGGGCGAATGATTATTGAGGGTTTTCGCGGTGGAGATGATGAAGATGAAGAACCGCGTCGTCGTCACGGTTTCTGGTTGCTGGTGACTACCGCAATTGCCACCAGCCTGGATGCAATGGCTGTTGGTGTTGGTCTGGCCTTCCTGCAAGTGAACATTATCGCGACTGCGCTGGCGATTGGCTGCGCCACCTTAATCATGTCAACATTAGGCATGATGGTGGGCCGCTTTATCGGTTCAATTATTGGGAAAAAAGCGGAAATTCTTGGCGGGCTGGTGCTTATTGGCATTGGCGTCCAGATCCTCTGGACGCACTACCACAGCTAATTTATTCGTTGCCAGACGTGAATATTAAAATCCGTCTGGCAATTAAATTCTTCTTTTGCTGCCAACGCTTGCCATACCTCTGGCTTTGCGCGCCAGGCAAACGGCGTCATCTGTAACAACGCAACCGCCTCATCTCCGCGCAGGCGCATCGGATAATGTAATTCATTACTCCGCTGCAGCTCAAAACCATCCAGTTTCTCAGCATGGGGCGCATGTAGATGTACTTCGTCGTAAATTAAACCCTTCAGCTCCATTAAATGCCGTGGCCCAGGAGTAGCGGTAATGACCCACCCACCCGGTTTGACTACTCGCGCTAATTCTTCTGCTTTGCACGGTGCGTAGATACGGATAATGGCATCCATACTGGCATCAGAAAACGGCAGACGGTGGCTGGAAGCGACACAAAAGGTGACCTGCTGATAGCGTTTCGCAGCAGCTTTAATCGCGACCTTAGAGACATCCAGACCAAAAGTCGTCACGCCAGGTAAGACATCGGCAAAAGCATGGGTGTAGTACCCTTCCCCACAACCAATATCCAGTATCGCCGTTGCGTGCTGCTCAAGACATTCACACAATTGAGCGACAATCGCATCGCGAAGCGGCTGATAATGACCGGCATCTAAAAATGTACGCCGCGCTTGCATCATTTCCGCACTATCGCCCGGATCGCGAGAACGTTTATGCTGAACGGGCAGCAAATTAACATATCCCTCTTTCGCCATATCAAATTGATGCCGTTGGGGACAGATATAGCTGTTTTTTTCAAGCGCTAAAGGCTGATGACAAAGTGGACAGGAAAATGACATGACAACTCCGGCAGGATACTAAAGGCCGCAAGTGTAACGCGAATCGCACGACTGGCAAATATCCGGAGACAGGAACGAAAATAAAACAAAGTAAAAAGCCTCGCAAATTCGACGAGGCTTTATAGCGAGATTGAAGCGCGTTTACACTTCAGATCAGTGGATTCGATCAGATAGCTGTTACGTTAACAGCCGCCGGACCTTTCTGGCCGTCCTGAATTTCGAACTCAACGTTCTGGCCTTCGGCCAGAGTTTTGAAGCCATTACCCTGGATAGCAGAGAAGTGTACGAACACATCTTTGCTGCCATCTGCCGGAGTAATGAAGCCAAAACCTTTAGACTCGTTGAACCACTTAACCTGACCTTTAATCTTTGCCATTTGAAAAATTCCTTAGATTGTTTTCTTCGCCCGCAGGCATTACAGAGATAAAACTGACACATTACTGCATGAGGCACTAATATAAGGCTCGGCAGAGAAGCGGTATTCAACGACAACGTGTTTACTCAGGACTTCTTTACTGAAAATGCCACACATAAACAGAACTGTACCTCGTTTAACCCGAAACTGTTAT
Organism: Escherichia sp. 20412-1; assembly: GCF_003027595.1. Taxonomy (NCBI): domain Bacteria; kingdom Pseudomonadati; phylum Pseudomonadota; class Gammaproteobacteria; order Enterobacterales; family Enterobacteriaceae; genus Escherichia; species Escherichia sp. 20412-1. The sequence goes on along the minus strand of NZ_PYQM01000001.1, from coordinate 51,826 downwards.
CACATACAACGTTAATTATGGCAAGCCATTTTTAAACATGTCTCGATCAGCCGCACAAATCTCGATACGCCTTCCACTTTTTTTGCACACTTATGCAACGGAATACGTGCCGATATATCGATGCACTTAACCATACCATTACACGCAGATACTTGACCTGATGCAGTTTCTAACATAGTTCAATAAGTTCAGTTCTTCCAGAGCAGCAGTACAAGTTATTACGCAATGCGAGCGATATCACTTTTTATGATATATAACGAATAAAATGTTATATAACTTCACCCAATAAAACAGATAGTTAACAACATACACAGGTGAAATGAAGAAACCAGACTTAATGCTCATTATTAATTTAAAATAAGAAAAATTGATGAATTACTAAAAAGTGAAGGGAGAAACGTTTCGCTAATAAATAATACCGCAATTGATCACAATTCCGATGTAAACATCCCAATAGCTTAGTGCGATTAATATCTTTTTCCGATACCGCTATTATGAAATAAATAACACGATAAATAATCGAAGTCAGACCAGAGTATTAATTTGAATCAATTGCACCACTATAGTGCGGATAAGATGAGTAACCCATCAGCATTAGGGCTACTCAAATTTTGAGGAAAGATTACCGTTCCGCTACCAGGCGGATGATATCTTCATCTTCAGCCGTTTTTAGGTTCTCAGCAGTATTCGCATCCGTTTTTTCAGGTTCGTTTGCTTCGCACAAACGACGTAACAGTGCATTTTGCCGTTTTTGCTGTTCCAGCAATGCCTCAAGAAGTTCAATCTGTTCGTTAGTCCGTGAACTGGCACGGTTGATGAAAAACCACAAGATGAGCCCAATAGCGAGAATTACCACCGATACAACCAAAGACGCAACGTTCATTACGCCTGAATTTACAACTTCGTTCATTTCACCACCTCTAAGTAGAGGTGTCATTCTACCACTGCCACACAGGAAGGAAATCTACTGCTGAAAAAATGATATCACCACGGGATAAATTGATTGATGGCACAAATTCCGCTGAAAAATTGTACATCCTGATCGCACATCATGTTGAATACCTGCGCCCATAGCAGCAAGCAAGCCAGCACAGCAACAACCAGAACGACCCATCGAAACTTTTTCACTCCATTCTCCGTTTAACCTACCTTATGTCATTAAACTATCATGCGTTAGTTAAACAGCGCCTAACCATGTCGATATTCGTGCTTTTTCGGAACTATACGCTTGCTTCAGTCCATATTACCGCTACGATTAAGCGAACAAAAAAGAGAAGAGGTCATAATGCGATTCATTATTCGCACAATTATGTTGATAGCACTGGTATGGACAGGATTATTACTAAGCGGATATGGTGTTCTGATTGGAAGCAAGGAAAATGCCGCTGGGTTAGGGTTGCAATGCACCTATCTGACGGCCCGGGATACCAGTACGGTACAATACCTGCACACTAAAAGTGGTTTTTTCGGGATAACCGATTGCCCACTATTACGTAAAAACAATATCGTCGTCGATAATGGCTAATAGATTAAGGTATAAATACCCACATTAAACTCAATGAATAAAACGTACACTTATCACCAACGTATACGATATTACGCCAGCCATCAGTAACTTTATTTACCCCCCACCAGATAAGAACCTGTCTGAATATTATACAGACAGGTTCTAACTCTAATCAGAACGGATAGTCGTGATACCCCATTTGCGAGGAAATTTTACGTGCGGCCGTATGCAACATAGCTACGTACTCCTGCAAACGCTCTTCAGAGAAACGCAGCGTTGGGAAGGAGATGCTCAGACCGGCAATAACCACACCAAAGCGGTCAAATACCGGAACCGCGATACAGCGTAGTCCTTCTTCCTGCTCTTCGTTATCTTCACCATAACCTTGCTCGCGCACCTGGTCCAACACCGGTAGTAACGCTTCGGTACTGGTAATGGTACGATCGGTACTGCGTTTATACTCAACGCCCTCAAGGATCTGCTTCACTTCATCACGATCGCGCCAGGCCAGCAGCACTTTACCAATCGCGGTGCTGTAAAGCGGATTACGACGACCAATCCGTGAATACATGCGCAAATTGTACATAGAGTCAATTTTGTGGATGTAAACAATGCTGTCTTCGTCCAGTGCGCCAAGGTGGATGGTTTCTTTCGTCAGGCGGGAGATTTCGCGCATCTGGATATCTGCGCTACGAATGAGATCGACGTTTTGTAAGGCACGAGCCCCCAACTCAAACAATTTCAGGGTCAGAGAATATTTCTCCGACTCTCCTTCCTGCGCCACATACCCCAGGGTTTTCATGGTTTGTAAAAAGCGATAAACGGTGCTTTTTGACATCATGACGCGCTGTGACAGCTCGGTTATCCCTATTTCGCGCTCTTCGCCCAGCGCCTGTAAAATGCCAAAAACCTTCAGTACAGAAGATACAGAATCAGGCTGTTTATCCAGATCTGCGTTAGCCATTTATCACCTCATTGCGAGTGTTTTATAAAAATCAGAACTGTTTTTTATTATAATTTCGCGCCTGGGTGGTCGCAATCCATCTTTTGCCGGTTAGTTACAATTCTGCGACATCCGCCGTGAATATCAGTGCTAGAATCATAACCCTGTTGATTATCATCCAAAGATATAAAATTCCTATGCCAAAAGTTCAGGCCGATGGCCTGCCGTTGCCTCAGCGATACGGCGCGATTTTAACCATTATTATCGGTATTTCGATGGCGGTCCTCGACGGCGCTATCGCCAACGTCGCCTTGCCAACTATTGCTACTGATCTTCACGCCACGCCAGCCAGTTCTATTTGGGTGGTGAATGCCTATCAAATCGCGATTGTCGTCTCCCTGCTTTCGTTTTCGTTTCTGGGAGATATGTTTGGCTATCGACGCATTTATAAATGCGGCCTGGTCGTATTTCTGCTGTCATCGTTGTTCTGTGCCCTTTCTGATTCGCTGCAAATGCTAACTCTGGCGCGTGTAATACAAGGTTTTGGTGGCGCAGCACTAATGAGCGTCAATACTGCTCTTATCCGGCTAATCTATCCACAGCGTTTTCTGGGGCGGGGAATGGGAATTAACTCGTTTATTGTCGCCGTCTCCTCTGCTGCCGGGCCAACTATCGCCGCGGTAATCCTCTCCATCGCGTCATGGAAGTGGCTATTTTTAATCAACGTACCGTTGGGTATTATCGCCCTGCTTCTGGCAATGCGTTTTCTGCCACCTAATGGTTCTCGTGCCAGTAAACCACGTTTTGACCTGCCCAGCGCCGTGATGAACGCGTTAACATTTGGTCTGCTTATTACCGCGTTGAGTGGTTTTGCTCAGGGGCAATCGCTGACGTTGATTGGTGTAGAACTGGCGGTAATGGTTGTCGTTGGTATTTTCTTTATTCGTCGTCAGCTTTCTCTTCCCGTGCCGCTGTTGCCAGTGGATTTACTGCGTATTCCGCTTTTTTCACTGTCTATTTGCACGTCTATTTGTTCTTTCTGCGCACAGATGCTGGCAATGGTCTCCCTGCCCTTTTATCTGCAAACGGTGCTCGGACGTAGTGAAGTGGAAACAGGTCTACTTCTGACCCCATGGCCGCTGGCAACAATGGTGATGGCACCGCTGGCAGGTTATCTGATAGAACGCGTGCATGCTGGGTTACTTGGAGCTTTAGGGTTGTTTATTATGGCGGCGGGGCTTTTTTCGCTGGTTCTCTTGCCTGCTTCACCTGCCGATATCAATATCATCTGGCCTATGATCTTGTGCGGTGCCGGTTTTGGATTATTCCAGTCACCCAATAACCACACCATTATTACTTCCGCCCCGCGGGAACGTAGCGGCGGTGCCAGTGGCATGTTAGGTACGGCTCGTCTGCTTGGTCAGAGTAGTGGCGCAGCGTTGGTGGCACTGATGTTAAATCAGTTTGGTGATAATGGTACGCACGTCTCGCTGATGACCGCGGCTATTCTGGCAGTAATCGCTGCCGGTGTTAGTGGTTTACGGATCACCCAGCCACGATCCCAGGCATAAAAAAAGCGCGTCAACCTGGACGCGCTTTTTGAGTATTTATTTCATCTTACTTCAGGTATTCACCCGTGCGCAGAGCCTCAATACGTTTATCCAGCGGCGGGTGGGTCATGAACAGCTCGCTCAGCGATTTTGACTTACCGTTAATGCAGAAAGCCATCATGCTGGTTGCTTCTTGCGGTTCATAGCTGGTTTTCAGGCGCTGTAGCGCAGCAATCATTTTTTCACGGCCAACCAATTTGGCTGAACCGGCATCAGCGTGAAATTCACGGTGACGCGAGAACCACATGGTGATAATGCTCGCCAGAATACCAAACACTAACTCCAGTACCGTCGCAACTGCAAAGTAGATCAGCGGGTTGCCGTTACTCTCTTCGCCTTCGTCGCGGTTACCGCCCATGAAGCCAGCGGCCAGTTGTGCCAGAATACGGGAAATAAAGATAACAAAGGTGTTCACCACGCCCTGAATCAGCGTCATGGTAACCATGTCACCATTAGCAATGTGGCTAATTTCGTGGGCAATTACCGCCTCGGCTTCATCCGGGCTCATGTTTTGCAACAAACCCGTGCTGACAGCAACCAGAGAGGCATCCCGGCGCGCACCGGTTGCAAAAGCGTTAATGTCCGGCGCATGGTAGATAGCCACTTGTGGCATAGCAATCCCAGCCTGACGCGCCTGGGTTGCAACAGTATTGATCAGCCAACGTTCCCTTTCGTTACGCGGTTGCTCGATCACTTCCCCGCCAACAGATCGTAATGCCATCCATTTGGACATCAGAAGCGAAACGAAGGAACCACCGAAGCCGAACAGCAAGGCCATAATCATCAGCCCCTGAACGCTGCTCGACTGTATCCCTGTCAGGCTCAGTACCAGCCCGAAAACGACCATAACGGCCAGGTTCGTTAGCAGGAAGAGCGCGATTCGCATCATAATTTTCTTTTTACCTCAGTTTAACAAAACGCAATATGCGATACCCACATCGTATGGGTTACTCGACTATTTTCAAGTCTGGATAGAGCGTAAGTCACCAGAAAGACACAACTTTACATTTTGTAGCATCTGATTTACGGCATCTTGCCGCTGTTAAAAAATCAGGCACAATTTCTTGTGCCTGATTGATGTTACTTGACGGGAGCGGGCTGTTCCGCGGGTCTGGCTTTTTCCAGACGCGCCAAATCAAGCGCGATGTTCACTGTCTCATCCAGATATGGATCCGGCTCCTTATAATCTTTTGGCAGATCATCCAGTTTCTTCAATGCCGGTTTTCCTTCGCGTTTAAAGCGATCGTTCAACCGCGCCAGACGCGTCGCATCATCTTCGTTATTCTCTTTTTCACGCACGGCGTAGTTCAGAGAGACGATGTTACGCTTATCCTTCATGGCGTTGAAGCGAGCGATATCCTTCATGATATTCTGGAATTCAGGATCCTTCGCGATACGCGCATTATGTTCCTTCAACAACTCCGGCTCAAATGCCGTTAAGTCTCCTGATTTCACATAGGTTGCTGCGTCGATGCTATCCCACGGCAGCGCATTATCTTCGAATTTCTCACCCGTTTCCGTCTCTTCATTGCCCGTAGGCATGATGATATCTGGCGTTACGCCCTTACGTTGCGTACTGCCACCGTTAACGCGATAGAATTTCTGGATTGTATATTGTACTGAGCCTAACGCAGGCCATTCTGGGCGCAACATCTGATCGTAGATGCGGTTCAGAGAGCGATACTGCTGGACTGTGCCTTTACCAAATGTCGGCTCGCCCACAACCAGCGCGCGACCATAATCCTGCATTGCGGCAGCAAAGATTTCCGAAGCCGAAGCACTGAAACGGTCAACCAGCACCACCAGCGGGCCTTTATAGAAGACCTGGCCGTCGGTATCACTGTCTTCACGGACTTTACCGTTGTTATCGCGAACCTGCACAATCGGACCTGATGGGATAAACAAACCAGAGAGCGATACCGCTTCAGTCAACGCACCGCCACCGTTGCTACGCAGGTCGATGATGACACTGCTGACATTTTGTTTTTCCAGTTTCTGCAGTTGAACTTTGACATCGTCCGTCAAGCCAACATAGAAGCCCGGAATATCCAGCACACCGACTTTTTCTTTGCCAACCGTCTTCACAGACATTTTAACGGCACGGTCTTCCAGACGAATGCGCTCACGCGTCAACGTCACCGTGCGGGTTTTAGTGCCTTTACCCGCAGGTAAAATTTCCAGACGAACCTTACTGCCCTTCGGCCCTTTGATTAAGGCAACAACATCATCAAGACGCCAACCGATCACATCAACCATCGGTTTACCGGTTTGTCCGACCCCGACAATTTTGTCACCAACGCTAATCGCTTTACTTTTCGCAGCCGGACCACCCGCCACCATCGAATTGATAACGGTGTAGTCATCATCCATTTGCAACACTGCGCCAATACCTTCCAGCGATAAACTCATTTCAGTATTGAACTGTTCGGTATTGCGCGGGGAAAGGTAGTTGGTATGCGGATCAATTTCGCGTGCGAAAGCCGTCATTGCCAGCGAGAAAACATCTTCGCTGTTAGTTTGCGCCAGGCGGCGAATAGCAAATTTGTAACGACGCGTCAGGGTTTCACGAATTTCTTTATCCGTTTTTCCCGCCAGCTTCAGGCTTAACTCGTCGAATTTAACTTTGCTGTCCCACAGCGCGTTTAACTCAGCCTCATTTTTCGGCCAGGGCGCTTTGCTGCGGTCAAGGTTATAAGAATCATTACCGGTAAAATCCATCGGTTTTTCCAGTACCGACAATGCATACTGGTAACGTTCGAAGCGGCGTTTTTGCGCCAGATTGTAAAGATCGTAGAAAACGTCGAGTTTGCCGGAACGAAGTTCATCGCCCAACTCGGTTTTCTTTTTCGCGAATTGTTCGACATCGCTAGCCAACAGCACGTTGTGGCTGTAATCAAGCAGATTCAGGTAGCGGTCAAAGATTTTGGCCGAGAACGCCTGATCGAGGTCGAATTGTCGATAATGGGAACGGGTGAAGCGCGACGTTACGCGCTCACTCACAGTTGCATGCTGCGTCTCTTCCTTTAATACCGGAATCTGATCAGCACGCGTAATATCTTCTACAGCGAAGGTCTGGCCTGCTATTGCAAGCAGGCCAGCTAACGCGGTAAGCCTAAAAAACATGTTCATGCCTGGCCCGGCCTCCGTTTCAGAACACCAGGTGTTCTGCGCGCACAATCAAAGACATACCCGAATTCAGTTGGACGCGGACGCCGTCTTTGGTGATTTCTAATACGGTGGCATCCATCGCGTTTTGACCAGCTTTCACCTTCAGGGCTTGTCCGACAGTCAGAGCTGAAATGTCAGAAACCGGGGTATGCTGTTCTTCGCGAGGTGCTTTTACTGTTTTTGGCGCTTTCTCAGCCGGTTTTTGCGCACGAGGTTTGCGCTCGGCGCCTTCTTTACGGCGTTGCGCAACAGGACGTGGTTTACGTTCACGACGTGGTGCATCTTCTTTCTCACCAGCAGCGATGGCAGCTTCGCGTTTTTTAGCTTGCTGTTCAGCACGCTGGGCCTGAACGCGCGCTTTCGCTTCTTCAAGCTGCTTGCGAGCATGTTCTACATGTTGCTCGTCCAGCTCACCGCAAGGGTTGCCGTCAAGATCGACACGCGTCGCGCCTGGTTTAACACCATACAGGTAGCGCCAGCTCGAAGTGTAGAGACGTAAAGCGGATCGCAGTTGCGTTTTGCTCAGGTTCATTTCCCCGGCAACACGATCGACCAAATCCTGAAAAATACCGATTTTCAGCGGACGCGCTTCACCTTCCGCACTGAAACAGTGGGGAAAACGTTCGGCCAGAAACGCGATTACTTCTTTACTGCTATTCAACTTAGGTTGATTTTCCATGAAATTTCCTGATTACAACGGACGTAGCCAACAAGCGCAGGCATGAACAGGCGTCATTATAATGACGCCATCAGTAAATGCTACGTTATCCGTTGATTATCCTGCGACGCTCGCAAAGAATTTTTTGTAATCCGTCGTTGCAAGCACCTTTTCAAGCTGTGCCACAAGCTGACGTAAGCCTTGTTCGTCCTCGTCGGTGAAGCGACCGAAGACGGTACTGTCGATGTCGAGAACGCCAATAATCTGATTTTTCACCACCAACGGTAGAACAATTTCAGAATTACTCGCCGCATCACAGGCAATATGTCCATCGAATGCGTGAACATCCTCGATTCGCTGTACTTCGTTACGGGCAACCGCGGTGCCACACACGCCGCGCCCGACGGGGATCCGTACGCAGGCAATTTTGCCCTGAAACGGTCCGAGAACCAACGTCTCATCTTCGAGTAGATAAAACCCCGCCCAGTTTACGTCGGCCAGACGTTCGTATAATAACGCGCTGGTATTAGCCAGTGTTGCCAGAAAACTGGTTTCTCCCGCCATCAGCGCATTAAAGTCGCGGTTTAAGTCCGCGTAAAATTCTGTTTTGTTCATTATATAATCACTTGGTTGTCTTACCTGGAACTGCCAGCCTATTAAAATAAGCATTAAATGCGTTAATGCTCAAGATCATTCCCATCATGAGTTAAGATTAGTGTTAATTCTTATTACATTTGGCGCGTCATGGCTCTTTACACCCCACAAGTTACGCCAACAAAAAAAATAACAGTGAGATCAATTGGCGAAGCGTTGCCGCATGGTGATTACCAACGCTGCCCGCAATGTGACATGCTGTTCAGCCTGCCAGAGATAAATTCACACCAAAGTGCCTATTGCCCACGCTGCCAGGCAAAAATCCGTGACGGACGCGACTGGTCGCTAACGCGCCTGGCGGCAATGGCCTTCACAATGCTGTTGCTGATGCCTTTTGCGTGGGGCGAACCACTATTGCATATCTGGTTGTTAGGTATTCGTATTGACGCCAACGTAATGCAAGGCATCTGGCAAATGACCAAACAGGGAGATGCGGTAACGGGCGCAATGGTTTTTTTCTGCGTTATCGGTGCCCCCCTCATTCTGGTGACATCTATTGCCTGGTTGTGGTTTGGTAATCGGCTGGGAATGAATTTACGTCCGGTGTTGCTGATGCTTGAGCGGCTGAAAGAGTGGGTAATGCTGGATATCTACCTGGTCGGCATTGCCGTTGCCTCTATAAAGGTGCAGGACTATGCCCATATCCAGGCCGGTGTCGGCCTATTCTCTTTTGTAGCGCTGGTTATTTTAACGACGGTGACGTTGTCACATCTTAATGTTGAACAGTTGTGGGAGCGATTTTACCCTGAACGCCCTGCCACGCGTAGGGATAAAAAACTACGCGTTTGTCTGGGGTGTCACTTTACCGGCTACCCTGATCCGCGCGGTCGCTGTCCCCGTTGCCATATCCCGCTTCGCCTGCGTCGCCATCATAGTATTCAAAAATGTTGGGCGGCGCTGTTAGCTTCAATCATCTTGTTATTTCCTGCCAACCTGTTACCTATTTCGATCATTTATCTGAACGGTGGTCGACAAGAAGATACGATCCTTTCCGGGATTATGTCGCTGGCGAACAGCAATATTGCCGTTGCCGGAATCGTATTTATCGCCAGTATTCTGGTGCCATTTACCAAAGTGATTGTTATGTTCACTTTATTGTTGAGCATTCATTTTAAGTGCCAACAGGGGTTACGTACGCGAATAATGTTACTGCGAATAGTGACCTGGATTGGCCGCTGGTCGATGCTGGATCTGTTTGTCATTTCTTTAACCATGTCGCTGATTAATCGCGATCAAATCCTCGCTTTTACTATGGGACCGGCTGCGTTTTATTTCGGCGCAGCGGTTATTTTGACTATTCTTGCAGTGGAATGGCTGGACAGCCGCTTACTTTGGGATGCACATGAGTCAGGAAACGCCCGCTTCGACGACTGAAGCGCAAATTAAAACTAAACGCCGTATCTCACCTTTCTGGCTACTGCCATTCATCGCGCTAATGATAGCCGGTTGGCTAATTTGGGGGAGTTATCAGGATCGAGGCAATACCGTCACCATCGATTTTATGTCGGCGGATGGCATTGTTCCGGGTCGCACACCTGTTCGCTATCAGGGCGTTGAAGTCGGAACGGTGCAGGATGTCAGTCTGAGCGACGATCTGCGTAAGATTGAAGTGAAGGTCAGCATCAAGTCCGATATGAAAGATGCGTTGCGCGAAGAGACGCAGTTCTGGCTGGTGACGCCAAAAGCTTCGCTGGCAGGTGTTTCCGGGCTGGATGCGCTGGTCGGCGGAAACTATATCGGCATGATGCCAGGTAAAGGTAAAGAGCAAGATCACTTTGTCGCCCTCGATACCCAGCCCAAATATCGGCTGGATAATGGTGATCTTATGATCCATCTGCAAGCCCCCGATCTTGGTTCGCTGAACAGCGGCTCGTTGGTCTATTTCCGCAAAATCCCGGTGGGGCGAGTCTATGACTATGCGATCAATCCCAATAAGCAAGGCGTGGTGATTGATGTCCTGATTGAGCGGCGCTTTACCGACCTGGTGAAAAAAGGCAGTCGCTTCTGGAACGTTTCTGGCGTTGATGCCAATGTCAGTATCAGTGGCGCGAAGGTGAAACTGGAAAGTCTGGCTGCTCTGGTTAACGGTGCGATTGCCTTCGACTCGCCGGAAGAGTCGAAACCTGCCGATCCGGAAGATACCTTTGGTCTGTATGAAGATCTCGCCCACAGCCAGCGTGGGGTGCTCATAAAACTGGATCTGCCAAACGGAGTCGGATTAAGCGCCGATTCAACGCCGCTCATGTACCAGGGACTGGAAGTCGGGCAACTGACCAAACTGAATTTAAATCCAGGTGGCAAAGTTACTGGTGAAATGACCGTTGATCCCAGCGTAGTTACCCTACTTCGTGAAAATACTCGCATTGAGTTACGTAACCCGAAATTATCCCTCAGCGATGCCAATCTGAGTTCCCTACTGACCGGCAAAACCTTCGAACTGGTGCCAGGTAATGGCGAGCCACGCAAAGAGTTTGTTGTTGTACCTGGCGAGAAAGCCCTGCTGCATGAACCGGATGTTATGACGCTGACCCTGACCGCGCCGGAAAGTTACGGTATTGATGCCGGTCAGCCGTTAATTCTGCATGGTGTACAGGTAGGCCAGGTAATTGAACGTAAACTTACCAGCAAAGGCGTCACCTTTACCGTTGCCATCGAACCGCAGCATCGTGAACTGGTAAAAGGTGACAGCAAATTTGTCGTTAATAGCCGTGTTGACGTGAAAGTGGGACTGGATGGCGTCGAGTTCCTCGGTGCCAGCGCCTCAGAATGGCTCAACGGTGGCATCCGCATTCTGCCGGGCGAAAAAGGCGAGATGAAAGCCAGCTATCCGCTGTATGCCAATCTGGAAAAAGCCCTGGAAAACAGCCTGAGCGATTTGCCTACAACGACCGTGAGTTTGAGCGCAGAAACGCTGCCAGATGTGCAGGCGGGATCGGTAGTGCTGTACCGCAAATTTGAGGTTGGTGAAGTTATTACCGTACGTCCTCGGGCCAATGCCTTTGATATCGATCTGCATATTAAGCCGGAATATCGCAATCTCCTGACCAGCAACAGTGTGTTCTGGGCGGAAGGTGGCGCAAAAGTTCAGCTTAACGGCAGCGGCCTGACCGTACAGGCATCACCGCTTTCACGGGCATTAAAGGGGGCTATCAGTTTCGATAACCTCAGCGGTGCCAGCGCCAGTCAGCGTAAAGGCGACAAGCGAATTCTATATGCTTCCGAAACAGCCGCTCGTGCGGTTGGCGGGCAGATTACGCTCCATGCTTTCGATGCCGGAAAACTGGCTGTTGGTATGCCAATTCGCTATCTCGGTATTGATATCGGGCAGATCCAGACGCTGGATCTGATCACCGCACGCAATGAAGTACAGGCAAAAGCGGTGCTCTATCCAGAATATGTCCAGACCTTCGCCCGCGGAGGTACGCGCTTCTCGGTGGTCACACCACAGATTTCGGCAGCGGGCGTTGAGCACCTTGATACCATCCTTCAGCCGTATATCAATGTCGAACCTGGTCGGGGTAATCCTCGCCGTGACTTTGAGTTGCAAGAAGCCACCATTACCGATTCTCGTTACCTTGATGGCTTAAGCATTATTGTTGAAGCGCCAGAAGCCGGGTCATTAGGCATTGGTACTCCGGTACTGTTCCGTGGTCTGGAAGTAGGTACGGTTACCGGAATGACGCTGGGGACATTGTCAGATCGGGTGATGATTGCGATGCGCATCAGTAAGCGATACCAGCACCTGGTGCGTAACAATTCCGTCTTCTGGCTGGCATCGGGCTACAGTCTGGACTTTGGCCTGACGGGTGGTGTGGTGAAAACCGGCACCTTTAATCAGTTTATCCGTGGAGGGATCGCCTTCGCTACCCCACCAGGGACGCCACTGGCACCGAAAGCTCAGGAAGGCAAACACTTCCTGTTGCTGGAAAGCGAACCGAAAGAGTGGCGTGAATGGGGCACCGCCCTGCCTCGTTAATCTCCTCCTGCTCCGGCGTGCCTGCGCCGGAGCGTTTATGCTAAACTGCGCGCCTGTTTTTTTCCGCTGGTACATACTTGTGGCTCAACACACCGTTTATTTCCCGGACGCCTTTCTGACGCAAATGCGCGAAGCGATGCCTTCGACACTCTCTTTTGATGATTTTCTCGCCGCCTGCCAGCGCCCGTTGCGCCGCAGCATTCGCGTTAATACGCTGAAAATCTCCGTTGCTGATTTCCTGCAATTAACCGAGCCTTACGGCTGGACGTTAACACCGGTTCCCTGGTGTAAGGAGGGTTTCTGGATTGAACGCGACGATGAAGAGGCATTACCGTTGGGCAGTACCGCCGAACATTTAAGTGGCCTGTTTTATATTCAGGAAGCCAGTTCGATGTTACCGGTTGCGGCGTTGTTTGCCGATGGTAACTCCCCGCAACGGGTGATGGATGTGGCGGCTGCGCCGGGATCAAAAACCACGCAGATTGCTGCGAGTATGAATAATGAAGGCGCGATCCTTGCCAATGAGTTTTCCGCCAGCCGGGTAAAGGTGTTACATGCCAATATCAGCCGCTGCGGTATCAGTAATGTAGCTTTAACGCATTTTGATGGCCGCGTGTTTGGTGCAGCGTTGCCAGAAATGTTCGACGCCATTTTGCTGGATGCTCCCTGCTCCGGTGAAGGTGTGGTACGTAAAGACCCCGACGCGCTGAAAAACTGGTCACCGGAAAGCAACCTGGAAATCGCCGCCACCCAGCGTGAACTGATTGACAGTGCATTTCATGCCTTACGTCCTGGCGGTACGCTGGTTTACTCGACCTGTACCTTAAACCGTGACGAAAACGAAGCCGTTTGCCTGTGGCTGAAAGAGACTTATCCCGATGCAGTAGAGTTTTTGCCGTTGGGCGATCTCTTCCCTGATGCAAAAAAAGCGCTGACCGAAGAAGGCTTCTTGCACGTCTTCCCACAAATTTATGACTGCGAAGGCTTCTTCGTTGCTCGTCTGCGTAAAACTCAGGCCATTCCTGCCTTACCCGCACCGAAATACAAAGTGGGCAATTTCCCGTTTAGCCCAGTAAAAGATCGCGAAACCGCACAAATTCGGCAGGCGGCTGCGAATGTTGGCTTACAGTGGGACAAAAACCTGCGTCTCTGGCAGCGTGATAAAGAAATCTGGTTATTCCCGGTGGGCATTGAAGCGTTGATCGGTAAAGTCCGATTTTCTCGTCTGGGAGTAAAACTTGCCGAAACGCATAACAAAGGTTACCGCTGGCAGCATGAAGCGGTCATTGCCCTTGCCTCACCCGACCACGCTAACGCGTTTGAGCTAACACCACAAGAAGCAGAAGAGTGGTATCGCGGGCGCGATGTTTACCCGCAGACCGCACCAACCGGGGATGATGTGTTGGTCACCTTCCAGCGCCAGCCAATCGGTTTAGCCAAACGTATTGGCTCGCGACTGAAAAACAGTTACCCGCGTGAGCTAGTGCGCGACGGAAAACTTTTTACGGGTAAAGCCTGACAGTACACAAAAAGCGCACGTTTTGACTGGCGAATCTGACTGCCTTGACTAGGCTGAAAAATGGTGCGATCGGACTGGTCGTACCACAACCAGCACTTCAATGGAGAGCACGAAGATGAAAACCAGTGTGCGCATAGGCGCTTTTGAAATCGATGACGGCGAGTTACACGGCGAATCGCCTGGTGACCGAACGTTGACCATTCCCTGTAAATCTGACCCGGATTTATGTATGCAACTGGATGCCTGGGACGCCGACACCAGCATTCCTGCCCTGCTAAACGGCGAACACTCTGTCCTTTACCGTACCCGCTACGATCAACAGTCCGATGCCTGGATTATGCGTCTTGCCTGATCCAAAAAGAACCCGTCGGCATGACGGGTTATTTATCCCGGTTATTTTCCCGTTGTAAAATCTCTCCTAAACTTAACGGTACGGCAACGCACTTCGAGGATGAAATGTTCGCGCTGGTACTTTTTGTTTGCTATCTGGACGCTGGTTGTGAAGATATTGTGGTTGATGTCTACAATACGGAACAGCAGTGCCTCTACTCAATGGACGATCAACGGATCCGCCACGGTGGCTGTTTTCCCGTTGAAGATTTCATTGATGGGTTCTGGCGGCCTGCGCAAGATTACAGTGACTTTTAATTACTGGAGTCGTTCCAACGTGAGTGTTCCACCAAAGACCGCGCCGGTATCAATATAATGCAAGTTACCGATATCTACGCGATGGCGTAATGGCGTATGACCAAACCAGAAATGATCAGCGCCGGTAATTCCCTGCCCTTTTCGGCCTTCACGCAATCGCGAGCGACTCCACAACACCTGATGCAGATCGACTTCCTTATGCCACTCATAAATATCATTGGGGTAATCCGCATGGGCGATGACATGCAGTCCGCTACTACAGCTTAATTCAATTATCCACGGCAAAGACCCGCACTTTTCCAGCGCCCTTCTCGCTTGCTCACGTTGGTGCTCTGTCAGTGCGGCAAACCAGTCGCCACCATTCATAAACCACAAAGACATCTGCTGCGATGCCAGCGCATCCATCGCCATCTGCTCATGATTGCCTCTTACCGCCCTGACCCAGCGTTGATCCAGTAATTGCAGGCAACGCAAACTCTCCGGGCCACGATCGATAACGTCACCAACCGAGATTAACAAGTCTTGCCACGGGTCAAACCGGCAGAACCATAATTTCTCTCGCAGTTGCGCCAGGCAGCCATGAATATCACCCACCAGCCAAATATGTCGCCACTGACTACCATCAATTCTCTGATAGATGTGGCCTGCCTGTTTCATCAATTCCTTACTCCCGCGCATAAGATCACATTATTTTAACAAAAATGTTAAAAAAGCCTGGACTGAAACAGTAGAGTGTGTGTTATGGTTGATTGTGAAGTCAGTGAGGGAAAAGCAGTAATGCCATTATCAAACTGGCTTTATAGATAAAAAGAGACCGAACACGATTCCTGTATTCGGTCCAGGGAAATGGCTCTTGGGAGAGAGCCGTGCGCTAAAAGTTGGCATTAATGCAGGCTTAGTTGCCTTGCCTTTTAAGAATAGATGACGACGCCAGGTTTTCCAGTCCGCGCGTAAAGTGGTCAGAAAAAAAGCGCGTTTATCATCCTCTAAAATGTTAAAAACCGCCCGTTCTGGTGAAAGCACCCGGGCGGTTTTTTATTTAAAATCAAAAAATTACTATAGATAATTAACAGAGTCTCTCAGCTCTTTCAATAAACGGTGCCAGACTCACTTTTTCACCTGGTTTATTGGGATCATCAATCTGGATCACCGAAATGGGCTGGGCTTTAGTCTTCCCGCTGGCTACTTCCTTTTGTGCGATATCGTTTAAAGGATACTGCACCAGGGTACTTGGGTTAATGACATACAAAGCATTGCCCGGACGACAGGTCAGCATCACCTCTTCGCGATTAAACGCCCATTTGTCTTTACCCATTTCAAAACGGCTGACGGTAATCACCTGCGGAGCCGCCAACGCCGCTGCCGAACTGGTGAGTAACAGAAACGCCAGAATACTTTTTTTCATCATTTTCGTAATCCATCAAAAAGGTTCGAGAGTCGCAAGCAGGCTGATAATCACCAGCACTACCGCACCTATCGCCCATTCGAGTTTAGTCATCCACACAAACCAGGGTGCCGCACGGTCTTCGTCCTGCCCCATGCGCGGAACAAGAACATAACGATTTGCCAGCGCGATGGCCACCATAACCATTACCAGTATGACTTTAAGTAATAAAAGCTGCCCCCAGTACGTCACTTGTGTGGGGGAAAATCCAGTGATTAACAATGTATTAAGCACACCACTGCCCAGTACACCTATCACAGCAAAATGTCCACACCGGGAAAATCGCATCAGTGCATGAATGGCCTCACGTCGCCAACGCCCTTTCACCAACTGCATACACCAGACGACCGGCAGCAAGCCACCAAACCATGCCGCCGCACAGATCAGATGTACGGCGTGATTCGTCTGATGGATTTTCGCCGTTAATCCTTCGTTTAATGTCGCGTGTCCTACTCCCGCCATCAAAATAAATTGCGCGGTAGTTAACATAAACAACAAACGAGGCATATTCCGTGGTTGCATCAGAGCCACGGTCAGCGTAACGAGGGCGAGAACGATTTGCCAAATCCAGACACCACCAAACTGTGTTTGTAACACCGACAACCAAATGTTCAACGACACCACATCCGGCCATCCCGCGCCCATCAACCCTCCCTGAACGGCGAACATCGCAGCGGCACTGCTCAAACTCCAGACGGCGGCGTGCTGTTGTATACGCAGAAAACGTTTCGCCAGTAATCGACGAATTGTTACTGGTGCCAGCCATGCTCCATACATCGCGAAGCCAAAGACCAGCATCAGGGAGATAAAATGGATAAATCGTAGTGCGACCCAGGTAAACGCCAACATGCTTTATTTCACTGTAAAGGTGTATTGCCCTTTGGTTTTATGCCCGTCCACCGAAACAACATGCCAGTTAACGGTATAACTCCCGGGCTTCAGGGCGTCGGCAAGCGGAACAATCAATTGGGTTTTGTCCTGTTCATTACGCTTCGCGGGTAACGTTTTAATATTTTCATTCTTTGAGCCAATGACTTTTGCGCCGCTGAACCCGGGTTCAATACTTTCAGAGAAGTTTAAAGTAATAGCCTGTGGAGCAGCGATAACCTCCGCATTCGCCGCAGGATACTGATGCGTCAAATGCGCATGCGCCCAGGCAGAAGGTACTCCCAGCGAAGCTGTCAGAAATGTCAGCGCATAACGAAGGGAACGTGCAGTTGAAGCCATATTATCTATTCCTTTTTGTAATAACTTTTTTACAGAGCATAACCTTGTCTAATGATAGAGTCGAGGATCATCAATTCCGGCTTGCCATCCTGGCTAACTCTTAGTAACTTTTGCCCGCGATTAATGAGGAGACACAGCATGTTGAAGAATCTGGCCAAACTGGATCAAACTGAAATGGATAAAGTTAATGTCGATCTGGCGGCCGCCGGGGTAGCATTTAAAGAACGTTACAATATGCCGGTGATTGCTGAAGCGGTTGAACGTGAACAACCAGAACACCTGCGAAGCTGGTTTCGTGAGCGCCTTATCGCCCACCGTCTCACCTCTGTAAATCTGTCACGTTTACCTTACGAACCTAAACTTAAATAAACCTTATATTAAGTTACACTTCCTTACATGATGCCTGCTAAATTATGAGTATTTTCTTATTCTCACCAATATTTGCGGACACTGTGAAAAGGAAGTCATCATGTCATACAGGAAAGTCGCAGCAGCACAATATGAGCCTCGTAAAGCCTCACTCACTGAGCAGGTAGCCCATCATCTGGAGTTCGTGAGGGCTGCCGCCAGACAGCAGTGTGAACTTTTGGTTTTCCCCTCGCTTTCTCTACTGGGATGTGATTATAAACGACGCCCTCTTCCTGCCCCGCCCGACCTCTCGCTGTTAGACCCGCTTTGTTATGCCGCAACGACTTATCGAATGACCATTATTACCGGCCTTCCCGTTGAATATAACGATCGATTTATTCGTGGAATTGCCGTATTTGCACCGTGGATGAATGCGCCAGCAATTTATCATCAAAGTCACGGAGCATGCCTGGGGCGACATTCCAAAACCATCACGGTGGTGGATGGACAACCTGAAGGTATTGATATGGACCCGAGCTGCTCACTCTTTACCACCGGTCAGTGTATCAGCGAGCCAGATTTATTGACTTCTACTCGCCACTTACAATTTTTCTCACATCAATATTCCATCGCTGTTCTAATGGCTAATGCCCGCGGTAATAGTGCATTGTGGGATGAATATGGTCGCCTCATCGTCCGCGCCGATTACGGTTCGTTATTGTTAGTTGGTCAGCGCACATCGCAGGGTTGGCAAGGCGATATCATTCCATTACGCTAGGCGTTTTCGACCCGGAGTTTTGCCATGTTGCGTATTATCGATACTGAAACCTGCGGTTTACAGGGAGGGGTCGTGGAGATTGCCTCTGTTGATGTTGTTGACGGGAAAATCGTTAACCCTATGAGTCACCTGGTTCGCCCCGACCGCCCTATCACTCCGCAGGCTATGGCGATCCACCGTATTACTGAAGCCATGGTTGCTGACAAACCGTGGATTGAAGACGTGCTCCCACACTACTACGGTAGTGAATGGTATGTCGCCCACAACGCCAGCTTTGACCGCCGTGTACTGCCTGAAATGCCCGGTGAGTGGATCTGCACGATGAAATTGGCCCGTCGTTTGTGGCCTGGGATCAAGTACAGCAACATGGCGCTGTATAAAACACGTAAGCTCAATGTGCAAACGCCGCCGGGGCTGCATCACCACCGTGCGCTGTATGACTGTTACATCACCGCGGCCTTACTTATCGATATTATGAACACATCCGGCTGGACGGTAGAACAAATGGCGGATATCACCGGGCGTCCGTCATTGTTAACGACATTCACGTTTGGCAAGTATCGCGGCAAAGCGGTATCAGAAGTTGCAGAGCGCGATCCGGGCTATCTGCGCTGGTTGTTTAATAACCTCGACAGTATGAGCCCGGAACTGCGTTTAACCTTGAAGCACTATTTGGCGGATGCTTAAGCCGCTGGCTGACCAGGTAATGTTCCCTGCGCCAGCGCGACCAGAAAAGCATATTCCATTGCCACACCTTCGTAAGATTTAAAGCGACCGGATTTGCCGCCATGCCCCGAGTCCATGTCGGTACATAACAGCAACAGATGGTCGTCTGTTTTAAGCTCGCGCAATTTAGCCACCCATTTTGCCGGTTCCCAGTATTGCACCTGTGAATCGTGTAAACCTGTCGTCACCAGCAAATGTGGGTAAGCCTGCGCCGTGACATTGTCATACGGGCTGTAGCTTTTCATGTACTCGTAATATTGTAGATCCTGCGGATTCCCCCACTCTTCAAACTCGCCCGTAGTGAGCGGAATCGACTCATCAAGCATCGTCGTCACCACATCGACAAACGGCACCTGGGCAATAACGCCGTGGAACAATTCTGGTCGTTCATTGATAGCGACCCCCATCAACATGCCACCCGCGCTACCACCCATCGCATAACAGAGCGAAGGAGAACCGTAACCCAGCTTTAACAGTGCGTCGCAGGCATCAAGATAATCATTGAAAGTATTTTTCTTTTTCAGGAACTTGCCATCTTCGTACCACTGCTGCCCCAGTTCACCACCGCCACGAACATGCACAATGGCGTAGACAAAGCCGCGATCCAACAAACTCAGGCGACTAAAACTGAAATCGGCATCAATACTTGCGCCGTAAGAACCATATCCGTACACCAGCAGCGGGTTGTGCCCTTTGCGGAAATGTTTGCGATGATAAACCAACGAAACCGGAACTTCGACGCCATCACGGGCGGTGATCCACAGGTGTTCACTACGGTAATTCTCTGCATCAAAACCGGGCACTTCAGTTTGTTTTAATACGCGGCGTTCACCGGTGTCCATATCCAGTTCAAACAGCGTGTCTGGCGTGGTCATGGAGGAATAGCCGTAACGCAATCGCGAAGTTTCAGGTTCCGGATTATAGGCAATCCAGGTGACGTAAGCCGGATCGTCAAAAGCAATACCGATAACTTCCCGCGTTTTGCGATTGATTTGCCGCAGACTGGTTAACCCACGCTGGCGCTCTTCAACCACCAGCCAGTCGGTAAACAGCGTAAATCCTTCCAGCATGATGTTATCGCGTGGCGGAATTAACTCTTCCCACTGCTGCTCTTCACGCATTCGGGTACGATATAAACCAAAGTTTTTGCCGTTACGGTTAGAGCGTAGATAAAAGCGGTGCTGATAATGATCGAGACTGTATTCGTGATCTTTACGCCGCGGCAAAAAGACAAACGGTTCTGCATCGGCCAGCTCGGCATCCAGCAGACGAACTTCACTGGTCGTGGCGCTGGCAAGGTGAATAACCACATAGTGTTTTGATGTCGTTTTATGCAGACTGACATAAAACGTATCGTCTTTTTCTTCGTAGATCAGTTTATCTTGCGATGCCGGAGTCCCGATGGCGTGCCGCCAGACCTGATAAGGCAGCAGAGTTACCGGATGCTTACGCACATAATAAAAAGTCCATGAGTCATTCGCCCAGACAAAGCTGGGTTCCACATTATCCAGCAGTTCGGGATACCAGTTGCCCGTTTCAAGATTGCGAAAACGGATGCCGTACTGGCGTCGGGAAAGGAAATCTTCTGCCAGCGCCATAATGGTGTTATCGGGCGTTATAGCCATGCCGCCCATAGAATAAAATTCACTGTGTGCCGCCCGCTTGTTGGCATCAAGCAACGTTTCCCATTCGTCCCACTCTTCAGTGAATGCAGACTGGCGTTGATAAATGGCATATTCACTGCCGGGTTCATAAATATGCCGGTAACGATAACCGTTTTTAATATAAGGCGCAGAGACTTCTCTTTGCGGGATACGCTCAATGATTTCTTTTAGTATCCGATCCTGCAGGGCTTGTTGCGAAGCCATCACCTGGTGCCCGTAACTATTTTCCTGTTGCAGGTAATTCAGTACTTCCGGCTGCGAGCGCGTGTCGTCCCGCAACCAGTAGTAATTGTCGATACGCGTATCACCATGAAGCGTCATGGCATGGGGAATTCGAGCAGCTTTGGGTAGCATGTTATTGTTCTTTCTGGTTGAAGCATCTTATAAGGGTGGCAAAACTCACCCGGGATGCAAGCGAAACAGGACAGTCATTGCAGCGATGATGACACGTTATGAAGTGAAAATCGAAAGGTAGCAGGCAGATAAAATCAGTCGGTTCAACTAGCTGTGCGAGTTTGTATAGCCCGAAAAACGTAAATATAGGGCTATACAGAGAGAAGGATTATTCAGACAAAGTACGCTTTTGCTGTTCGAGATCGCGTTCGATCCCTTCGCGAACATCCTGGGGAATTTTCAGCGCGTCGCCCAGTGCATTCAGGTAACTACGCTCCATAAAATGGTCAATATCAATAGCTGCACAGCTCAGGAAATAGATTTCCAGCGCCTCTTCTTCGTTTCGAACCCCCAGGGCCAGACGCTGAGGATCCAATGGCTGTTCGATTGCCTGCTCGATAAGAACACGGCCCTGCTCTTCTACACCCGCTTCACGCAATTGCTGATCGATAGCCGCACGCTCTTTGGCATCAATATGACCATCACTTTTAGCGGCAAATACCAGCGCGAGGATCAAACGTTCCGTGCGCTCATCCAGCGGCGTGCTCTGGGTGCCGAATTGCGGTTCGTTCTGGTGCGCCGCGCGAATTTTATCTTTGTATTTGTTCCACAGCACCGTACCAGCCACCGCGCCACCGCCTACCAGCAACGCGTTCGTGCCATACTTCGTTAAAAGTTTACGTGCTGATTTATTCGCTACCAGTAACCCAGCCAGCCCGCCTAATGCGCCCGGCACTAAAAGTTTGCCCAATCCCTGATCCGTAGACGAGGAGGTAGAAGAACTGTTTTGCCCGAGAAGGGATTGCAGTTGATTTAACCAGTTAGCCATGTTTGCTCCTCAATAACCATTTTAATGCCTGTAGCATAGCGGATGAGGATGTCAGAAAGTGTATATTGAGGCAAAAGATGCGCAAATTAGCGGACAGCAAGGAAGCCAGCCACGGAAAATGGTGATCGGGTTATTTAGGGTAATTGCGATGGTAGAGGTTTGTAGCCGTAATTGGAGTTGCCTTATGCTGATTGCCTGATGCGACGCTGTCGCGCCTTATCAGGCCTGCGGGATCTGGTGCGTTATAGAGCGGATAAGACGCTCGCGCCGCATCCGCCAGGGGTTATGTGCAATGACTGACAGCAATTAACGACGCTGGTAATCCGCCATTCCCGCTTTACAGTCCACATTAACCAGATAATGAATATCAGCGCTTTTACCACGCACTGTCAGCGGAACTGACCATTTATCATCTTTACCCTGAATATCCTGCACACTGACCCACGCTACCGGATCGGCCTGACCAACGATTTTTTGATCGTCTGCCCAGCGCGCGACGCGGTTTTGTTGATAATCGCGTTTTACACTCGCAGCGATTCCGGCAGCATCCAGACCTTCACACTTTGGGAAAGTGACCGACTTGCTGGTTTCGTTATTTGCAGCGAAAACTGATGCACAGGCAGAAAGCAGTAACAGCCCCAACAACGCCCCTCTTTTTTTCATGTTTTTCTCCATAGCACAATGATTCAGGAGAAAGCATGGTACAAATTATCAGGAGCGCAAGTGGCTTCAGGCGGCGTGTGTCTCATCTGCCACATCAGAGCGACTACCGACCACCTGGGGAGACGGTAATTTACCAGTTTTCAGAATCGTGCTAAGCACATCTTTCTGTTCTGCCAGCCACAGCGAAAGCGCTTCACGTTGCTCGTCTTCCATTTGTACTGGAGAACTTGTCAGCCAGGTGTCGAGCAGATCCGCCGTATCAAGCATTTTGTCATAAGCATCGGCTTCCTTTTTGCTGGTAAACGACATCTTCTCTTCGCCCTCACGAATGACTACGTATTTAATTTCAACCGCCATTTGCAGCCTCTCACAATAACTGTAATTTTATACAGTATAATTCTTTTCGGTCTTGAAATCAACACGAGCAATCAAGCAATAAAGACATACGCAAACGTTTTCGTTTATACTGCGCGCGGAATTAATCAGGGGATATTCGTTATGACGTTATTAGGCACTGCGCTGCGTCCGGCAGCAACTCGCGTGATGTTATTAGGCTCCGGTGAACTGGGTAAAGAAGTGGCCATCGAGTGCCAACGCCTCGGTGTAGAAGTGATTGCGGTCGATCGCTATGCCGACGCGCCAGCCATGCATGTCGCGCATCGTTCTCATGTCATCAATATGCTGGATGGCGATGCGTTGCGCCGTGTGGTTGAACTGGAAAAACCGCACTATATCGTGCCGGAGATCGAAGCTATTGCCACCGATATGCTGATCCAGCTTGAAAAGGAAGGGTTGAATGTTGTCCCCTGCGCTCGTGCGACTCAGCTAACGATGAATCGCGAAGGGATCCGTCGCCTGGCGGCAGAAGAACTTCAGCTTCCCACTTCAACGTATCGTTTTGCCGATAGCGAAAGTCTTTTCCGCGAGGCGGTTACCGCCATTGGCTATCCCTGTATCGTTAAACCGGTCATGAGTTCTTCCGGCAAGGGGCAGACGTTTATTCGCTCTGCCGACCAGCTTGCTCAGGCGTGGGAGTACGCCCAGCAAGGTGGTCGCGCCGGGGCGGGCCGCGTGATTGTTGAAGGCGTGGTTAAGTTTGACTTTGAGATTACCCTACTAACCGTCAGTGCGGTGGATGGCGTCCATTTCTGTGCACCAATAGGTCATCGTCAGGAAGATGGTGACTATCGCGAATCCTGGCAACCGCAGCAAATGAGTCCACTGGCTCTGGAACGCGCGCAGGAGATTGCCCGCAAAGTGGTGCTGGCGCTGGGCGGCTATGGTCTGTTTGGTGTGGAGTTGTTTGTCTGTGGCGATGAGGTGATTTTCAGTGAAGTCTCCCCTCGCCCGCATGACACCGGGATGGTGACGTTAATTTCTCAGGATCTCTCGGAATTTGCCCTGCATGTACGCGCGTTCCTCGGACTGCCTGTTGGCGGGATTCGTCAGAATGGCCCTGCCGCTTCTGCTGTTATCCTGCCGCAACTGACCAGTCAGAATGTCACGTTTGATAATGTGCAGAATGCCGTTGGCGCAGGTTTGCAGATTCGTTTATTTGGTAAGCCGGAAATTGATGGCAGCCGTCGTCTGGGTGTGACACTGGCTACAGCGGAGAGCATTGATGAGGCGATTGAACGCGCGAAGCACGCCGCCGTACAGGTGAAAGTACAAGGTTAAGTCCGTCAGAAACACGCTGCAAAAATGCCCGATCATGGATCGGGCATTTTGACTTTTACAGCTTCGCGCCTTCTACTGCTTCACGTGCCAGCTTAGTGATGCGGTCGTAATCGCCTGCTTCCAGCGCATCCGCCGGAACCAGCCATGAACCACCGATACACAGCACGCTTTTCAGCGCCAGGTAGTCACGGTAGTTAGCCGGAGAAATACCACCAGTCGGGCAGAAACGAACCTGGGAGAACGGGCCTGCGATCGCCTGCAGTGCTTTCACGCCGCCATTAGCTTCCGCCGGGAAGAATTTGAACTCTTTCAGGCCGTAGTCCATACCCAGCATCAGTTCAGAAACAGTGCTGATACCTGGAATCAGAGGAATGGAGCCTTCAGTCGCTGCTTTCAGCAGTGGTTCAGTCAGACCCGGGCTAATGGCGAACTGTGCGCCTGCTTCGGTCACTTCTGCCAGTTGCTGTGGGTTCAGCACAGTACCAGCACCCACAATCGCTTCCGGTACTTCTTTGGCGATTGCACGGATAGCATCAACTGCACACTCGGTACGCAAAGTCACTTCCAGAACGCGCACGCCACCAGCAACCAACGCTTTTGCCATTGGCACCGCGTGTTCCAGTTTGTTTACCACAATAACCGGTACAACCGGGCCAGTGGTCAGGATTGATTCTGCACTTGTTTTCCAGTTTTTCATCAGAGTTTTCTCTCGCCTGATTACAAATTTTGTCGTCTTAAAAAGTGATACAGGTTGCGCCCTGTTCGGCACCGGACAGTTTTTCACGCAAGGCGCCGAATAATTCACGTCCTGTTCCTACGCGTGACGCGCTCAGGTCAGGAATGTGTGGTTCGCGAGCAGCCAGTTCCGCTTCGTCTACCAGCAACGTCAGTTCGCCTGTCTGTCCATTCACACGAATGATGTCTCCATCGCGCACTTTCGCCAGTAACCCGCCATCGTAGGCTTCTGGTGTTACGTGGATAGCTGACGGCACTTTACCTGAAGCACCGGAGAGGCGTCCATCGGTAACTAACGCAATTTTGAAACGCCGGTCCAATAATACACCAAGTGGCGGCATGAGTTTATGTAATTCTGGCATTCCGTTCGCTTTTGGCCCCTGATGACGAACAACAACCACACAATCACGGTCCAGCAAACCCGCTTCAAAGGCTGGCATAACGTCATGCTGGCTCTCGAAAACAACCGCAGGCGCTTCAATTACCTGGTTTTCAACGGGTACAGCGGAGGTTTTCATAACCGCACGGCCCAGGTTACCGCTTAACACTTTTGTCCCACCATGATGAGAGAAAGGTTGTTCGAAGGAAGCGATCACATTGCTGTCGAGCGATTTTTCTGCACCTTCTCGCCAGTCCAGCTCACCGTTATTCAGCCACGGCTCGAGGGTATAACGAGAAAGACCAAAACCCGCTACCGTATTCACATCTTCATGCAGCAGACCCGCCTTGAGCAGTTCACGCACCAGCACCGGTACGCCCCCCGCCGCCTGGAAGTGATTAATATCGGCCGGGCCGTTCGGGTAGAGACGCGCCATCAGCGGTACGACATCAGAAAGATCAGAGAAGTCATCCCAGTTAATCTGAATACCCGCCGCACGCGCCATCGCCACCAGGTGCATTGTATGGTTAGTGGAACCACCTGTTGCCAGCAGCGCCACGATACCGTTCACCACCACTTTCTCATCAATCATCTTACCGATTGGCATCCATTCATTACCATTGCCGGTCATGCGTGTAACCTGGCGCGCAGCGGCTGCAGTTAATGCATCACGCAGTGGAGAGTCCGGATGAACAAAAGAAGAGCCTGGCAACTGCATCCCCATAAATTCAACCACCATCTGATTGGTGTTGGCTGTACCGTAAAAAGTACACGTACCCGGCGCATGATAAGACGCGGCTTCTGACTCCAGCAGCGCCATACGATCCACTTTTCCTTCAGCATAAAGCTGGCGAATGCGAACTTTCTCTTTGTTTGGCAAACCACTTACCATCGGGCCTGATGGCACAAATACCGCAGGCAGATGACCGAACGACAGTGCAGCCATCGTCAGCCCTGGGACAATCTTGTCGCACACGCCGAGGAACAGCGCGCCATCAAACATGTTATGAGACAGCCCCACCGCCGCCGACATGGCAATCACTTCGCGGCTTAACAGCGACAGCTCCATTCCGTCCTGCCCTTGGGTGACACCATCGCACATCGCCGGAACCCCCCCCGCCACCTGGCCGACCGCGTTAGCTTCATGCAGTGCTTTACGAATGATCTCTGGATAATGTTCATAAGGCTGGTGGGCAGAGAGCATGTCGTTGTAGGAGGTGATAATGGCGATATTGTTACGCAACATGCTTTTCAGGGAGGCTTTGTCTTCTGGCTGGCAAGCGGCGAAACCGTGTGCCAGATTACCGCATGCCAACTGCGAACGATGAACGGTCGAGGTTTTCGCTTGTTCGATCCGGGCGAGATAAGCAGAACGAGTCGCGCGCGAACGTTCAATAATTCGATTTGTTACGCGTAACAATTGTGGATTCATAAAGGCTCCTGAAATTGAGTTGTCAGAGCAGGGTGATTCACAATGCGTTTCACTCAAGAAAAATATGACTGAAACGCCTGTAACCGGAGCTCATAGGGCAGAAACGTTTCAGTGAGTGTAATAAAAAAAGCCTCGTGGGTGAATCCACACGAGGCTCAAAAGTGTAAAAATTACTCTACAATCTGTGCAAGATCATGTTACCGGTAAAATAACCCGTAAGGATAAGTCGAGATATTACTCAAACTCATTCCAGGAGCGACCGTCACGGGTAATCATCGCCACCGAGGCAACCGGGCCCCAGGTTCCGGCCTGATACGGTTTCGGCGCATCGTTGTCCATCGCCCATGCTTCAGTAATGGAATCTACCCATTTCCACGCTTCTTCCACTTCATCGCGACGCACAAACAACGCCTGAATACCGCGCATCGTTTCCAGCAACAGACGCTCA
Source organism: Escherichia sp. 20412-1 (assembly GCF_003027595.1). NCBI lineage: Bacteria > Pseudomonadati > Pseudomonadota > Gammaproteobacteria > Enterobacterales > Enterobacteriaceae > Escherichia > Escherichia sp. 20412-1. The sequence continues at coordinate 24,400 of NZ_PYQM01000001.1, read as the reverse complement.
TAAGCATCAGCCAGATGCGTCTGATTAAAGGTTTCTGAATAGCTCAGATCCAGTTTGGTGATTTGCAGATTATGTTTGTGATCAAGACCAGGGACTTTATTCAACACCTGGATATCCACGCCCTCATCGGGTTGCAGACGAATAGTCAGTTTGTTCTGCGGCAGATCCTGCCACGACTCTTTGAACAGATTCAGTTCTGGTGTTTTGAAATAGACCACAACTTCAGAGCATTTTGTCGGCAGACGTTTACCTGTTCGCAGGTAGAACGGCACGCCAGCCCAACGCCAGTTATCGATGTCGACGCGGATAGCCACGAAGGTTTCCGTGTTACTGCTTTTATTCGCACCCTCTTCTTCCAGATAGCCTGGTACTTTTTTGCCCTGAGCGAAGCCTGCGGTGTATTGCCCGCGTACTGTTTTTTCACGCACATTGGTGCGGTCAATTCGACGCAATGACTTCAGTACTTTCACTTTTTCATCACGGATGCTGTCGGCGCTCAGGTCGGACGGCGGAGACATCGCAATCATGCAAAGAATTTGCAGCAGGTGGTTCTGGATCATATCGCGCATCTGACCGGCTTTATCAAAATACCCCCAGCGCCCTTCGATTCCGACCTCTTCTGCCACCGTGATCTCAACATGATCAATGGTGCGATTGTCCCAGTTGTTCACAAACAGAGAGTTAGCAAAACGCAGCGCCAGCAGGTTCAGTACCGTTTCTTTACCCAGATAGTGGTCGATACGGTAAACCTGGCACTCCTCGAAATATTCGCCTACCTGATCGTTAATTTCACGCGAAGTCGCCAGTGATGTTCCCAGCGGTTTTTCCATGACCACGCGAGCAGGTTTAGCATTCAGTTTTGCCTCACCCAGCCCTTTGCAGATCGCACCAAAGGTGCTTGGTGGCATGGCAAAGTAGTTAATGGTGATACGATTTTTTTGATCCAGCATCGCGCCAAGGCGGTTGAATGCGGCCGTGTCATTGACATCAAGATTACAAAAATCCAGACGCGCACTCAGGGTATCCCACAGACCTTCATCAATGGTTTCTTTCATGAAGGTTTCAAGCGCCTCGCGGACAACTTTGGTATATGCCGCTTTATCCCAGTCAGCACGCCCTACGCCGATAATCCGGGTGTCCGGGTTGAGCTGACCGGCTTTTTCCAGTTGATACAGGGAAGGCAGCAATTTACGACGCGCAAGGTCGCCTTTCGCGCCGAAAATGACCAGGTCACAGGCCTGGGCTGTTTGCGTTACCGCCATGTCATTCTCCTTAAGTTAACTAACCCGGTACTTAAGCCTGGGTATATTTGTAATTTTCTTACGGTGCACTGTACTGCTTTTACGGGCTTGCGAAAACTGTAAACGCTTATCCACCCGTGCGATTACAGCAAAAGCGCGCAAAGTGCGGCAAAACTGATAAAAAAACCATCGTTTTCCATTGGGTAAAAATCTGACACTGATCATGTTATGAAAAAAAATAACAACTTTTTTATCTGCTTTTGTCATTAACCCAGCACACAGGCGTAATATCTGACAAAACTGCATTTCGATTTCTTTCAGTGCGGAAATCGTCATTACCCGTGAGTCTCTTTACATCATGAATATGCTGGAAAAAATCCAGTCTCAACTGGAACATTTGAGCAAATCAGAACGCAAAGTTGCCGAGGTCATTCTTGCTTCGCCCGACAACGCGATCCATTCGAGTATTGCTGCTCTGGCGCTGGAAGCCAATGTTAGCGAGCCGACGGTGAATCGTTTCTGTCGCAGCATGGACACTCGCGGTTTTCCTGATTTTAAACTGCATCTGGCGCAAAGTCTGGCGAATGGCACTCCTTATGTTAATCGCAACGTCAATGAAGATGACAGCGTTGAATCATACACAGGGAAAATATTTGAGTCGGCAATGGCTACTCTTGATCACGTCCGTCACTCGCTGGATAAATCCGCCGTCAATCGTGCCGTTGATCTCCTCACCCAGGCGAAGAAAATTGCCTTTTTTGGATTAGGTTCTTCCGCTGCCGTTGCCCACGATGCGATGAATAAGTTTTTTCGCTTCAATGTTCCGGTGATCTACTCGGACGATATCGTACTGCAACGAATGAGTTGTATGAATTGTAGTGATGGTGACGTCGTTGTGCTGATTTCCCACACCGGCAGAACAAAAAATCTGGTTGAACTGGCGCAACTGGCGCGAGAAAACGACGCAATGGTGATTGCCCTCACCTCAGCGGGAACGCCACTCGCCCGGGAAGCAACGCTGGCAATTACCCTCGATGTACCGGAAGATACTGACATTTATATGCCCATGGTCTCTCGACTTGCACAGTTGACCGTGATAGATGTGCTGGCAACAGGATTTACTTTGCGACGCGGAACAAAATTCAGAGATAACTTGAAGCGGGTCAAGGAAGCTCTCAAGGAATCGCGTTTTGATAAGCAGTTACTTAATTTAAGTGACGATCGCTGAAACGATAGTCACTGTTCTATCCTTATACGACATTCGCATGTGTTTAATTTAGAACCGTTATCGTTTTAATTTATGCGAATTTCATGTTCAAGCAACACCTTGTTGTTTCAGTCAACGGAGTATTACATGTCCAGAAGGCTTCGCAGAACCAAAATCGTTACCACGTTAGGCCCGGCTACTGATCGCGATAATAACCTTGAAAAAGTTATCGCTGCCGGCGCAAACGTTGTACGTATGAACTTTTCTCACGGCTCGCCTGAAGATCACAAAATGCGCGCAGATAAAGTTCGTGAAATTGCCGCAAAACTGGGGCGTCATGTGGCTATTCTGGGTGACCTTCAGGGGCCAAAGATTCGTGTATCTACCTTTAAAGAAGGTAAGGTGTTCCTCAACATTGGGGACAAATTCCTGCTGGATGCTAACCTGGGTAAAGGTGAAGGCGATAAAGAAAAAGTCGGTATCGACTATAAAGGTCTGCCTGCTGACGTCGTGCCTGGCGACATCCTGCTGCTGGACGACGGTCGCGTACAGTTAAAAGTGCTGGAAGTTCAGGGCATGAAAGTGTTCACCGAAGTCACTGTCGGTGGCCCTCTCTCTAACAATAAAGGGATCAACAAACTCGGCGGCGGTCTGTCGGCTGAAGCACTGACCGAAAAAGATAAAGCTGATATTCAGACTGCCGCACTGATTGGCGTGGATTATCTGGCAGTTTCCTTCCCGCGCTGTGGCGAAGATCTGAACTATGCCCGCCGTCTGGCACGCGACGCAGGTTGTGATGCGAAAATTGTCGCCAAGGTTGAACGTGCGGAAGCCGTTTGCAGCCAGGATGCAATGGACGACATTATCCTCGCCTCTGACGTGGTGATGGTCGCACGCGGTGACCTCGGCGTTGAAATTGGCGATCCGGAACTGGTCGGCATTCAGAAGGCGTTGATCCGTCGTGCGCGCCAGCTTAACCGTGCGGTAATTACAGCGACCCAGATGATGGAGTCAATGATCACCAACCCGATGCCAACCCGTGCAGAAGTTATGGACGTGGCAAACGCCGTGCTGGATGGTACTGATGCCGTGATGCTGTCTGCAGAAACCGCTGCGGGCCAATACCCTTCAGAAACAGTTGCTGCGATGGCGCGCGTTTGCCTGGGTGCTGAAAAAATCCCGAGCATTAACGTTTCTAAACACCGTCTGGACGTTCAGTTCGATAATGTGGAAGAAGCAATCGCCATGTCCGCGATGTATGCAGCTAACCACCTGAAAGGGGTTACCGCTATCATCACCATGACCGAGTCTGGTCGTACCGCGCTGATGACCTCCCGTATCAGTTCCGGTCTGCCAATTTTCGCCATGTCTCGTCATGAGCGTACCCTGAACCTGACTGCACTTTATCGTGGTGTCACGCCGGTCTATTTTGACAGTGCAAGTGATGGCGTAGTTGCGGCCAGCGAAGCGGTAAATCTGCTGCGCGATAAAGGCTATCTGATGTCCGGCGACCTGGTCATCGTCACCCAGGGCGACGTAATGAGTACCGTGGGTTCTACCAATACCACGCGTATTTTAACTGTTGAGTAAGTAAGTTGCCGGATGCGGCGTAAACGCCCTGTCCGGCCTACAACACCTTGATAATTCAAAAGATTACAAATCGTCTGTAGGCTCGATAAAATTACTCATCAGGCAAACTTGAACTTATCAACTAACGGAAGCCTCTCCTCGTGAGAGGCTTTTTTTATTTGATGGGATAAAGATCTTTACGTTTATACGGCTGGATTTCACCAGGCTTCCGGGTCTTGAGCAATTTTAAAATCCAGGTGTATTGTTCTGGTCGCGAACCAACAAAAATCTCGACTTCTTCATTCATCCGCCGCGCAATCGTATGATCATCCGCTTCTGACAAGTCGTCCATCGGCGGGCGCACCTGAATCGTCAAACGGTGCGTCTTGCCATCATAAATCGGAAACAGCGGTACGACGCGCGCACGACACACTTTCATCAAACGACCAATCGCGGGCAGCGTCGCTTTATAGGTTGCAAAGAAATCAACAAATTCGCTGTGCTCCGGGCCATGATCCTGATCGGGCAAATAATAGCCCCAGTAGCCCTGACGAACCGACTGGATGAACGGTTTAATGCCATCATTTCTCGCGTGAAGACGTCCGCCAAAACGACGACGCACGGTGTTCCAGACATAATCAAAAACTGGATTGCCCTGATTATGGAACATTGCCGCCATTTTCTGTCCTTGCGAGGCCATCAGCATGGCGGGGATATCCACTGCCCAGCCGTGCGGCACCAGAAAGATCACTTTCTCGTTGTTACGCCGCATCTCTTCGATGATCTCCAGCCCCTGCCAGTCGACGCGCGGCTGAATTTTCTCCGGCCCACGTATCGCCAGTTCCGCCATCATCGCCATCGCCTGGGGCGCTGTGGCAAACATCTCATCAACAATCGCTTCGCGTTCGGCTTCGCTACGTTCCGGAAAACAGAGGGACAGGTTGATCAACGCACGACGGCGCGAGCTTTTTCCCAGTCGTCCGGCAAAACGCCCGAGTCGCGCCAGAATGGGATCGCGGAATTTCGGAGGTGTTAAAGCAATACCGGCCATCGCCGCCACGCCCAACCAGGCTCCCCAGTAGCGCGGATGGCGAAAGGATTTATCAAACTCAGGAATGTATTCACTATTATTTTTTTTCGTTTCCATGCTTTTCCAGTTTCGGATAAGGCAAAAATCAATCTGCTGATAGTGTAGCGGCGCAATTTGCCCCGCACCAAATAAAAAAGCCGGTACTGACTGCGTACCGGCTGCGAATGGATGTTAATTAATCAAACAGTAGCTGCGGCACAATCTCTTTGGCCTGCGCCAGGAACTCGCGACGATCGGAACCTGTCAGCCCTTCGGTACGCGGCAGTTTCGCCGTCAGCGGGTTTACAGCCTGCTGGTTGATCCATACTTCATAGTGCAGGTGTGGTCCGGTTGAACGCCCGGTGTTACCGGATAGCGCGATACGATCGCCACGTTTCACCTTCTGCCCCGGTTTCACCAGAATCTTACGCAAGTGCATATAACGCGTGGTATAGCTACGACCATGACGGATCGCAACATAATAACCTGCAGCGCCACTGCGTTTGGCTACTACCACTTCACCGTCACCCACCGAAAGCACCGGTGTACCCTGTGGCATCGCGAAATCAACACCTCTGTGTGGTGCAACACGACCAGTTACCGGGTTCAGACGACGCGGGTTAAAGTTAGACGAGATGCGGAACTGTTTCGCCGTCGGGAATCGCAAGAAACCTTTCGCCAGGCCAGTACCGTTACGGTCATAGAACTTGCCATCTTCAGCGCGGATTGCGTAATAATCTTTGCCTTCAGAACGCAAACGCACGCCCAGCAACTGGCTTTGCTCACGTTTGCCATCAAGCATTTCACGCGACATTAATACAGCAAATTCATCGCCTTTTTTCACCTTCCGAAAGTCCATCTGCCACTGTAGCGCTTTGATCACTGCGCTCACTTCAGCGCTGGTCAAACCAGCATTTCTGGCGCTGGCAACAAAGCTCGACCCAACGGTGCCTTTCAGTAGATTATTAACCCACTCCCCTTGCTGCATTTCGCTGGTCATTTTAAAACCATTAGCAGCAGTGCGATCATAGGTACGGGTTTCGCGGCGAGAAACTTCCCAGGTCAGACGCTGTAAATCGCCCTCTGCGGTTAATGTCCAGGAGAGTTGTTGACCAATTTTCAGGTTACGCAGATCTTTATCCGCAGCAGCCAGTTGGGTGATATCACCCATCTCAATACCATATTGATTGAGGATGCTACTTAGCGTATCGCCTGTGGAAACGACATATTCATGCACACCCGCTTCACCAGCGGTTTTGTCGTCCAGTTCGTCCTGCGGAATGGCTTCATCTTCTTGTGCGGTTTGATCAATCGGTTCACTGGCTTCAGGTAAGAGTGAACGGATTTCGTTCTGTTCCAGCTCAATTGTTTTGACAATTGGCGTGGCGTCGCGGTGGTAAACATAGGGCCGCCAGACAGCGACGGCCAGGGTAAGAACGGTGAGCGACCCCAGCATAACGCGGTGTGGTCGCGGTAAATTATTAAACGCCAGGGCGACAGAGCGGGCTATCTGTTGCACGTAATCACTTCCTCATTAATCTCCTTTCAGGCAGCTCGCATACTGGTTGGCTAATTGATTCAGAAACTCTGAATAACTTGTTTTACCCAGTTTGATATTCGTCCCAAGGGGATCCAACGTTCCCATACGAACGGATGTCCCTCGTGCGACGCTTTCAACGACCGCTGGCCTGAACTGTGGCTCAGCAAAAACGCAGGTTGCTTTTTGCTCAACCAACTGTGTACTTATTTGATGTAAACGCTGCGCGCCCGGTTGAATCTCTGGGTTAACGGTAAAATGACCAAGCGGTGTCAGTCCGAATTGTTTTTCGAAGTAGCCATAAGCATCATGAAAAACGAAATAACCTTTTCCCTTGAGCGGCGCGAGCTCATTACCAACCTGTTTATCGGTTGCAACTAATTGTGCCTCAAAATCCTTCAGGTTGGCGTCAAGTTTGGCTCGACTTTGCGGCATAAGTTCCACTAATTTTCCATGGATTGCAACCGCTGTAGCCCGCGCTATCTCTGGGGAAAGCCAAAGATGCATGTTGAAATCGCCGTGATGGTGATCTTCGTCACTTTTTTCCGCGTGGTTATGATCATCATCATCGTCGTGAATACTTTTCATCAGCAGCGGTTTTACATTCTCAAGCTGCGCAATCGTTACCTGTTTCTCCTCTGGTAATTTGCTCACCGGCTTTTGCATAAACGCTTCCATCTCCGGGCCAACCCAAACGACTAAGTCCGCGTTCTGTAAGCGTTTTACATCCGATGGACGCAGTGAATAATCGTGTTCAGAAGCACCGTCCGGAAGTAATACCTCGGTCTCTGTTACCCCATCAGCAATGGCGGAAGCGATGAATCCGACAGGTTTAAGCGAAGCAACAACGGCGGCATTTGCGGCCTGTGTTGCGCCCCCCCAGAGAGCAGCGGATAATGCTGCGAAAAGAAGCGTTTTTTTATGTAACATAATGCGACCAATCATCGTAATGAATATGAGAAGTGTGATATTATAACATTTCATGACTACTGCAAGACTAAAATTAACATGACAAGTCTGGTTTCCCTGGAAAATGTTTCGGTCTCTTTTGGCCAACGCCGCGTCCTCTCTGATGTGTCGCTGGAACTTAAACCTGGAAAAATTTTGACCTTACTTGGGCCGAACGGTGCCGGTAAGTCGACGCTAGTGCGGGTTGTGCTCGGACTGGTAACACCTGATGAAGGTGTTATCAAGCGCCACGGAAAACTGCGCATCGGATATGTGCCGCAGAAGCTGTATCTCGACACCACGTTGCCACTAACTGTAAACCGTTTCTTACGCTTACGCCCCAGTACACATAAAGAAGACATTCTGCCTGCACTGAAACGCGTTCAGGCCGGGCATCTGATTGACGCGCCAATGCAAAAGCTCTCTGGTGGTGAAACGCAGCGTGTATTGTTGGCACGCGCGTTGTTAAATCAACCGCAATTATTAGTGCTGGATGAACCTACTCAGGGCGTGGATGTGAATGGTCAGGTTGCGCTGTACGACCTTATTGACCAACTGCGCCGCGAACTGGATTGCGGCGTTTTAATGGTGTCTCACGATCTGCATCTGGTGATGGCCAAAACCGATGAAGTACTTTGTCTGAATCATCACATCTGTTGTTCCGGCACACCGGAAGTCGTTTCCCTGCATCCGGAATTTATTTCGATGTTCGGACCTCGGGGTGCTGAACAGCTAGGTATCTATCGCCATCATCATAATCACCGCCACGATTTACAGGGGCGAATTATTCTGCGTCGGGGAAATGACCGCTCATGATTGAATTATTATTTCCCGGTTGGTTAGCCGGGATCATGCTGGCCTGTGCTGCAGGTCCGCTGGGTTCGTTTGTTGTCTGGCGTCGTATGTCTTATTTCGGTGACACGCTGGCTCATGCGTCTTTACTGGGAGTCGCGTTTGGTTTGTTACTGGATGTGAATCCTTTCTATGCGGTGATTGCGGTTACGCTGCTGCTGGCGGGCGGCCTGGTATGGCTGGAGAAGCGCCCACAACTTGCGATCGATACGTTATTGGGAATTATGGCGCACAGTGCATTGTCGCTGGGTCTGGTCGTCGTCAGCCTGATGTCTAACATTCGCGTTGACTTGATGGCATACCTGTTCGGTGATTTGCTGGCAGTAACACCGGAAGATCTTATCGCTATTGCGATTGGCGTGGTTATCGTGGTGGCGATTCTGTTCTGGCAATGGCGCAATTTACTGTCGATGACGATTAGCCCGGATCTGGCGTTTGTTGATGGTGTGAAATTACAGCGTGTGAAATTGTTGTTGATGCTGGTGACCGCATTGACGATTGGCGTAGCAATGAAATTTGTTGGCGCGTTGATTATTACCTCGCTGTTGATTATTCCTGCGGCTACTGCGCGCCGTTTTGCCCGCACGCCGGAACAGATGGCTGGTGTCGCTGTTGTAGTAGGAATGGTTGCTGTAACGGGCGGTTTAACATTTTCCGCGTTTTACGATACGCCAGCAGGCCCCTCGGTGGTGTTGTGTGCAGCGCTGTTGTTCATTCTCAGTATGATGAAAAAGCAGACCAGCTAAGTTGCGACTGGCACTATACAGTGCCAGTTTCATCAACCAGGCCACCACATTGCGGACATAATCAAAAAAACATACCGTTAAGAACGATCGAACAGTGAGAACATAAATCTGTATATGTTCTGAATGAGACCCGTGTTCGGGTTCGACGAATTAAACGGCTATATTAGCAAATCTCCTTTTACAGCTATTCTCCCTCTCAAAAAAGCGAAATCAGATCAAACCCCTCTCACTTGTGAGGGATATTATCGTCTCTCTGGAAAATGCCCGTACAGGCAGATACATAATCTCTGGAAACTGGTAATAAATACAGTAGTGTGGCACGGCGAAATATATGTATTAGCAGGGAAATATTTATACAAAAAATGGATAATTACCATCAAATGCAATCTTGCGATTAAAGATCATTTCACATCATCAGAAACAGAAAGCGGTATACGGATGATCAATCTTAGGCAGGCCGTTATTAATGTGCTGATAATTCAGATGGCTTTTACCAGAATAGGTAAATAACCTTATATTGAGGTTCATCTTCGTTCCTCACTTGATGGCAAGAAATAACAAAGGTGGTAAACGGCATGCACCTGGCTCATTTGGTGCTAACTGAAACAACATTCTAAAAAGAGCAGCTATGTGTTTGTAACGTGTACAAATCAAGGCGCACATTTGCTTGTAGAGCACTAAGCGCAGGTCATTGCTGCACAAATGGGGCAGATTTCTGCTCAGATGGGTGTCAGACAATAATGGCAATCCACTGGCAATTCTGGATGCTAATTTCAGTTCTGATGCACCAACAATGCCCCATGCACAAAACAAGTAATCCCTTCGGTTTCAGTTGCTCACTGTGCCCAGTCAGGTTTATTGAGTATATGATCCTGCCAGTCGATCACTTCTGATTCTTTCACCGCGATATGACGTACGGAGATTCGCTCACCATGCATTGCCGCTTTCGAACCGGTAATCAGTGGGTGCCACCCAGGCAATGCCTTCCCTTCCGCCAGCAACCGATAAGCACAGGTCATCGGTAGCCATTCGAATGTTGGCAGATTCTCACGGGTTAATTTAATGCAGTCAGGTTCAAACTCGAAGCGGCGTTCGTAGTTACGACATTGACAGGTTTTAATATTAAGCTGACGGCAAGCGACGTTAGTGAAGTAGATTTCGTCAGTATCTTCATCCATCAGTTTATGCAGACAGCACTGACCACAACCATCACACAACGACTCCCATTCTGCATCGCTCATTTCATCCAGGGTTTTACTTTGCCAGAAAGGTATATCGCTCATCAGGTGTTCCGCCATTACGTTAAAACGCACCTTATAACCAGTCTGGCACAGCGTTGCAAGTATTGCCGCCTCTTTCAGGCGGCAAAAAGTATTACAAAACGCGAGTTGTCAACGAATGACTACCGAAAGTGATGATCAGTTCATCACCGCTGTGTAGTGGTCCAACACCATCAGGCGTGCCTGTTAGTACAACGTCACCAGGCTTGAGGGTAAAAAACTTGCTCATATAAGCAATCAGCGGAACGATTTTATGGATCATATCTGCCGTTGTACCCTGTTGACGAACGACACCATTTACACTTAAGCCTAGCGACGTATTTTGTGGATCGCCAGTGAACTCTGCAGCGGGAATAAACCCGGACAGTGGGCAAGAGTTATCAAACCCTTTAGCTTTTTCCCATGGCTGCCCGGCTTTCTTCATCTTTCCCTGAACATCACGTAATGTCAGATCGAGCGCCACACCATAACCGGCAATGGCTTTGCGTACATGCTCTTCCGTGGCCTGGCGTAGCGTCGCGCCGATCAACACCGCCAGTTCAACCTCATGATGAACCGCACCGAAATCAGAGGGGATGGCCAATGGCTGGCGCAGATCGCACAGTGCCGTTTCGGGTTTAATGAACAACACTGGCTCTTCAGGCACTTCACTCCCCATCTCTTTAATATGTTTGGCATAATTACTGCCAACACAGACCACTTTACTCACCGGATAATCCAGCAGCGCACCTTGCCAGTTGTGATGTTGATACATAACGTTCCTCTCACTTCATCGTGGTTCTTAAAACCCGCTCCGACAAATATGGTGCCACCGCCGGATATCGGTTATTTTTTAGTGCTGTCTGTATTTTTCGCCATCACAGAAAGATGTTGCTTCAGCAAATCCTCGGGAGGTGGTGGCAATTGAAGATAATAGCCATGCTCAGCTAATGCCTGTTTAACTTTCTCAATATCGGCATTTACCAGTTTCTTTCTCCCGTCCAATGGAAGAATCATCGCAAGTTGAGGTTGACCAAAACCTTTCATCAGCTCCTCTGGAACACGCGAAAAGTCGTCTTTTTTTTCAACATATAAATAGGTCTGGTCACGTTTGCTACTTCGATAGATCACACAAAACATAATTTTACTCTGAATAAATGGGGGGGTGACTTGCCTCAATATAATCCAGACTATAACATGCCTTATAGTCTTCGTAATATCATCGCACGCTGATGATGATGGTAATTAGCTAATTGAGTAAGGCCAGGATGTCAAACACGCCAATCGAGCTTAAAGGTAGCAGCTTCACCTTATCTGTGGTTCATCTGCATGAGGCAGAACCTAAGGTTATTCATCAGGCGCTGGAAGACAAAATCGCTCAGGCTCCCGCATTTTTAAAGCATGCCCCCATCGTACTCAATGTCAGTGGCCTCGAAGAACAGGTCAACTGGTCTGCAATGCATAAAGCTATCTCGGCAACGGGCTTGCGGATCATTGGTGTCAGTGGCTGCAAAAATGCGAAACTGAAAGCTGAAATCGAAAAAATGGGGTTGCCAATCCTGACTGAAGGAAAGGAAAAAGCGCCGCGTCCAGCTCCGGCCCCCCAGGCTCCTGCGAAAAATACAACGCCGGACACAAAAACGCGCTTAATAGATACCCCAGTGCGTTCCGGTCAGCGCATTTATGCGCCACAATGTGATCTAATTGTTACAAGCCATGTTAGCGCAGGGGCAGAATTGATCGCAGATGGTAACATTCATGTCTATGGCATGATGCGCGGTCGTGCGCTGGCGGGGGCAAGTGGTGATCGGGAAGCACAAATATTTTGTACGAGCCTGATGGCAGAACTGGTCTCTATCGCAGGTGAATACTGGCTGAGTGATAAAATCCCAGCAGAATTTTATGGCAAAGCGGCACGGCTGCAATTAGTCGAAAACGCTTTGACCGTTCAATCGTTAAATTGATCCCTTTTTAACAAGGAATTTTTATGGCACGCATTATTGTTGTTACTTCGGGGAAAGGGGGCGTTGGAAAGACAACCTCCAGCGCGGCCATCGCCACTGGTTTGGCCCAGAAGGGAAAGAAAACTGTCGTGATCGATTTTGATATCGGCTTGCGTAATCTCGACCTGATTATGGGTTGCGAGCGCCGGGTCGTTTACGATTTCGTCAACGTCATTCAGGGCGATGCAACGCTAAATCAGGCTTTAATTAAAGATAAGCGTACTGAAAACCTCTATATTCTTCCGGCATCACAAACTCGCGATAAAGACGCCCTCACCCGCGAAGGGGTCGCCAAAGTTCTTGATGACCTAAAAGCAATGGATTTTGAGTTTATTGTTTGTGACTCACCGGCGGGTATTGAAACCGGTGCATTAATGGCGCTCTATTTCGCAGATGAAGCTATTATAACCACGAACCCGGAAGTCTCATCAGTTCGTGACTCAGACCGTATTTTAGGTATTCTGGCGTCGAAATCCCGTCGAGCAGAAAACGGTGAAGAACCGATTAAAGAGCACCTGCTATTAACGCGCTATAACCCAGGCCGCGTTAACAGAGGCGACATGTTGAGCATGGAAGACGTACTGGAGATCCTGCGCATCAAGCTCGTCGGCGTGATCCCAGAGGATCAATCAGTATTGCGCGCCTCTAACCAGGGGGAACCGGTTATTCTCGATATCAACGCCGATGCGGGTAAAGCCTATGCTGATACCGTAGAACGTCTGTTGGGAGAAGAACGCCCTTTCCGCTTCATTGAAGAAGAGAAGAAAGGTTTCCTCAAACGCTTGTTCGGAGGATAAGTTATGGCATTACTCGATTTCTTTCTCTCACGGAAGAAAAACACGGCCAATATTGCAAAAGAACGGTTGCAAATTATTGTTGCTGAACGCCGGCGCAGCGATGCAGAACCGCACTATCTGCCGCAGTTGCGTAAAGATATTCTTGATGTCATTTGTAAATACGTACAAATCGATCCCGAGATGGTGACTGTTCAGCTTGAGCAAAAAGATGGTGATATTTCCATCCTTGAGCTTAACGTGACCTTGCCGGAAGCAGAAGAGCTGAAATAAGCCGTATTAGCTCAGACCTGATCTGACAGTTACCGGTGATTTATACAGGTATCTGTCAGATTACATCCGATTTAAGTTTTTCTCTGCCTGGCTACCCCCTTCCCCGCCAAACAGATTCACATTACTGCCGCCAGAAGATAATCACTTACATTACGTTTTCTGATAAATATTGTTCACATATAAATTACACAATAATATTGATATTTCAGATCACCTTACCTTTACAATACCACGTTAACATTTGATGACATTTCTTGAATAAACATTTCAAATCAATGAGTTAATTATTGTTTAAGATTATTCCCATTCAAGCAAAAACCATAATTCTTATTATACAAACCGCGCTCATTTTGAATTATCTGAATAATAGAGAGCGTTCTTTAGTTAAGCTGTTCTTAATTGAAGACGAAATTATTGTGTGTGCAACTTACTAAATACCGGACATCTAAGTTGAAGAAAAAAATACTCGCCTTAGGGCTTATCTCAGCATTGCTCTGCTCCGCGCCAGCGATGGCGGATATGAATCGCACCACGAAAGGTGCACTGTTAGGCGCAGGCGTTGGTTTACTGACTGGCAATGGTGTTAATGGCGTACTGAAAGGTGCTGCTGTGGGCGCTGGCGTTGGTGCAGTAACAGAAAAAGGCCACGATGGTAAAAATGCCCGTAAAGGCGCAAAAGTGGGTGCCGCCGTTGGCGCGGTCACTGGCGTTCTGACCGGCAATGGTCTTGAAGGCGCAATTAAAGGTGCCGTAATTGGCGGTACGGGTGGTGCAATTCTGGGTAAAATGAAATAAGGAATGATGATGAAAAAATTTGCTTTACTGGCGGGGCTGTTCGTCTTCGCACCAATGACCTGGGCTCAGGACTATAATATTAAGAATGGTTTGCCAGCAGAAACCTATATTACCTGCGCAGAAGCCAACGAAATGGCAAAAACTGACAGCGCACAGGTTGCAGATATCGTTGCGGTAATGGGTAACGCCAGCGTTACCAGCCGTGATTTAAAGATTGAGCAATCACCGGAACTGAGTGCCAAAGTGGTAGAAAAACTGAATCAGGTTTGTGCCAAAGATCCGCAAATGCTGTTAATTACCGCAATTGATGACACCATGCGTGCCATCGGTAAAAAATAATCGATAATGTAGCACCGCGCCGATTGATTCGACGCGGTGTATTTTTAGCGGGTGAACAGACTTACAGACAATACTGAAGCACTGATTATTTATTTTGGTGATTTTATTGATTTAGTTTTTTATTCTTCACAAAAACTATTTCCCTGCAATCATATTCGTATACGCGTTACTCACCGCCAAAGCAATTCCTCAAATTAAATCCGGATAGTTTTTCAGTTTTAATGATTAATTATTCAATGATTGGACTTATAAACACGCCTGATCAAATATCCTATAAGTCCAGATTATCAAAATATAATGAAAAAGATTAATGTTGATCCCTTTGACTTACAAACTTTTCTCTTAATCGGTTAAGCAAATTGATCACCAACCAAACAAGTGCATTGATTAAATTTATGGTAACCAGCACTTCTCCCAGCCAGATGCTGGGTTTGGCGACCAGGATCACCAGAATGGTGATCAGCATAAACGCGATGGAGAAGATGATATACAAAGTGAAATAATCCAGGCTATTACTATTGTTCATGCTACTGACGGCGATCCTGAAAACAATTTCAGATAATTATAGCAAACAAAATAATGAACAATAGTAACAAGACGCAACGAGCTAATTATCTGTCTACAATTGCACCACCACAGAGTCTTTTCGATCATTTTTTAGTCAGGCATCATCATGCTACGTGAATTAGTACCTATTCACTCAACAACCACCTTCACCCTCGGTTTTGAGAGAATAATTTTGACTAACTCAATATACGTCACCGGTTTATAGAAATAATACCCCTGCTGAAACGTGATATTATTTTTGTTCAGGTAATCGAGTTGCTCCTTCGTTTCGACACCTTCGGCAACAATACTGATAGAAAGTTTGCGCGCCAGATCCAGCACACAGTCCAGAATTCGGGTGGAATCTGGATCTGCGTTGACCCGACCAACGAAACTGTGATCAATCTTAATATAATCGATGTGCAGATCATGGAGATAAGAAAGTCCCGAGTACCCCGTACCAAAATCATCCAGCGCAATGACAAAGCCATTTTCATGCAGAATATTTAGTCGCTGGACAAGGTTTTCATCAACATGCAAAGCTTCACGCTCAGTAACCTCAAGAACGAGATTCAAATCATGGCGCGTGAAGCTGTCCCGGTATTTCAGACACTCTTCAACAAACGTAGGCGAAATAATATGTGAGGCGCTAAAATTAATCCCTACATGGAAACCTTCCGGCAGTTTACTTGCGATCGCGTTCATTTGTGTGGCGACCTGGTTCATCAGACTTTGGGTGAGCGGAACTATCAACCCTGATTTTTCAGCAAGTGGAATAAATGCTGCGGGTGAAATATATCCTCCGCGAGGATGTTTCCACCTGGCAAGTACTTCTACGCCGCGTAACGTCCCTTCCCGGCCATTAACCACGGGTTGGTAAAAAGGTACAATTTCACCATTGCTTATTGCTCTACGCAGGATCTCTTCAGGTGTGTCACTCTTGTTAAAATATTTATCAAGCAAAAAAGCAGCAGAACAGGAGATTAACAGGCTGAATATCAAAATACCCAAACCTTTATCGATAAGTCTGGTGAAATTAAATAGCGGCGGTTGGTTATAGATAATACTGAAATGATATTCTGTGGAATTTACCCGTCCAGAAAATTGATGGCTGCCATTGAGAGTTGTCACATCTCCTGACGGTCCAATAATGCTATTCCCCACGCGCAAAGTATATTTCACCCCCTTCAACGGCACATTGAGCGCCCCGCGGATATGCTGGTCACTAATTGTCACCAGGATACGCGTATCAGCGAATTGAATCTGATAAAGGAGGATGGGTAATCTATTTACGGTGTCGATCGCCGGAGCCAATAGCAAATTGTTGTCAGATATAACAGGAATACGGGATAGCAGAACCCGATTACCTGGTAGCGATGTACACCAGACTGCACCTTGTTTGAGAATGATGATCGTCCGCAGATGTGGTTTCAGCGCAGCCTCTGTACCTAGTTGGTATTGTTCATCCAGATCGCACCTCTTCCCGGCAATTTTCATTGCCGTTCGAGTCGCCTGTGACGCTTCCTCAAGAATATGATTAATGTTGTTAGCGGCGTACCTCGCCCCCGCCAGGCTCTCTGCTTTTGCGGAATACCAGAGCTGAAAATTCAAAATAGACACACCAGTAAGAAACAAGCACACCGCAACGAGGATGGGGATAAGTGTATTGCGCATTTGCGTGTCCCGGGGCCATTATTTTGTGTTCATTCGCTCAATCTGGCGTCTACAAAGAGCATGGTAGAGAGAACCAGAAATATCCATACTCTTGATGAAATTTTGCCCTCTATGCCGTAACTTAAAGCAGAGAAAAAGCATTGGACAACAAAACGGAACAAGAATATTGGTCAGGCAAAGTTCTCTGTGTCCCCTTCACTTTTATACATAAGCTATCAATAAGTAAGGATATGATGAACTGGCACAACGTCGATGGGGCCTCGCTGGTAAGGTGGGTGTTAATTTTCCAGTACGTGCCCCCGCGTCTTTTCTTCGATAGCGGCGGCTCCAGATCATAAGATGGAGATGCCAGACCATGTCGCTCAATAGCCACATCCCAAATCAGCACCAATACATACAGCAAAATCACTAGAATGAATGTGAAACACGGATAGCAGTAATATAAGCCTTACACGTTAAAACAAGAAAAATAACTTTTTCTGATGAACTTACCTAACCAATTAGAATTAAAAAGAAATCACTAATCGCTATATTTAGCAAGTCGGACTATAGGGACAATATAATACAGACTCTGGTTACATAAGACGTTCACTTTTCACAAACCACCACGTTACAAATTGTAAAGATTAACTCTTCCAGTTTGCATTCAACTTGTCTGGTCATATCTAAATAGATATGTAAAATTGATAACGGCTGGTAATCATTCAATACTCGCACTATAGAAAGTTCGCCAGCCTGCCGCAGGCACGTGCTTTCATATGACGTGTCTGCGGTTTCGTTGTGATATTTAAATAGTAGTACTGGTGAATTATGAGCAATCCGAATCCATGCCTGACGTGTGGTGCCTGTTGTGCATTTTTCCGCGTCTCTTTTTACTGGGCCGAAGCTGATGATGCAGGCGGCACCATACCGGCTCATCTGACTGAGCAGATATCCCCTTACCACCGATGTATGCGCGGTACTAACCAGAAGAATCCACGCTGTGTTGCCCTGGCTGGAACGCCTGGAAAAAACGCCTGCTGCACAATATACAAGAATCGCTCATCCACATGTAGAGAATTCGCCATGTCTGGCGAGCATGGAGAAATTAATGAGGCATGTAATCGCGCCCGAGCTAAATATGGGCTACCGCCAATTTAAAACTGCGCCTCCTTAATAAGGCATTCAGGTGTCAAAATCAACCATACCGCGACATTATTGTTGCGGTTTAATTATTAACAATGAAAAATGAAATCATAAAATAACGCATCGACAATAATTAACATCGTTAAAATTAAATATCCTTGCGTGAAAATAGAATATTTTATATTCCCATAGACGAATTTTTTCATGTTATGATATAATATAATACGATGAAAAAACACAAGTTATCAACTTGTCGGTAATGTAAATAAATTTCGAGGAGATCATTCCAGTGGGACGTAAATGGGCCAATATTGTTGCTAAAAAAACGGCTAAAGACGGTGCAACGTCTAAAATATATGCAAAATTCGGTGTAGAAATCTATGCTGCAGCTAAACAAGGTGAACCAGACCCTGAATTAAATACATCTTTAAAATTCGTTATTGAGCGTGCGAAGCAGGCACAAGTTCCAAAACACGTCATTGATAAAGCAATTGATAAAGCTAAAGGTGGCGGAGATGAAACGTTCGTACAAGGACGTTATGAAGGTTTTGGCCCCAATGGTTCAATGATTATCGCCGAAACGTTAACTTCAAATGTTAACCGCACGATTGCTAATGTTCGCACAATTTTCAACAAAAAAGGCGGAAATATCGGAGCGGCAGGTTCTGTCAGCTATATGTTTGACAATACTGGAGTGATTGTATTTAAAGGAACAGATCCTGACCATATTTTTGAAATTTTGCTTGATGCTGAAGTTGATGTTCGCGATGTGACCGAAGAAGAAGGAAATATCGTTATTTATACTGAGCCTACAGACCTTCACAAAGGAATTGCAGCGCTAAAAGCAGCCGGAATTACTGAGTTCTCAACAACAGAATTAGAAATGATTGCTCAATCAGAAGTTGAGCTTTCACCAGAAGATTTAGAAATCTTTGAGGGACTTGTTGATGCCCTTGAAGATGATGATGATGTTCAAAAAGTATATCATAACGTTGCAAATCTCTAATTATGAATTTAAGAAATCTGCCTTTATGGCAGATTTCTTCACCTTATCTTAGATTTACCTAAAAACTCCGCATTAAATCCAGTACCTCTACCGCTCCCGGCATGTTAAGGCATTAGCGCTTTCTGATTTCAGTGATGTAGGTAATGGCAGCATGTTCAACAAAATTGGACACGTCGTCATAGGCTTCTTTACCGACGGGAGAATTGAATGCTGCGATAGCGTCTTCAAGTGAGTCGAACCACAGTTCGGAGAAACCGTCGACGGGGGAATCGGGATATTTTTCCCGATCGATGGGGTTGAGTACATAACCTCTTAAGCCGGGGAGTCTGAGCGCTATCGCTGTATGTACCTCATCCCAGTATTTAACAAAATCGTCGAAGCTCTGTCCTTTTTTACGGGTAAGAAAGCCCACATGTTTGAAACCGTTAGCAGATGACATCATATTCTCCTCTGTATTAATTCATGTTTTTGTAAAACTGGCCGACGAAATCCGGCATCGTCTTGCAATTTAGATGAAGCGTAATAGAGAAGGTGACTATGGCTGTTTTTCTTCGTGCGATAAACACGCTTTCACTCGTCTCTGAGTAGACATAGATTCTACAAATCGTTTTCAATTTATTATAAAATAAATCTATGTATACAGGGCTAATACCTCTCACGGACAATTATGAGAAGAACAGATCATCTGGGGGGAATTACGGCTTTTGTCGCCACAGCCCAGCAAGGAAGTTTTACGGCAGCAGCGGAAAAGCTGGGGCTGACAAAGTCTGCCATAGGAAAAAGCGTCAGTCGTCTGGAAGACCGCCTCGGGTTGAAGCTTTTTCAACGTTCCACCCGTCGGTTAAGCCTGACGCCTGATGGCGAGCGTTTTCTTGCCAGTTGCCAGAGCGCAATAGATATCCTGGAGCAGGCTGAGGCGGAACTGACGTCACATACCTGCCAGCCCTCCGGGCGCCTGCGGGTAGATTTACCTGCAGCCTTCGGACGACAGCGCATCCTTCCTATCCTGCTTGATATCACCCGACGCTACCCCGAACTGGCGTTGACCGTTACGTTCAGCGAGCGGTTCGTTAACCTGATTGATGAGGGGATCGATCTTGTCGTTCGCATTGGTGAGCTGTCAGACAGCAGTGGGCTGGTTGCCAGAAGACTGACAACCCAGAAGCTGGTGATCTGCGCCTCTCCAGATTATCTGTTCAACCACGGCGAGCCTGTCAGTATTGATGACCTGAATCACCATCAGTGCGTTGTCGGCTTTCGCCGTAACCAGCCTGTTTCGTGGTTGCTGAAAGAGGGGGATGGTCAAATCAGCCGCTTTGTCCCTCCGCCGACCCATGAGTTTGCCGATGGTGACGCGATGCTCGCTGCTACCCTGGCGGGAGGGGGATTGTCGCAACTCCCCCTCTGGTTGGTGGGCAGATATCTCGACGAGGGTAAATTGCGGGAAGTGCTGCCCGGACACTCCGGCGGGGAGATGCCTATCAGCGCGCTGTGGCCAAAAAGCCGCCAACTGCTGCCCAAAATCCGCTATGTAGTGGATACCCTGGTCAGGGCTGCGGAAGACGGCCTGCTTGATTAATTATTCCCTGCTATCGGACCAGAAGGGGTAATCCGTATAGCCTTTTTCATCTCCGCCGTACATCGTTGCCCGGTTAACGTCATTCAACGGCCAGTCATTAACCATTCGTTCCACAAGATCCGGGTTCGCAATGTAAGGCCGACCAAAACCAATCAGGTCAGCTTTCCCCTCCTGGAGATATGCTTCGGCACGCTGCTTATCAAAGCCACCGGTAATAATCAAAGGTCCGGAATAAGCTGCACGAAATTTTTCAATAAACCCGGCAGGGATGGCCTGTTCTCCCAGTGTTTGCTGGTCGCTCAGATGAACATACGAGAGAGAACGGGCGCTGAGTTTATCAGCAAGCATCAGCCAGGTTTCTTCCTCGCCATCAAAAGGACGCATGTCAAACAGACGCCCGAAGGGAGCCAGGCGGATACCCGTTTTACCTGAGCCGATGGCCGTAGAGATTGCGTCAGTCACTTCCAGAACAAAGCGCAGGCGATTGTCAGTATCCGCGCCACCGTACTCATCCTTGCGAGTATTCAGCCCACCATTAATAAACTGCTCAAGCAGATAGCCATTGGCGGCGTGGATCTCAACACCATCAAAGCCCGCCCGAATAGCATTTTTAGCGGCCTGAACGTAATCCTGCACCACGGCTTTAATCTCGGGGATCGACAGCGCACGGGGTTCCGATACCGGAACCGGACCGGGTTTGCCGTTTTCGTCGCGTGCGTAGCAGGTGGAATTATTGGCTTTAACTGCCACCGAACTGACGGGGGCCTGTCCATTAGCCTGCAAACTTGTGTGAGAAATTCGCCCGACGTGCCAAAGTTGAATATAAATTTTTCCGCCAGCGTCGTGGACCGCTTTTGTAACTTTTCCCCATCCCTGCACCTGAGCATCGCTGTAGATTCCGGGAGTGAAAAGATAACCCTGTCCCTGGACGGAGATTTGCGATCCTTCTGTAATAATGAGCCCTGCAAATGCGCGCTGCTGATAATATTTTGCAGTCAGTTCATCTGGAGTATCGTCTGAAATTGCCCGTGAGCGGGTCATTGGTGCCATAACGACGCGATTTGCCAAGTTAGTGTCACCGGCCTGAAACGGGGTAAATAATTTTTCCATTTTTATCTCCTTTACTGGAGGAAGTATGATGGTCTCAACGACGTAATAAAAAAACAGCACTCTGGTCCGAACTAAGTAGACATAATTTCTACATTTAGTGTTCTCTCAGTATTAAGCCGTCATATTTTTGTTTTTAGGTGATGTCCCACGTGGAGATAAAGCCTGCCGCAAAGTTGATGAAGGCTCAGTACATCTGCTTCTGGCACATAACAGTCTTCCAGACAGCGGTCGATATATTCACTCGGCCCCGTATCAGTTCATCCAGTGCGGTTGCTTTGTTCATGGCTTTGATGATGTCCCGTTTCAGGAAATCAATATGCCGGTTATCCAGCTCAAGAAAATGCTGCTGCACCACAGGGGTATTCCGTCGAGAATACTGGCAATTTCACCTGCAATCCGTGAAAGCACAAAAGTACAAAATGCGGTTTCCACCACTTCAGCAGAGTCTCTGGTATTTTCAGCTCCTGTGCGTCGGTCTGCGCACGTGTAAGTTCTGAATAGTACGGACATTCGCACCAAAAATGTCAGCCGACTGCTTTTTGTTGACTTCCATTGTTCATTCCACGGAAAAAACAGAGAAGGAAGCAGCAGAGGCCAAAAAGCCCATTTTCAGTAACTGTCGTTTTCTTTCTTTTTAGGCGGTGTTTTAAATAAAAACATTAAGTTACTGTGAAGAAGAACGAAACGCCTTAAACCGGAAAATTTTCATAAATAGAGAAAACCCGCGCGCCTTCCCCCCCCCCCCCGTAGTCTGCCGGATTGCCGGAAAGGGCCTGCAAAATTTTAGTCACCAAGTCCAGTTATAAGAGGAGCATTCCTGTCTCATATTCTCTTTTTCTGCTCCTCACTCTGAGGGAAATAACGATTTTTGGAAGTAATAGCAACCGCAACAGTCTTGCGTAATGATGGCGGCATCATTCATCTCTCGCAGTCTTACGCCTCTCTTCTTTAATCTTGAAATGTGACGGAGTTCCGGCAATGCCCAGAAACCAGCATTACAGGCCGATGTGCCACAGGCGACGCCAGTTGTTATTATCAATGGATTTCATATCCTCACCCCGATGTGCGCGAATGGTGCAGTATGTTTGAAAAGATCGGAGTCTACGGGTTAGTTTTTACAGCAAACATTGTTCACAACAACACTAAAAAACAGAAATTTAAAATAATAGGGTTAAAACCCATGTATTAAATAATAATGCGCGATATGTTTTGTTATTTAGTGTATTGTATACGACCATTTACACAGGAAAAGCCTATGTCAGAACGTAAAGACTCAAAATCACGCCGTAATTATCTCGTTAAATGCTCCTGCCCAAACTGCACCCAAGAATCAGAACACAGTTTTTCCAGAGTACAAAAAGGTGCCCTTTTAATCTGCCCTCATTGCAACAAAGTATTCCAAACAAATCTTAAAGCTGTTGCCTGATTTTTGATTACTTATCAAGAGCTTTGATATTTTAATAATATATTTAAATCAGATAAGAAAAAACCCGCCTGAGCGGGTTTGAGATTGTGGTGCTTTTTGTGGGAGTCACCCACTTACGCACTTTGTTTTACTATGCCAGCAGTTAGCTTCTGCTATTAAACTATTCATACAGCAGACCTGTACTTCACCACAAAATGGGATTCTATATCCATTACTCTATCTGCATCTCTACTCAGGCATCAGCCATCTTCGTTATCGTATACAGTCGAGTCCTGGATTTTAATCGGTAATTATAACATTTGCTGCCGCAGGACCTTTAGCACCACTCTCTACAGAGAAGGTAACCTTTTGACCTTCAAATAAGGTTCGATAATTATCATTCTGAATCGCAGAAAAATGCACAAACACATCTTTACTACCATCAACAGGAGAAATAAAGCCGAAACCTTTATCAGCGTTAAACCATTTTACTAAACCAGTCATTTTATTTGACATTCTACATTCCTTAACTTGAGCCTTTCGGCATAAATGGTTTGTATAACAGAAACGACTTCGTGCTTAATTGGAGAGACTCAAAGAAGGAATATGTGAATAACACCTGAAATGAGAACTGCTTTAGTAAACTACTTCGTATATCGTCTGTTCTTCAAACCGACGCAATCATTAACGCATAGTTGTACACATAGAAGCAATGTTTATTTTAGACATCCAGCCACCCCCTCCAATTTAAAACACAAAAAACTCTCATTAGCGGGTTTTCTACTTTTTCTCAACACCGGATATACAAAGCCCATCGTTGAGAAAATCTCACCCATGTTTTTTGAAGCAAAAAGCAAGCATCATGCCGCCATCTTCGCTGAAAATTATTTATATTGTCAATTTCCTTAACTGCACCTCACATACGCTTCTTCCTGCCAGCACTTTGTAACCAGTTTATCAATAACGTCAGCATATCCTTTATCCCATTGATAATCCGTCATGTCTGGAACCAGCTTCTGGACATGACATCGCACCTGGGGGGCGGTAAACGACTAAACCAATTTCCATTGCAACGTCCGCACATCTTATAAACAGGCACGCCATGAAGCCGGATTCTTTTTTATCCAGGACAATACCTTTACCCTTACACCCTCTGCTCACCGTGCTGACTTCTCCCTTGCCATGACAATACTGACTAGACTAGCCCCCAGAATCTCCAGACAACCAATATCACTTAAATAAGTGATAGTCTTAATACTAGTTTTTAGACTAGTCATTGGAGAACAGATGATTGATGTCTTAGGACCGGAGAAACGCAGACGG